>JASLNR010000051.1 GCA_030745885.1 Candidatus Thalassarchaeaceae archaeon
TATATGATGGGGCCTGAATGGCTCTCCATCGTACTTACGGATGTGACCGTCCACGGTGAAACCGGTCTCGCTGCGTAGATAGCGGTGGAAGAGCCCGGTGTAGTTGTTCTCGATGATAATGGTGCGCTTACAGGACGACAGCAACTCGCCCGCCTCATCAGCGTGGAACGGAACCATCCACTTGAAGTGCAGATGATTAGCGACGACCCCCGCCTCTGCCAGCCGTTCGATGGACTCTCGGATGACATCTGCGGTCGAGCCCCAGCCAATCAGAGTCACCTCGGCATCGGCATCGCCGACGATAGCAGGGGGCGGCAGATCGGCCAGCAGTCCTTCCATCTTGCGTTGTCGCTTCTCGACCATCGCGCGACGCTTGTGGGGGTGAGTGAACTCATCACTGATGAGCACTCCGTCGGGCATCTGCTCGTCGGTTGCTACCACATGCTCATAACCGGGAATTCCAGGCAGAGCGCGGGGAGAGATGCCGCTGTCAGTAAACTTGTAGCGTTCGTATCTTCCTGTCTCATCTCCTGACGCTGTAATGAGTTTGCCTCGGTCGATTACGGGATGCATGTCGAGAAGACTCGGGTCGATTGTCGAGGTCTCGTCAGAAATCAAAAGGTCTGAGAGGATTATCGCCGGGAGTTGGTACTTGTCAGCGAGGTTGAACACATCCGGGATGGTCTGGAACCCATCCAGTGGACTGCTAGGAGCTAGGATTAGCTTCGGGAAGTCACCTTGGCTGGCGCCGAGCACCTGCCAGAGGTCGCCCTGCTCGGTCTTGGTAGGAACCCCAGTTGAGGGGCCAGCGCGCTGCACATTGACGATGACTAGAGGAATTTCCATCATTCCGGCTGCGCCTACGCCCTCGGTCATGAGCGCGAATCCGCCACCAGAGGTAGCGCACATCGAACGGCAACCGGCGTGTGCTGCACCAACAGCCATGCAGATGACGCTGATTTCATCCTCCACCTGACGCACCATGATGCCAAGCTCCCTGGCATTCGCAGCCATCCAATGAAGGATTCCTGTGGATGGGCTCATTGGATAAGCGCAGTAGAATTTGACCCCAGCCCCAGCCGCCGCCATGGCGAACGCTTCGTTCCCCCTCCACACCGCAAGGGGCTCTCCTCCTGATGGCATCTGCTGAGCAGCTGGTTGGAAGTTGGACGCCGAGTATTCGTACGCCGACTTGGCTACGCGCACGTTTCCAGCCGCCAGCTCCTCACTTTTTGCCGAGAACTGGAAGTCAATCACATCCTCAAGCGCTGAGAACCTAACTCCTAGCAACTGGCAGGCGACGGCTATTGCCACTGTGTTCTGCATCAATTTGTTAGCCCCTTTTCCTGCCAGTTCTTCAACATCCATTGGGCAGAGTTGGACTCCCTCCGCGGCTTCACCGGGGTTGATTGTGTTGCTGTTGTAAATGACCGAAGTCCCCTCTCGCATGTGCTCGAGGTGCCTGTCCATAGTGTCCTGATTGAGACAGATTAGTAGATCAATAGTGTCGCCATGAGTACGAACATTCCTGTCACTGCAGCGAATTGTGAGGAAGGAGTGACCGCCTCTGATGATTGATTGGTAGGCGTTGTAGGCGTACATGTGCACGCCCATGCGTGCGCACAGCCTCGCGAGAACATTCCCCGGGGTAGCGATGCCCTGTCCAGCCGCACCGCCGATGCTGATTACATAATCGAATGAACCCACCCCCACTCACCGACCTGCACGATTATTGCGCTGGAACAACACCTATCTTGTATGGATCAAGCCTCCTCGACGGACCATTATATCTATTCCCCCAATTATTTCCCCGATCACCTATGAAGCTCTCAGTTAATCCAACTTTGGAACCCCCTACAATCAAGCGTCGACCTCAAACCGAACCGTCACTACGAGAGCCCATGGGACGCCTCGGCAATGGCTTGCGATTCATCGGCATGTGGCTGCCTTGGATGGCAACAGGAGCGGCCGCAGCGTTCAGGAAACTGCCAGAGGACTCCCAAGCGGAGATCAAGGAGGTAGCTAAGGAGCCAGGGAAGTGGGGCGAGTCGATTGAGAGGGCGTGGGACACTTCGAAGATAGGCGCGGAGCATTTCAAGGAGACTGCGGGAATACTCGCGACTCTCCTGCTCGGCCGCCGAATCGACAAGGACGAACGAAAGCGCGCTCGCGAAAACCTCGCTGCACTGAGCTTAGTCGTGCCGCCTTTGCGCGTGTTTATGATTCCGGGCAGCCACGTGCTTCTGGGGATAATGGCGAGGGTGACGCCATGGAGGCTCATTCCGGACGACTGGATACCCATCGATGCTCTCAGGACCGTACGTAGGATAGAAGACGCCCCCAACCTGGAGAAGGAAAGCTCCTTGGTACGACGTCTGCTGAGACTCAAGCGCTGATATCATCGTCGAAACTCTGCCATGGGAGGCGTTCAAAGACCTCGAGCTCGGGCGAATTTAGCGAGAAGTTGTGTGCCAATGCCTGCTTGACGCTGACCCAATCCGGAGTCGAGCCGTCAATCCACTCGTACCGATGCCCCGGGATTAGCCTCCAATCACCCGGGAGCCCTTGTAGGAGCCTTCGCGCGTATAGCACGCTCCTCCACTGCGCGTGCGGGTCGCTACCGGGAAGGTCGACGCGCCCGGAGTGCGCTGTGAACAGCAGGTCCCCGGCGTGGTAAACGCCGTGGCCATGGAAGGTAAGGTGTCCCGGCGCATGTCCGGGCGAGTGCGTGACGCCGAGTGTGATGCCCCCCACCGTCCACTGCAAGGTACTGTTCGGCTCGCTATCCCAAGTATGTGTAAAATCCACCTTCTTGAAAATGAAATGGCCAAGGAGGTTAGGGACCATAGCCTTCTGATGTCCCCACACCTCCACCTCGGGGACCAGTTTGAGCATCATCGAGTATCCAGTTGTGTGATCCCTATGGGTGTGGGTGTAGAGAAGGTGGGTGGGTCTTAGCCCCTCTTCAGCCAGCGCATTTACCCAACCTTTGGCATCGAATGGATCGACGATGGCGACTACTCCAGCCTCTCTGTCTATGAAGGCTGTGTTCATGTTCATGTAGCCCCCCATCTGGGTAATCCAGATTTCCACCCCGTCATCTCGGACCGAGACGTCGAACTCCCCGTCACCCAGCATCGACTCAAGCCAGCCGACTCCGTCGCATAGGTGTGGCGGCACCGCTGTCTCGGGGCAGGCTTCAAAGAGTGGTCTCCGAGTCGAGTGACGTGGCACGAATGCCCGCTTCACATACCCTGCTAGGCGGGCTTGCGCCCGTTCTACTGCTTCTGTGGGGAGCCTGATGGCTCCCCTCGAAGCCCGATGGGAGTGAGGAAATGTCATACGACGCGCAAGAGGTAGAGACCCGCTGGCAGAAGGCGTGGACGGATGCTAGGGCCTTCGAGGCCGACGCCGACCCCTCCAAACCAAAGTTCTACTGTCTCGAGATGTTCCCATATCCCTCTGGAAGCATGCACATGGGTCACGTCCGCAACTACTCAATTGGCGACGCAATGGCCCGCTTCCATCGCCTTATGGGCCGAAACGTGCTCTACCCGATGGGTTACGACTCGTTCGGAATGCCCGCTGAGAATGCGGCAAAGAAAGAGGGCGGACACCCGCATTCAGTAACCCATCGCAACATAGCGAGCATCCGCGCAGATCAGGAACGGATGGGCTACTCTTACGATTGGAGGCGCTTTCTCGCAACCTCTGATGTGGAGTATTACAAGTGGAACCAAGAGATGTTCCTGATGCTCAATGAGCGTGGGCTGGTCGAGCGCAGGATGGCTCCGGTCAATTGGTGCGTTGATTGCGACACTGTCCTCGCCAATGAGCAGGTCAAGAACAACCGTTGCTGGCGCTGCGGCTTCGAGGTCGTGCAGAGGGACATGGCGCAGTGGTTCCTGCGCATGACTGAGTACTCTGACGAGCTGCTCGATGAACTCGACAACATTGCCTTTCCAGAGAATGTCAAGGCGATGCAGCGCAACTGGATCGGCCGTTCCCATGGCGCGCACATCGACTTTCCAGTTGTCGAATCCAATGCGGTTATCGGAACCTTCACCACGAGGCCGGACACTATCTTCGGTGTGACTTTCATCACCCTCTCGCCCGAACACCCCCTGTGTGAGGAGTTGTGTGCGGGGACCGAGTGGGAGAAGAATTGGCGCGAACTCCGTGACGAGTGCACGCGCATGTCCGAGTTCGAACGCATCAATATGCTGAAGGAGAAGAAGGGGGTATTCCTCGGGCGCCATGCGGTGAACCCCCTAAGTGGAGAGGCGATTCCAATCTACGCGGGCAACTTCGTTGTCGCCTCATACGGTACCGGCGCTGTGATGGCCGTTCCCGGTCATGACCAGCGTGACTATGACTTCGCGAAGAGATATGGAATCGAGATTCGTCGCGTGCTGGTCGAGAAAGAAGGCGACGATTCGAATGCCCCGCTCAGCGAGGCATTCGAGGGCTATGGTCCGATGGTCAACTCAGGCCGCGACGGCTTCGACGGGGTTGCTGGCGAAGCGGCAAAGGATGCAGTAGTAGCCTCGCTCGAGGAAACTGGCTCCGGCCACGGTAAAGTGGAATACCGTCTGAAGGATTGGCTTCTCAGCCGACAGCGTTTCTGGGGCACACCGATTCCGATAATTCACTGCGATTCCTGTGGCACAGTCCCCGTCCCCGCCGCAGAACTTCCTGTCGAACTCCCACTGGACGTCAGGTTCAGTGAGGAGCAGAGTGGCAATCCTCTCGCTTCGCATGACGCCTTCGTCATCACCCCGTGCCCCTCTTGTGGTAAGGCAGCTAGGCGTGAAACCGATACCATGGACACCTTCTATGACTCATCATGGTACTTCATGCGCTTCTGCGACGCCAACAACGATTCTTCCCCATTCAACCGTGAAATCGTAGACTACTGGATGGACGGCGGAGTCGATCTGTACATAGGCGGCATCGAGCACGCCGTTATGCACCTCCTTTACGCCCGCTTCTTCACCAAGGCAACGCGTGACGCCGGGATGAACGAGATTGGTGAGCCTTTCGGCACGCTGGTATGTCAAGGCATGCTCAATGCACCCGCTCCTTTCTGCATCGACTGCAACGCTGAGTTTCATGTCGACAACTTCGGTGATGACTGCCCGACGTGCGGCAAGCCGCTGGGGACCCGCTTGGCCAAGATGGGCAAGTCGCTTGGCAACACAGTTAGCCCGGAGGATATGGTTGGGAAGTTCGGTGCCGACACCGTCCGACTATTCATTCTGTTCGGAGCCAATCCCGAGGCGGGAATGGACTGGTCCGACAGCGCTCTCGAGTCCAACCACCGTCAGATACACGCAGTTATTGACGCGATTGGCTCGATACAGGTCATGGAAGCCTCTCCAGGCATCATGGATGAATGGCTAATTGCTAGATTGAGAGCCAATCAGAACTCATGGAGAAGGGCGATGGAGAACGTGAGCCTTCGTGAGGGAGTAATGATTAGTCACTTTGGTATGCTTTCGGACTGGAACCGGTACCGTCGCCGAGGAGGCTGCGACCGGGAGACTGCCCAAGCCTTCCTCGAGGGTTGGATCCCGATGCTCGCTCCAGCAACCCCCCACATCGCTGAGGAATTCTGGCACCGCATGGGGGGGGAGGGATTGCTTGCAACTCACGTCCTGCCCGAGCCCGATGACTCCTCGCAGGACGCACCTGTACTGGCGCGTGAGGCCTACCTGCGAAATCTAATCGATAGTGCCCGCAATCTGCGTGAGCTCGCCGAGCGCCACATGGGGGGGGCAATAAGCCGAATCGTCATCCAAACGACAGCATCTTGGAAGTCCGAACTCGCTCGTGATGCACTCCGCCTCCACTCAGAGGATTTCGACTTCAGGGCTGGAGGCCAAGCGCACCTCCAGTCGCTTGAAATCTTCGAGAACGAGGCATTGAGGGGGGAAATCTTCCAGACATGGATGGCATTGACAACTGGCAGTAAGAAGAAGCGCGGGCGAGTCCACACATGGTCGATCGCCGAGAGGACTCTAATTTCCGACGGCCTCGACGAGACTGAGATCATCGAGGCCAACTCAGCCTTCATCGCCACGGCGCTAGCGGTCTCGTCCCTTGAGGTCTATCCGGTCGGGGAGGGTGAGGACGTAGCCGGGAAGGCCAGTTTGGCATTCCCGCTAGAGCCGGGAATCGCGTTCCTGTAGGTGAGAAGATGCCCCAGTCCACCGTACTATTCGACGATACCTGTGGCAAGTGCAGTCGCTGGGCTACCTTCATCGACAAGCACCACCCCGGCAACAGACTCCGCACGATGGGGCAGGAGACCGACGAGGGACACGAACTGCTCGAAGCCAGACCGCCCAGATTGAGAGAAGTCGACTCGGTTTTCATCATCACCGAAGACGGACAATGGTACGCTAGAAGCGCAGCCGTCTGGCGTATCGCATCCAGAATGAATCTGCCTTGGTCACTCGGAGCCGCCATCTGCCTCGTTCCATGGCCAATCAGGGATCTGTTCTACGACTTCTACGCACGACGACGGTGACTCCTTGTACTCGGTGGGTTCATGGAGCCCCTTTCTCTGGACGTCCCGTTGAGTGAAGAGAGGAGTGGCAATCGGCGGCGTTCCCGCCGACGACGCCGCCGGCGTTCTGGGAGTGACAACCACTCCCACAAGGAGAATAGACCGGCGGCCAAATCAGAGGAGGTCGAGCGTGCTCTCGCCCGCTTCTCCACCAATCCAAGACCGATGGGAATACCGAAGGATATCGACCCCCCTCCCAAGAGAATAAACATCCAGTGGAGGATAAATGCTGTTTCCAAGGAAGTACAGCGCAAGGCCGGCAATATCGCCTGCATTCCCGGCGAGTTCGGCTTCCTCCCCGAGGAGAGGGTTCAGGAGATTGCCTCCAAACTGGACGGCCTGCCAATATCCCTAGAGCAGGCCCTATCCCTGCGCAGTGCCTTGAATCAGGAGAAGAGCGTCTACTCGCATTCGAAACTAATGCGCCGCGCCAACGAAATCAGCCGACGCTACAAAGCCGGTGAGAGCGTCATAGCGCTATCCAAGCGATTCGACGCACCCCCAGTCAACACATTCAGAGCGATACTGACAGGAAGGGGATGGTCCAAGAGCAGAATCAAGGATATCTTGAACAAGAACCCCTCTAAGTTGAACAAGCGCGATCGTGAACAGTTCGAGCTCGCCGAGTCAGTCGATAGGGTTAGCTCAGTCAACCAAACCGAGACTCAGAACGCTGCCGAGGTCTTCGAGGTCATCCTTTGCGACCACTTCTCCTCTCTCGGAGTCAGGTTCCGCCGTCAGAATGAACTCCTAGCAGAGCAGAAGGTGAGCGAGGGCAGGGCTATTATCACTCCCGATCTTCTACTTCTGGATGATGTGAGAATCAATGGGGTCCCTTGCGCTTGGATTGATGCAAAGCACTTCTTCGGTGCCGACCTCAGGTTCCCGAAGAAGAAGACTCAGAAGCAAGTCGACAGGTATGTTGCTGAATATGGCCAGGGGGCCATCGTATACCGTCACGGGTTCTGTGGAGGGCTCAAACTCAAGGGTGCCACGCAACTCGATTCTAGTCCACTGGACCTGAAGCCCCTAGAGGACTTCCACGAGAAGATGAGGAACGGGTCCTGACTCATGCTAGGGGGCCCACCCTGCTTCTGAATGTCGATAGGCCAGCAACCCTCAGTTCCTCCGAGAGTAGATTGAAGAAATTTCCATCGGACTCAGCATCCTTAGGAACGATAACGACGCTTTCTCCCAACATACAAAGCAAGGGACACACCACTTCAGATAGATTCGCTGCTGTGATAGTTCGGTTTACGGCGGAGAGCAGATCAGATCTTGAGGAATCAGCCAACAAACTACTAGCTTCGGCGAAGCAACGAGACGACTCAATCAACTCCGACCACCGAGATTGGTCCCAGACTCCCACACCCAACTTTCCCATCTGTTCCTTTCCCGCCTCGCTAATCCTATTTTTCCATCTAGGGTCATCGATGTATTGTGAGGTATGCACCCCTGTTTCGGACTTCCAAGACAGGAGTATCGGAGTGTTTAGAGTCCATCCCTCGGAGATTCCGGGCCCATTATCTAGCCCGGGCCCACTGAAAGGTGAGCCTGCAACAAGCCTCCTCTCGACGCCACCTGCGGCCAATGCAGTGGTGTCACCCAAGCCACTTGACCTACTTCGCTCGACGATGTGAGCAACCAAGAAAGATCTTCTCAGACACTCCTCGTGAGGAATTCCAAGTGCCCTCTGGAACGCCATTGCGGCGGCTATAGCACCAGAGGCGGACATTCCGAACCCCTGCGAGACCGGCAGTCCCACCTTGATGCTCAGTTCCCAAGCCAACTCTCCCGCTTCGGGAACCACCGAGCAAAGCACTTCGAGCACCTCGTCGTACATAGTGGAATTGTAACTCTCACCTAGGAAAGAGACAACGAGTGATCGCCCCCCATCCTCTCCTTTTGCTATGGCCTCAGTTCCATCCTCTATACACAGACCTGCTCCAACGCTCCCCTGTTGTTCTAGCCCCAAGGCTAGGTCGTCGATAGCGAAAAGCAGCGTTAGATGGGCTCCACATTGCCCCCGACCGAACCTCGTGGTCATAGACCCACACCAGTGAACCGGTAAAGAAGGATTGGCATCTCACAAAGCTGCGGCGAGGTCCTCTTCAAGCGAATTAAATTTCTCTGCCAACTCATGGGATGCCTTCTCAAAGGCAGCTCTCGAGGTCATAGACCCATCCGTCTCAAAGTCCAGTATGAACTCGCCGGGGACTTCTTCGAGGACTATGGCACCATTGAATTTTCGAGACGCCTCTGTTCCTTCACCAACGTGATTAAGCTCGAGTTCGAGTGTAGCGACCTTGTCGATGTCATGCATCCTGCCATCCTTCTCGAAGTCTTTGGCTGTGATTGACAAGTTCATGCCCCAGAGGATTTTAGCCTTCGTCTTGTTCTTGATTACACCTATTTTCCTAGGTGTGAAGGAGACCCCGCAGACTGGAGACCACTTCACGTGATCACGCCCCCGCCCCATTACAGCGGTAGCATAGAACTCGATCATTTGCCCCTTCAGCAGCTTGGTGAGGGGGATGCTCTTGTATTCAGCGGGAATCTCCAGAGACTCGTCGCCGAGGTGCTTCAAGTCGCCCGCAGTGACCCACTTTCCTTCCTCTGAACCGAAAACCACGCATGAATAGATCATCTGGCATTCTAAACAACCGCGATCGTCCTCAACCAGTTCGGAGCAGTTGGGACATTCGTGCTGGAAGTGGAATCGGTCGTGCTGGGTCGGAACGGGAACCATGGCGAGCCTCTGAGCCACCATCTCGTCTGGTAGTGGCCCGGTCGTCTCCCAAGTTTCGTCGTCCTGCTCTTTGGTCCCCAATTGGAATCTTACGCTGTCGATTGCCATCTTCGGTGTGTCAGATATGAGCGAACGTCGGAGGGCGTTCGCGAGACTCCTATCTGTCTCCGACAGCAATAGTTGCATCCTTTCATCCGACTCCTTCAATATCTCGATTTTCACCATATTTTCACCTCACACTCGCCGACCCCGTCGACCTCCCTTGCTCTTAGTTCCATCAGTGGGCATTGGAGTAACGTCTTCGATCCTTGTGATTCTAACGCCCGCTCTAGTCAGCGCCCGAATTGCTGCTGTGGCACCTGGAGCACTGTAAGACCGGTTTCCGCCGGCGCCCCGATACTTGACGATTACATTATCGAAGTCCTTCTCGGAGAGCATCTCTGCCATCCTCTCGGCAGCCCTCGTAGCAGCAAACTGCCCACCAGAATCAGAGCCCCCTTTGGTCACCATGCCTCCGGAAACCTTGCAGATCGTCTCAGCTCCGGTCAGGTCAGTCGCAGTGATTAGGACGGTGTTGGTCGTGCTGAACATGTGTAGAATCGCCTTGTGTCCCATCATTCCACCTCCTTGGGAACGGTGTCATCAACAGTGGGAGCGTCTACTGCGCCCCTCTTGATTTGCTCGACGAACTCCTCGGAGGCACTGTCTTCTTGGACATGCCCCTCATCCCCAGAGTCAGATATTCGACGTTCGTCCAGATCTTTCCTGAAGGGGTGATCGGGATCAGCGAATGGGGAACCAGAGGTGTATTGCAGGTGCTCCTCTTCCTCCTTGCGGACATGATATCCGGGCACGGTCATGCGCTGTTTTCCGATGCAAATGTGGCCATGGATAATCAGATTCCTTGAGGCCCTCATCGAGGGGGCAAAACCTCGGTAGTAGACTACGGACTGTAGCCTTCGAGACAGCATGTGCTCGACATTGATCTCTAACACGTCACCAATCTCAGCACCGGATACCAAAAGTCCCTTTCTGAACAGGGAATCGAGCAACTGACTCTTCTCCTTGGCATAGTGTCCCTCCGAGGCATCAACCCTCCCGATTAGCTTCATGGCTTGGTTTCGATGCCGGCGCAGGGCCGACTTCTCCCTCCAGATCTCCCTCATTCCGCCGGTCTTCTTCAGACCGTACTTCTCCTTGAGCGCGTGCTCCTCGTCAATCCTAGCCTGCTTCCACGGATGGGTCGGAGTCTGAGTCCGAGATCTAGAGAACTTGGGTTCGCCCATCAATTCCACCTCGTCACTTCTTCCTCTGAACGCCTAGAGAAGAGCCCTTCCGTCCGTTGGATCTGAGCCGTTGGCCTCGAACCTTGTGCCCACTTCGATGTCGCATTCCCCGATACGTCTTCATCTCAGCGAGCCGAGAGACATCGTCATTCCTCGTCATGTTTACCTCATTGGCGATAATGTGTGCGTCTTCGTTGGTCTCCATCTCCCTTTGGCGGTTCACAAGCCACCAAGGTACTCTTGTGGCGAAGTCATCTATTGTGCTGCGAAGCAAGTCCTGTTCGTCAGTATTTAGATGGCCGCCGAGCCTATTTCCTTCTATTCCTGAGAGTTGGCAGATTAGCATCGAAGTCCTGATTCCGATGCCCTTCACCGAGGTCAGACCATAGGTGATTGGTTTGAGCCCGTCGATGTCGGTATCAGCGATTCGTAGGATGTAAGAGAAGTCGTCTCCAAGCTCTGCCTCGTTCACTTTCGCCAATACGGTTCCCCCGTGTTCACCTGTGTGGTGGCCCTTTGGGCACTGACGCGACCTGACCTCCGTATTTGAAACGAACGGAATCAAACTAATGTAGCCCGAAGCGAGCTTCAGTGATGCTCTCTACAGACAACATACAGGGTATGGTCCGTTCCTCCTCGAATTAGATCCATATCGATCATGAAAGCCCTGTCACCATCAACCTCCTTCAGGGCCTTGTCAAGCCTCCTCTGCAGAGTGGGATGCAGGGAGGGTTCGAGACCGCATCTGAGAGTAATTTTTCCAATGCCATTACTAGCCGCTGAGGATGCAACAAGGTCGATGGTGTGTAACTCGGGAGGAGTTAGCCTATGTTGAGCAATTTGACCGGTCGCCACCACGAATCCCCGTACATCTTCATCCTCCGCTAGTGGATCCGTGTGAATCAATAGCGGCCTCCTCCCTTCGATTCTGATCCAAGAAGAGCCGGTCCCTCCTGTAATTGCCCTATTCAACCAGGTTTCTTGGAGGCCGCTTTCGAACAGCGCAGGATCGATTACCGAAATCCATGCACCGAAATCAGGAGGCCTGTCGAACGTGACGGCATGTGATGTCGCGGGACTTCCCTCGATGCTGCCCATGACCCTCTTCCTGCCAATGCGCAAGCAGCGGCGCGCATTCTTCGATGAAATAGAACCTATCCAAACCGTCAACCGGTCGACTCTGCCACCTCCTTGGCTCAGCCACTCCCATGTCCTGACGCAACCCGGGAAACACGTCTCTAGAATCCCATCGATCATCGCTCTCTGAACGGAATCCAGTCTTGGAGAGAGGTCCAGAAGTACAGCAGGACCCCGAGGCCCGGCCTGCAGGTGCTTGCTCCACGCCCTCATCACCGATTTCAGATTGGGTTTCATCTCATCGACACTATGGCTCTGTGCGTCTTGGGGGCGGGCTGGATCCAGATGTAGCATAGCGATTGGGGGGTGAGCCCTTGTTCCTCCTTCCCGAAGGCTAGCCCAGTAAGCTGAGATTGCAGAGTCTGCGGCCGACCCATCCCCAACGAGAACCCTATCGAGCGAGCGTTGCACGTCTCCTTCGGAGTTGAGTTGCATGTTAGCAGCGCAGAGTTCAGCGACACCATCGTCTAATTCTATTCCGAGGGCCGGACGTCGCAGAATCTTGGAATAGGCAATCAGTTGCACCCCCGAGCCCGCAGCCGCATCTAGAATCACACCGGCTGGGAGAACCATCGGATCAATCTGTCCAGCCCGAATCGACGCTACCGACCAAGGCGTTGAGAGCCTCCGCATTTCTTCGGTCATGATAAATGACGGCTCGCCCTTCCTCGCCGACTTTGGCTTTACCTGCTCCTTAGTCCTACTGAGGAGCTCTTCGGAAGGTGTGAGGGCTACATGCTCTCCTTCGGTCACGACCCCCCCTCGTGGGCCTTGGTCAAGTCACTTTCGGGATTCCTAAGCAATCGGTCCTTGATTGATTTTCAACTCAAAGCGCAACCAAGAATCTTGCAACTCGTGACCATCGTTGTTCCCATAAGCGATTGGAGGAGGGAGGAGCGTGGTGTGCGAGGTCCCCGTGTCCACTGTCGGAAATAGACCCCTGTCGTTGTCGATGTCGAGACCTATTGCAGACCATCCGAAACCATCGATGTAGGCCGGATCGTCACCCGCCGTAACAACCAGGTCCCCTTCGTCCAGCTCCTCCCCGGTGTCAGCGTTCCAGACGGTGTAGTGAACATTTATCCTGTCGCCGTCGGTGATGTGGAGGTCACGAATCTCTGTGCCCTCGAGGATGTGCACATCGAGTCGGACCTGCGCCTCGGGCACCGAGACGTGAGTCGCTGTGATGCTAATCTCTCGCTCGTCAATACTATCGGTCAAGCCAATCTCAAGAATTACGCTTTCGTTACCCTCAATGCTTCTCGTGATGAAGGGCTCTCCAGGAGGATCACTGGCCGCAAAAACAACCCCTCCCCCACTTATTTCCAACACTAGGTTGAGAGTCTCGTTACCCCTGTTGTAGACAACAACGCTCGCGCCATCACCACTGCCTTGGTGCTCCCAGTCGCATCGCAGCTCACCTGGATAGAGGAAGACATCGTCCTGTTCGGACAGGTTATCTGGCCAATCCCAGTCGTCCCCTCTAGCCGAGCAGGTGTCGAATAGGAGATCTACCTCCCAGACCCACCTGTCACCTGACTTCAGCAGCTCGACGTTTTTCGAGCCGAAGGAGGTATCTAGATCATCGAGGAAAGCCATAGCAGAAAGGCCGACCCATACACTCGAGACAATCAGTGCGACGACCGTCCCAATAGACAGGACGATAGCCGCCCTTGGAACGGCCATCTTGTTCAGACCGAGGGGAATCGGAGGGTGCTCAATCTCGTCAGCAGTGTCAGACATCCAAGACCTAGTCACGTATCCTTGTCATGCCCGCCCGTCATCAAGGTTGGCACGAGCCGACTAAAAGGGGACCCCACTAATCCTTAGCCAGATCTTCCTGATTAGCCAGGCCTAACCACGCCACAATACCTAGCTCTAAGGCAAGAACAGTTAGAGAAATCAGCAGGTTCGATGGCTGAGACAACTCGCTAGAGACGAAGACAATGGCGCAGAGGATAGCCGTAATGAGGTCCACCAAACCCCAAATTCTGAGCGCTTTTCGCAATTGGAGGATTCCTACTACCCATACGACAGTGGACATAACGGTCAGGAGGATCGGCATTGGAATCTCATCGATGAACCCCATCGCCAAAGCACCTGAGACAACGAAAAGATGCCCATCGACTGCTAGGGTCATAGTCCACGTTTCTGCCCTTAGCGGTACGGTGAGCCCACACAGGGCAATCAGCGACATCCCAAGTATGAACACGAAACCCGGAACCAGATCCAAGACCGCATCATTCCACGTACCCACGGCCAACACTGCCAGAACTCCACTTGGAAGTGCCAAACCGAGACCCGAGGGTCGGGCAAGCTTCCAACTTCTGAATGATGCGCTGAGGACGGCGAGCAGACCGGCGGGTCCGAACGAGAGCAGCACAATTGCAAAGCAACGAAAGCCAATCCCCATTCCGTCCGGGCCATCGCCTCGCCCCAGTTTTGCCCTCCTCTCATCAATCCAGAAGTTTCCTGCCACACAAAGAGTGAGAAGGACCTCTAATAGGTACCAAGGACCTCTCCACTCTAGGGAATCTCCCTCGAACGGATTGACAAATAGGGGTGGCGGCAGGCTCCCTATGACCAGAAACCCGATAATCCTGGATGCTAGAATCGGGAGCACTAGCCAGTCTATGGCAATGGGTATCCTTTCGAGGAGATTCTCCTGATGTACTAGTGAGATGAGTACCAGAACTAGGATCAGTACTGAAACGACAGCCATGTCCAAGAGTACAATATTGCTGCTCCCAGGAGGAATCACATGGGCTGTGACGAGAGCTGTTACAAGCCCACATATGGTTAGGGCGATGGGCACCTCCATCCCCATGATGTGCGGTAGCTCAAGCTCCAATCCCCTAGTCCTGTTTCTTACAAGCAGAACAATTAGACTAGAGAAGCTTCCAGATGCAATCAGGAAAAGCGGCCAAGAATCCTGATTATCCCCGAAAATTCCCGCATACAGAACAGTCGAACCCAATACGATTGCCAGCACGGCGAGACCGACGACAGGTCGGTGGCTCGCATCCGTCGTCAGGAGCTCCCCCATATCATCTGTTTCGGATGCCTCCCGCATCTTCCGGCGAATCTCCTTCATCTCAGCGACTTTGGGATTGAATTTACGAATCGTTCCTTGCTCAAGGGTGGAGTCCCTCACCGAATCTCCTTCGCCCGTGACAGAACTTAGAATCGAGTCCCGCTTGGCTATTGATCGAAGTTCGGCCCTAATCTCCCCACGAGCAATCAACCACACCGAGGTGACTGCGAACATGCCAATTGAGGAAATATTGAGATATTGATTTCCACTCTCCAACGAGAGAACGATGGTGATGACCAAGAGCAGCAGGGTGGAGGTTGCTGGTTTGATTATCTTCTCCATCTTCTCGGACATAGGAAGGTATGCAGCTAGCAAGACAGCCGTGCACAGCACAGCAGCAAGACCGATGCCAGGATTCGGAACAGATGCGGTATCCTCGAGTATCAAAGAAGCCTCGCGACCACTCATTGCAACTAGAATGGGAAGCGACATCAGCACCATTCCAAAGGTGAATCTGCCCTCATCGTCTCGGCCAAACAGCAAGGGGGAGATCGATAGGCAGAGAATCCCCATCAAGGCCTCGTCCAGCCCATGTCTCCATTGAACGACAATAACTGCGAAGGCCAGGATTCCCATGATTTGCTCTGGCTGGCCAGGGCGATATCCGAGAATCTCAGCACCCACGTGCAAGCCTCCTAGCAAAGCGAGGACCACTAGAATCGTGATAGCAGTGAAACCACCGAACTGGGCCATGAAGAGGATGGTGATTACGGGGAGCCATAGACCAAGGCTCCAGAGTTGCAGGGCGCCGGAGTCCCTGATTGAGGCAGAAACCTCCGTGATCCCTAGGAACCGGTCAGCTAGGTTCACGCCCCTGTGACCCATCCTGACGTTCACCAAGCAGAGCAGGATTGAGGCCAAGCACAGGTAGAGAGCGAGGGGTATTGGGTCTAGGTCTATGATTCCGCCCGGATCTGAGATGTCATTTGCCAGTAGAACGGTCCTGATGGTCTCCTGTAAGGCCTCCTCCAAGAGGACCCAAGTCCACGGGAGGAGTACCGTAATTCCCGAGAGGGACGGCGATTCCCTATTCAACGCCAGAATCGCGGTACCGATGTGCAGCGCGGATAACAGGGATAGGAGTAGCACACCACCGTCTCCCCCCGCTTCTGAAGATTCGGTGGGGACAAGAAGCACGAGCATGATCAGGATGGCAACAGCACCAATCCAGAGGACCCTGTCCGTGACGCTTTTCTGATCTCTCAGAATAACGAATCCCGTGGAGGCAGCACCTAGGATGGTGAAGACCTGATAGGAAGTCAGGTTGAGCAGGTCCTCTACATTGTCACCTGCCAGCAGAATCACGCTTAGGATGAACGCAGATACGAGCAGAGGCGCCGATACTCGCTCACGATCAACGCCTCGGACTACGAGGTATGAACCACCGAATGCCCCACCGAGGAACGTTACCATTCCCAGCGCGTAGCCAAGATCGTCCCTATTCGCCGCAACGGCTAGGAGAGCCCCGATCATGCCGAGTGAAATAGAAACCCCCCATAATCCTGGTTTTCCCAGTCCAACAGCCTCGAAACCGCTTGAGAACCAGTTCTCCTTGCGCGCGAACCTCGCTGCCATTGTGGCGTTAAGGGCAGTAACGACCATCAGCAGAAGAAACAGCAGGAGGGGTGAGTCTAGCTGGACCACTCGCAACTGAGCTATCTCGAAACCGGGGGTAATGGCGTGCATGCCGATCCACAAGTTGGAGGCCGCGATTCCAAGCGATGCTAGGTTCCCCGACTCTCTGTGCAGAGCAAGTCCGTGGAGCAACAGGGTCGCAATAAGGATCATTCCAGCTACGCCCTCCTCTCCCAGAACCGAACCCGTCGTCGATCCGATGGCTAGTAGGACCAGAGTCGACTGCGCGGCGATGGCATCGTGATCGTGCCTGTAGGCAGCATAGACGTTCGCGCCAACAAGCAGTAAGAGCGCTATGCCGAGCCAGGCATCGCTACCGATAATGCCCCAATGCCTAAGCTCGATAGCCAACCCGTACAGGACCTTCATCGAGATGACAACCCAAGTGACGCCGAGCAGCGTCATGTTCTTCCTAGGGACCCACAACTCGCCGAATGCGAATCCTACCGCAGCCAGCAGAATAAGCGCAATCGTTCCCGGAACTGGGTCGAAGGTTGAGCCAACTTGGATGCTGATTGCGCTGTAGACAACTATCATGGATGCCATAAGCATCCAATTGACACGCCCCTCACCCTCGATTGATAACTCTGTGACTAGATCCCTATCGGGTGCTGAGATGACCGCCCCATCGGCTTGGACCGCTCCCGGAGCGTCGGCCCCAATCTCTGTGAACGGATCGAAGACGGCCCCAATCGCCTCGTCCTCTTCACGGGCCTTCCTAGATTCTATGCCGCGATCCTCGAAATCGATGTCGCCGATGTCCACTCCGGATGAACGCTTGAACGCGCGTTCCCGGATGATTCGGTCGTCCGGCTCGTTATCAGCCATCGTTCTTCCAACGAGGCTTACATGGCATAATCACATCCCCTCCCGGAGCACAGAAGGTCGCTAGTACCGACTTCATCAAAACAAACCATTGTCCCGCAACGCTTGAAGGTAGAACCCCTCCACCCCCTATGCGGAGGACATCCAGTTTGCAGGGTTCCTCACAGGGATCTGCGGTGCAGTTGTCAGCGCATGGCTTGAGTCCTAGGGGCGAGGTACGTTGGAACTTGGGCTGGGAAGAACTCCATTCCATTGCCGTCGAAAGAGGCGAGGCGAGACTCACCGCCCATGGGGTCCTCCTTACCTCTACCGGCGAGCGTACCGGGCGTTCACCGAATGACAGGTTCATCGTCGACGAGCCCGGTCTGGCCGACGAAGTTTGGTGGGGCAAGGTCAACAAATCAACTGATTCCAAGACCTTCGACCACCTCCTCGGTATGGCCAGGGCACATCTAGACAATGCTGACCAACTGTTCGTCAAGGACGCATTCTGCGGAGCCGACCCGAATTACAGAATGCCGGTCAGACTGGTTACGGAGAAGGCTTGGCATGCCGCCTTCATGCACAATATGTTCGTCAGGGCAGAGAGTGATGAATTGAATGCACACGACCCGGAGTTCACAATCCTTCACGCCCCCGATCTGAAGGCGAGCCCAAAGCGTGACGGCACCCAATCCGATGCATTCGTGATACTGGCTTTGGACAGGGGCCTGGTCATCATCGGAGGGACCCATTACGCTGGTGAGATCAAGAAGGCTATCTTCACCATCATGAATCACATTCTTCCTCTCAAGGAGATCTTGCCGATGCACTGCTCGGCGAATACGGATAATGAAAACTCAGCTTTGTTCTTTGGGCTCTCTGGTACCGGCAAGACAACCCTGTCCGCTGACTCCAGAAGAGCACTGGTCGGTGACGACGAGCACGGTTGGTCCGACGATGGAATATTCAACTTCGAGGGCGGTTGCTACGCCAAACTGATCGACCTGTCCCAGGAAGACGAACCAGCCATCTATGCAACCACGCAGATTCCAGGCTCTATTCTGGAGAACGTCGTGCTTAACGCGGATGGCACACCAGATTTCACGAACGACTCGCTCACACAGAATACCAGGGGCTCCTATCCCATTGAGTTCATCGAGAACAGGACGCCGGATTCGATGGCAGGCCATCCGAAGGACGTCGTGTTCCTTACCTGCGACGCCTTTGGGGCTCTCCCGCCCCTGTCGCGCCTGACTCCCGAACAGGCTGCGTATCATTTCATCTCAGGATACACCGCCAAGGTAGCTGGTACCGAGGTCGGCATCAACGAGCCGCAAGCTACGTTTTCCACTTGTTTCGGCGCCCCCTTCATGCCACGGCACCCAGGAGTATACGCCAACCTGCTTTCTGCTAAGATCAAGAGGCACGACGCAAAGTGCTGGTTAATCAACACTGGCTGGGTTGCCGGTGGATATGGC
The DNA here is from genome assembly GCA_030745885.1 of Candidatus Thalassarchaeaceae archaeon. Next base: position 18,758 of record JASLNR010000051.1, read on the forward strand.
AACAGCAGCCGTATCAAGATCAAGTGGACGAGGGCGCTACTGAACGCGGCCCTGAACGGTGACCTTGATGATGTCGTTTTTGTAAAAGACGAACGCTTCGGATTCTCCGTACCCTCCACTTGCGAGGGAGTGCCCGATAGGATCCTAAGTCCTCGTGAGACTTGGCATGACAAGGGGAAGTTTGACAACGTCGCGAACCTGCTCGCGCAGATGTTCATCGAGAACTTCGAGCAGTATGCATCAGGCTGCAGCGATGCGGTACTGGGAGCCGGTCCTAGGCCCCTAGTCGATTAGCCTCTGTTTGGATTCGCGTTGCGCGTCCACAGCGCAAATGGCTGCCATGTGAACGACATCTCGAACACTATCACGCCTCTGCAGAACGTGGGCGGGTTTAGACAGGCCCTCTAGGATGGGGCCGGTCATCTCAGCACCGGCAATGCGCTGCAGAAGTTTGTAGGCGATGTTCGCAGAGGCGAGGTTAGGGCAGATTAGTACGTTTGCTGGACCTTTGAAGGACATGAAGGGGTAGTCCTCTTGAATTTCGGCTACCAAGGCGGTGTCCGCTTGCATGGGACCGTCAATCTCGAGACTGGGTTCCAACTTCCGAACAATCTCGATTGCTTCCTCGATTCTATCTGTCCGCAACTCGTCTGAGGTGCCGAAATTGGAGAACGAAAGCATCGCTACCTTGGGATTGACTCCGAACCTCCTTGCTACCTTCGAGGTCTGGATAGCAATCTCAGCTAGCGTCCTTGCGTCCGGGTAGATGTTGATGGTCGCATCCCCAATGAACAATAGTTGCCCGTTCACGATCATCATGTACATCCCAACAATCCTATGGGAATCGGGGTCGGGACCGATAATCTGCAAGCATGGCCTCACAATGTCTGAATAATGATGCGATACACCGCCCAAGTATCCATCGGCATCACGCATTCGGACCATCATTGGGGCGAAATAGGTCGTTGACCTGAGGAGACGAATCGCATCATCTTCCGTCAGTCCACGACGGCCACGCAACCTGTGCAGTTCCACGGCGTACTCATCACGCCTCCTAGGATCATATCTGACATCGATTGTTTGGCATTCGAACTCGAGACCAAGCTCTTCCTTGACCGACTCGATCCTTTCGACCTGACCAAGCAGGATCGGCTCGCAAATACCCTCAGCAATGCATTGTGATGCTGCCTTGATAATGGTCGGATCCTCGCCTTCACTGAAGACGATTCTCTGGACGTCGCGCTTGGCTTGGTTAATCACCCCTCTCATGATCGAACGAGTTAGACCAAGCCGCGCCTCGAGCTCTTCCCTATACGAGCCAATATCGAACTCATCCAAGGAGAGGCGGGAAACCCCCTCTTTAACCGCCGCTTCGGCAACCGCACTGGCTTCCCATATCAGGACCCTAGCATCGAATGGTTTTGGAATCAGGTACTCGGGACCAAACTGCATCTGTTCACCACCATAGGCTGAGAGCACATCATCGGGGACAGGCTCCTTTGCAAGGTGTGCCAAAGCCTTCGTAGCTGCCATCTTCATGCCCTCGGTGATTTCTGTGGCCCTCACGTCCAAGGCACCTCTGAAGATGTAAGGGAACCCTAGGACGTTGTTGATTTGGTTGGGATAGTCAGACCGACCAGTTGCTACAATCGCATCATCGCGAACACTGAGAACCTCTTCAGGTGTGATTTCTGGATCAGGGTTCGCTAGTGCGAAGATCAACGGTCGATCCGCCATCTTCTCTATCATTTCTGGAGCCAACAGTCCTCCCTTGGAAAGCCCTAGGAAGACGTCAGCACCCTCTATCGCTGAGGCGATGTCACCATCTTCGATATCCCTGGCAAACTCGGCCTTGTAATCGTTCAATTCGCCGTCTTTTTGGCGCTTGGTGGTGATAATGCCCCGCGAGTCAACCATGATCAAGTTCTGCGAATTCACCCCTAGCCTGACGTAATGCCTAGCGCACGAGATGGCCGATGCACCCGCTCCGAGAATCACGACCTTGACTTTGCTAAGGCTCTTCTCCACGATCTCGAGGCCGTTGAGAAGTGCGGCTCCTGAGATAATCGCGGTGCCGTGCTGGTCGTCGTGCATCACAGGTATGTCAAGCTCCTGCACTAGGCGTCGTTCGATCTCGAAGCACTCAGGCGCCTTGATGTCCTCAAGGTTGATGCCACCGAAGGTCGGAGCAATCGCCTTCACGGCCTCGACGAATTGGTCGACGTCGACTCGATCCACCTCTATGTCGAAGACGTTGATATCCGCGAACGCCTTGAATAGCAGCCCCTTCCCCTCCATCACGGGCTTGCCGGCCAAAGCCCCTATGTCCCCGAGGCCTAGGACAGCCGTTCCGTTGCTTACAACAGCCACAAGATTGCCCTTGGAGGTGTATTTGTAGGCGTCTTCCGGGTTTGCTTGAATCTCCTCGCACGGATAGGCTACGCCAGGGGAGTAGGCCAGGGAAAGCTCGCGTTGCGTACTGTGGGGCTTGGTGGGCACGACAGTAATCTTCCCCGCAGGGTTGGATGAGTGGTAGTCGAGAGCGTCGTCACGCAGTCGCTTGTTGTCCAGAGGCCACACCTCGGGTGCTCCCGGCTGGACCATCTCCTATGATGCTATCCTATCCAATCTAGGGTCATTATCGGCCCTTCGTACCTTGAAATGCCCCCCTTTTCATTTACTCACTGTGACTCAGGTTTTCCTACATGGGATGTTATACCGTGGTGAACGGCTACCTCAAACCTCATCAATTGCGCGGGATTGCGTGATTTTTCACTGGTTTTATCACAATTTGGACGATTATTGATTTGGCATTGCAATCCAAAAGGGCTTCATTGCTTCAAAAATGAACATATTATGGATTCGCCAGTATGATGGCCCAAATTGCTTTCGACGCGCTCCGATTCCGATAATATTAGTGTTACAAGCTTGGGCGGGATGGTGAGCAGCACGCAGACGTTTACCCATACCTTTCATAAATTGCACAATGAGGGGTTCGCTTCGTGTCTATGGACTTAGGTTCGTCGAGCGGCAGGCGTAGCGGTTATGCGGTGTCCTTGGTTTTCCTGATGCTTTTGCTTCCTTGGTGCTCCATGGCCACTTCTGGAACTGAGTTCTTAGGTAGCTTCGACGACACCTCCCAACAGAGGTCAGTGACCTCGAGGTCATGGGGCGTCAATGGGACCAACGACACCGGCTGGATCGAATTGGTCGCAGATGGAGCGGACCCGGGAAACGGCACCCCTGCGTATGGGGATCTGATGCTCGAATTCGCCCCAGGGGCTGTGATTGAAAATCTGACCTTCGAAATCGCCGTAAATGGGAGTGATGGATATTGGGCCAATCAGCCGCAACTGAGCCTGATGAATACCCAGACCGAGATTCTCGACTGGGGGGGAATGGGCGATCTAGGCCGTCAGAATGACTTCCTCGATAACCCACCTACCCTTATCGACGGTGTCCTCGACACCTCGCTCAAGCCGAATTCGATAAGCGACGCGTCTTGGCAGCTGCCCACTGGCATTGAGATTACCGACCTTGTAATAGAGGCACTAAGGCCCGTCGATCCCAAGCTCTCGTTGACCCCACTTACGGTGACGATACACGATAGCGCGTTCAATCCGTTTGATGGAAGGCTGTACCTACTGGTGGACGATGACCTACTGCATCTGGATGAAAACGCGAACAAACGCATTATCGACATCCAGCAGAATGTCGCTGGTCGCAGCCTAGTCACCGATGGCAGTCGTGATGCCCTCTACATGGGGACCGCTGACGGGGGTGTCCATGCCATGCGGATTTCCGACTCCACTACCATAGAAGATTTTCCCCTCGATGTCAACAACACAAACTCAGACCCGATTCTGGCTATGGCGGTTGACATTCACGGAGTTTTGTGGTCAGCGACTGAGTGCGGCTTGCACTACCTCATGCCGAGCGAGGGCTCCTTCTGGTATTCTGAGGACTTCTGTCTGGGGAACGAAACCGAGAACCCTGTCGACATTCTGGTCGAAGGCCGCAGAATCTACCTCGCCACCGAGGGCCACGGCGTCCATGTCATCAATTACAATATCTCAACTCCGGGCTCTGTAAAGCCGCTTACTATCGACAGCCACAGCGTGTGGGACACGTCCGATTACCTATCGGGCGACTCGATTGCTGACTTGGCAATCGCCGAAGATATCCTTTACATCGCCACCTCCGACTCGGGAATCGATCGCATCGACCTCTCTTCTTCCTCTTGGCTGGGTTCTTGGACCTCTAACAACTGGCTCGTGTCCGACACCGTCGTCGGTCTGGCTGTGGCCCCAGGATGGCTTTACATTCTCGGTGCCGAGCAGGTTCAGGCATACGACACGAACATCCTGCTGTTCCGCTCCGGTCACACTCTCTCTGACATCGGGCTGACCGGATCGGGAGCCTCAATCAGTGCCTGGCCCGGAGATCTGGAAAGGGCCCCAGCCTCATCGATGGCTCTTGTCGGAGATGCTTCTGGAACGCTTGGGAGGTTGCTCGGGGAGAGCCCCGATGGCTCCATGATCGTGGTAAGCAGCCCCTCGATCGATGACGCCGAAGTCACCGCAATCATTGATGATGGTCAGCAGGGGGAGTTTTGGATTGCATCTGGTAGCATCATCAATATCATGGACAAGAGGGACGGCGTTTGGAAGGCGCCAATTGACCTCACCGACCATGTTTCCAATCCCGGATCAATCACAGAGATCACCCAGGATGACGATGGCTGGGTGTGGGTAGGAACCACGGGCCACGGAGCCCTGAGGTTCAGCAATGTTGACGCATCATTCTTTGGCTACATCCAGGGACTCAACTCCCTCCACGTTACCAGTATGGATTTTGATGCTAACAACGATATCCTAGTCATTGGCCATCAAGAGTCGGGCATATCCCTCTACTCCACAGGCGCTGAGTCAGTCATCGAAATTTTCACTACCTCTAACGGCCTGGACTCCGACTCGATCAGGGACGTTGCAACTAGGTTTGGCGTGGCTTACATCGCCACGCAGGAGGAAGGCGTGATGCGAATTGATTTGAGCGGCCCGACGATAATCGGATCATGGCAGTCTCTGGGGGCCGACAACCTCGAACAAACTCCGGTGGCTGTTGATGGCGACACCATCTACCTCGGGCTTACCGGGCTGGGCGTTCTCATTATCGACAGACTGACGAAGGACATCATCGACCTCTGGACCCCAGACGACCAGAACGGAATCCCCGATGCCGATGTCAACACCCTTGCAACTGACTACTATGGCGGGCTGCTTGTGGGCTCAGAGGTCCAGAACACTGGAGCCGGTAGCAACGGCGGTATAGCACGTTGGGACGGCTCAAGTTGGGAGCTCCTGCCGACCAGCATCCCCGGGTGGGGAAACGATCCCTTCGAGTTCTATGACGTCACAAGCGATGCCAGCGGCATCTACGCCGGCACGAACAGAGGAGCATGCATGTGGAACTGGGCCTCCGGCGCTCAGACGTCGATAACTCTGGAAGAGTGTTGGAGTACCGGTGGTCAGGGCGGTGGCGGCGGTGGCGGCTCAGGCATGCCCTCCCGTTGGGTCATCTCCGTGGATGTCATCGGAACCGACCGACTGTATGCCGGAACAACCGAGGGCGCAGCCGTGATCAACACGGCAAACGGTACTGTGATCGACGTCTGGACAGCTGGCGATGATACTGAGAGGGCTAGGGTCGTGAAATTTGGTGACATTGTATATCTGGGCTTCGAGAACATCGGTATCGCCCGCTACAATCTCACTTCTCGCGAGTGGCTGCCCGCTTGGGATGGCACGCAGGGCATCATCAGCGACGATGATATTACCACCCTGATCAAAGGGCTCGAGGAGGGAACCATCTGGGCCGGGGGCGATTCCGGGCTCACTCTGATTGACGTGGTCAACGAGGCGGTACTGATTCAGTGGAATCGGGGCTCGAACCAGAACGGACCGACCCTGCCGGACTATCCACCCGCGGAGACGGTCATAATAGACCAAATCATGTACTATTCACCTCAGCGGGCCGGTTCCTGGAGTTCCAGGGACGAGATCCACAGGATCAACCTGAACAACAATTCCAGCCTCCCCGCTATAGACGCGGGAAATCGTCTGGGGTACAATGGGGTTATCCATGGTGTGGGTCACGTCGGTGACGAACTATGGATTGGCGTTCGCCAGACCTCCAGTTGGGGCGGCGGTGGGGACGATGGAACGATTCTGAGGTGGAATGCGTCATCCGGATCTTGGAACCCGAATTTGGAGACCATCGGCGAAGTCGGACGCGTCAACGCACGATACCTCGGTGACTGCTTCCCCCTCACTAGTACCTGCGAGCTTTGGGTGGCCTACGGCGATAACATCCTCCGGAGGTTCTCTGCTGGAAATATGACGTTGTTAAACCAGTGGAACGACGTAGATGGAAGGATTAGGGGAATGGTCGAGTACGACGGAGAGTACCTTTTCGCCAGCATGAACGGAATCCTTAGGTGGAATCCCGACAATGAATCGTGGCTGTCATCATGGCTTCCTGGAGACGGCCTTCCCGAGGAAGCAGAGCTCGACTTCTACTCGATGGCTGTCGTCGGCGACGATCTGTGGGCCAGTTCGGGAAACCGAAACGACGGACTGGTAATGAGGCTATCAGGAAACAACAGCAATTGGTCGACGTGGGAGGTCAACACTGACGAGATTCCCGATGGTTACGGTGCAGACATATTGCTGTGCAATGACATCGTCCACATTGCCATCGGATTCGAATCTTGGCAATGGTGGGTAGATGGCGGCGGGGTCGCTAGATTCGACCTTGCAGACAACGATGGGGACGGCATCTCCAACGAGTGGATTGATCCATTCATTGAGGACAACTCTAACATTGGCGACAGGGACGCTAGGGCGCTTGCTTGCGACGAGGCCAATGACATCCTGTACATTGGATTCGACATAGAGGACCATGGCATAGACCGCTTCAACTACAACTCCAACAACTTCATCGCCACCCTGACACCCGATCGAGGAGTCTCAGCAGCCAAGGTCTTCCCCGGAGGCATGCTGCACGACGACAACGTTCTCCTCGTCGCCCACTATGACGGCCCAGGAGGAATCACCCGAGTCATAACCTCGGGAACCGCTGCCTCAAACGGCCAGATTCTCGGGTCCGGAATGGATGCATGCTCCATAGTGCGCGCTCCCTCCGAGAGCTCTAGGGCCTATGCGATAGGCAGATCGGGGGATACCTCGGGCATCAACAGGGTCGATCGCCTTGACAGCACCGGTCTGATTGAGGGGGGATTCGACGCGTTGGTCGGCCTCCCCTCTGGAATAGTCCACGAGATGATTTCCAACGGTACCCACGTATGGGTGACGGTGGGGTCCGGGCCCAACTCATTCCTAGGCTCAACAATCCTTCAAGGCGAACTGCTGGAGAACGGATCGGTCAACTGGCAGTACGGCTTCGACACCCAGTTCGAGGCGATAAATGAGATACTCCTTGGGGATGGTGAGATTTGGCTTTCGACTCTCGGGGGCGGCATATGGTCAGTCAATCTGAGTCAGAGAATCTTCGAATCCACGCCTATGGCCCTCCATAACCAGATGGACGGGTTGCTGATGGATGGGGACAAGATGTATGTTGGACTGGTGGGCTTCGATGGAAGCTCGGCCGGATACCAGGCCTTCAACCTCGATAGCAGGTCGTGGGGCCACGGCAGCCTGATTGCAGGTCTGCCGAGCAATATAGTCACCGACTTCGTCGAATACGAAGATCACATCTTAGTGTCCACCCATGGCGGAATCGGTCTTTGGAACACCTCCAGGTCTGACTGGGACGATCCCATCACCACCGTCGATGGACTTCCCTCGCCCATCATCGACCATCTCTTCGTCCCACCATCGCCATTGATGGGCAATGGCATGGTCCTAACCGGGGGCCCAACGGGGCTCAACGTGCTAGACCAGAACCTCTCAATCGTTGGCTCCATCCGCAGAGCGGACGGCTTGGTGGGTAATGCCGTTGCGGGAATCGTCTACGCAGAGGCAGTGATCAGGCAGGTCAACGACACATCGACCGGCACCTCCGTGACTCTCCACCATGACGCCGCTCTGTTCATCTCGCACAACGGCCAAGGCTCGACTCGCCCCGGCGTCACGGCCTGGGATCTAGCCACCGACAGTGCGAACGGAACCTACAATATCGACATGATTCCAAGCAACGACGTTCGAGCAGTGGCCACCGATGACTGGGGCGTGCACGTGGCGACCGCTGAGCAGCCTCTGGTTCACTGGAACGGGACTTCGATGATGATGGAGTCGGGGGCGGGGGCACGAGAGCTGCAGGCTTGGCCCATCATCGACCTTGCCACAGATGGAACGCACTTGGCCGCAATCTCATCCAACCACATCAGCGTGGTCAAGGTCGGTGGCGATCATGGGGTCATCGCCGTCGGAGAACTGACCGGCGCTATCGGCGGCGATGCCAAAGATGGGGGGCTAGCGGCTCTCGGGAGTGATGGCCTGCGCGTGTTCCAACCTATGGAGACACTCAATGAAATGCCAAGGGAGTTCCAGCGGAGGGCTCAGCCTCTTACCGCCGTCTTCGTGGACAGGACAATAGACATCACGGACACGACTCATCCCGGGATGTCCACGATCCTTGCTAGCCCCGACTCCCCAATGCTCATCCCGCTTCATCAGAACCAAGCCAACTCCTCGGAGATCCTGCTCTACCAGGGTGCTCTGACCCTAACGGCACGCCAGGGTGGTGCGTGGGTTTGGGCGAGCTCGACTCTGCTGAACTACACCGGCACATGGGACTTGGCGTCCTACGACTCAGCCATACAGAATGCCTTCCAGACAGCCATCTTCAACACCCCACCCGGCTCCATGTCCTCGACGGTTCACCTTCAGTTGCAGTCTCCCTCGGACGGGCGCATCAAGGTTCGGCTCACATATGATTGGGAGAGGCTGGAGGCACCGACCATGATCACCGACCTAATCGACAGACCGAACGACGGGGGAGGCGTTCTGCAGGCTTCTTGGCTGCCGGCCCAGGATTCGGCTTGGACAGCTTACCGGGTATACGTGTGGGATTCTACCGATGACCCAGAGTGGTCCCCGACCAAGGACGACTTGGACGACTTCCCTGACTACCTACGAGTGCCATACTGGTCCCAGACCACAGCGGTTTTCACTACCGGGAACAGAAACGGAAGCCAAGTCTCGCTTTCCGAGGATCGCCAGTATCGGGCTACAATCGCAATCGAGTACCCTGACGGGTCCCTTGGCGATCCCATCACTTGGAATGGCAATGCCACTCCAACCGATGAAGTCCCCACACCACCAGAGTGGCTGACCGTCGAACCCGTCTCCGGAGGGAACCCCGGGACCCTCTCAGCTGAGTGGTCGGCATGCCGTGAACTAGATCCCTCGCTGACGAGGATTTGGGCCGTCCAGCAGGAGATCACCAACGCCCTCGCCCTGTCCGATCCAATGGATTTCGCCTTCGCGGCTGGAAACACGACGGTATTGGACTTGGAAGGCAACACTCCATACTGGTTCGCCATCGTCTGCGTCGATCAGGCAGGGCAGTTCGATCCCGCGAACGCCACCGTCGTCGGCCCGGTGGTCACTGCGGGAGGCCTGAACGATGGGATCGCTCCCTCTCCGATCGCAGACACCGCTGCCAGTGACGTGCCCGAAGACGAGGGAGGCCGAATTCTAGTCACCTGGACCCCCAACGACGAGGAGGACTGCACCTACCACGTGATATACGTGCTCCCTGCTTCCGGATGGACCGCGCCGACCACGGTCGACGGCTGGCCAACCGCTGCATTCGTTCCGGACTGCACGACCGACGAGCTAATCATCGACTCGATCGGCAACGCATCTCTAGAGAACGGCATCGTCTACTGGATCGGGGTCGTCGCCGTCGATGATTGGGGCAACCACAACGCCGATGACGTGCTCGTGGTCGAGACAACCCCATATTCCGAGCTCGACTCGCTGGAGTGGGTCTCTCCCGACCTAGTAACCGGGCTTCTCGCCTGGGACCACCCCTCTGATGACGGAACTGCCATCGACGTGAGGTGGGACCGATCGATTGCTGAAGATTTCAGCCATTACACGGTATGGGCCTCGGACTATCCCCTCGACGACCTCACGCTCATCTCGTCGAAATGCGAGGTCTCCGGTCAGTGCGCCCTCACCACGATCGACCAGAGACAGATAGAAAACTCCCCCCAGCTCGAGGTTACGATAAGCAGGGCGCTGTACGGCACCGAGGCCGATAGCCTGGTCTCGGAAGAGATCATCCCCCTTGTGCCACTCTATGTCACGGTGACCGTACACGACATCGCTGGCAACGTCCGGCTCACTGACTTGGGCGAAAACATGGTCCTCGCGACCCCCCTCGACAACCGCGGAGACCTCTCCCCACCGGATAGGATTCCCGCACCGACCCTCCTTGACAGGTCACCCGATTCAGGGAACGGCGTCTTCGTAGACTTCGCTTACAGCACCGCCTCAGACATCGGGGGGTACTGGATCTACGCGGTAGCCGGCAACCCGTTCGAGAGCGCCGTCAGCCTAGAGCCTGCCATGGTAGTCGATCGCAGCGTACAAACCCCCGTCTTGCTCGAGGAATTGTCTGGTGGGAAGAGCATCGTCCCCGACGTCCCGACGTGGGTCGCTGTAGTGGCTGTGGACAGTTCCGGCAACGCCTGGTTCGACAATCTCGCCTCCAGTATGATCAGCCCCGTGGATGAGATCGCCCTCGATCCGGGCATCCACCTGCCTGCGATCTACGAGGTCATGGTCTACTGGGACCCCTCTGGCTCACACATCGAGATTCTGTGGGACGCCTCCGACGACCCGCAGGTCATCTCCTACTCGGTCTACGCCAGCACGACGGAGTTCGCGGACACAAGGGAGGCCATGCTGGTCACCTCGGGAGTCACAGCCTCGAACGCAACCTTCGATGCACTCGGACCCACTCCGATTAGCCCCTCCAGCAACTACTGGATCGCAGTGGTCGCATCAGATGGAGAAGTGCACAGGCTTGGAGTGGAACCGATCCAGATCAAGCCCTTGGTTGAGTACTCTCTCGAGGGTGGTGGCTTGAATCGGGATACCCTCGGCGCGTCTTGGTTCGACCAGCTCATGGGGGGCGATCTGAACATGTTCATCGCCCTCATCTCCGCGCTGATGATACTCCTTGGCGCGGTGCTCATCGTCAAGCCGAAGGAGAGGTCTGCACCCGAGCCCTGGGAGCTTGGGACCCTCGAAGTGGAGATGGAGGAGGAGATGGAGCGCGAAGCATCTGGCTTCGATGATGACGAGGACTACGCCTCCCCCATCTCGATGCTCGACATCCCTGAAACTGATCCATCGGGAGAACCACAGTCCCCAATCTCGGAAGAGACCGAGATTCCTAGGGACCAATCCTCGCAGGTTCCCGATACAGTGGTCGAGGATCTGATGGAGCCGGAGTCGGAAGAGGTAGATCTTGACGACCTCAACGAGATGGCCGACGAGTTGGGCACGGACGATTCCGAGGAAGGGGACATCGACACGTCGTTCATCGACGACGCCATCGATGAAGGAAATGAGCCTTAAGCCCCTCTCAGCATGCCTAGCAACCCGTCGGACCGTAGCCTTGAAGGAGCAGTCACAACTGGTTCATCCGAAGCGGTATGCCGACCTGCAGGATGTGCAAGCAGAACTACCCGGAGAGCCAATTCATCGGTGGCATCGGACCGCGTCACCTCGTCTGCGCCCGCTGTGGCATCGAGCATGGACTGGCCAATCCCGAGGACGTTCCCCAGTACTACTCTGACGACATCATCAACGCGCGCTTCGCCCTGTTCACACTCAGGCACCTGCCATGGTCAACGCTCCTCTTCGGTTGGCTCCTGTATCTGTCCCTCGGCCGCGGGATCGAGCTTTGGTCCAGCATCTTCTTCGTCGTCTTGGTCCTAGGAACCCTAGTCGTTCCCGTCATCCACTTCCTGCGGAGCACGAGATTCAAAGCCGAGCTGTCCCGCTTGACCCCTTGATTCGCCCACGGGAATGCTTGAAATACGGCACATTGCTCTCCGGAGTCAGAGGGAACGGTGGGTTCCCTGTGAAAGCCCGTGAGATTGGATGGAAATAAGAGGAGGAGCTAGGACAAGTAGGTACGAGTTCGGAAACAGCCGGAATGACGCTCAGTGCAGCGTTATGACAGTTGACGAACCGTTGCGCAGGCTCACTCCCAGACACCATCCGCGCCTCCCGGATCGAGGAATTCGCGCGAAGGTAAGCGCGAGCCACGCCCGGACAGAGGGAACAGCGGGTTCCCTATACTGAAATTAGGAAGTGAAAACGAAAATGCAGAGAACGAAGAATACGAGTATGCTGATAGCGCTTCTCCTCGTGCTCATGGCGGGATCCACCGGCGTCAACGCCGATGGTTCCGACCCCCTCGACCCGTCTGACGGCGGGGCCGATTGGGACGGAGATGGTCTCACCAACGCCGAGGAGCAAGACGCTGGAACTGACATGAACAACCCTGACACCGACAACGATGGCATGCCAGACGGGTGGGAGGTCAACTACGGCCTCAATCCAAACTCGGCTAGCGATGCCAGCGGCGACCCCGACGGAGACGGCCTGACCAATTCGGAAGAGTTCGAGGCTGGGACAAACCCCAACTCGGCCGATACCGATGGCGACGGCACCGACGACGCGGACGACCCGTATCCAAACGACCCCAATGACGGGGCCGCCTCGGACTCCGACGGCGACGGCATCCCTGATGCCTACGACCCGGACTACGAGGGCAACGGAGACGGATCGGGCGACGG
>JASLNR010000052.1 GCA_030745885.1 Candidatus Thalassarchaeaceae archaeon
GACCGAATCCACCAAATTTTCTGCGAGGCCCGATTCGATGGCTGCCTTCCTGAACGATTTCCACTTGGATTTGGATCCAATTGCGCCAATCCTAGGCCTTTCCGATTCACCGCGCTTTTCGAGAAGGCCAATTAGCATCTCTTGATCGATAGCCCAGTCATGCCCAAGTAGAAGCACGTCCGAGAATCTGACTAGCGTTTGCTCGCCCTCTGAATGCAGAAACTCGGCGACGGAAGAAGCATGCAATTCGCTTGCCGTGGGAAAACGCTCCCCTGTGGCGTATTCGGGCCTGACATCGAACACACTGTGGGACCAATCTAGAGCATCGCTTACGGTGGCTATGGAGCGGCAGACATGGCCGCCTCCTACGATCAGAATGTGCGGCATCGGTTCAATGACCTCCATAGCGACGGTAACGCGACCGCCGCAAAGGCTGTCCAGCGCTCTCACTTCTTTTCCCTTCCCGTCCTTGTAGAGGACAAATGTCTGTATTTTGCCCCCCATTTTGCGCGAATGCCCCTCGAACCCGTTTAGCAGATTGTTGAGGGCGCCCTCGACCTCTAGCTCCAGACCCGCCCCCCCCACAGTGCCGAACTTTGCACCGCCAGACGTCATAGCCAGCCTGGATCCCGGCTTTCCCGGTACGCTGCCCCTTGCCTCAATCACCGAGGCTATGGCAACACGCTCACCCTCATCGAGCCTATCCAGCATCCATGTTAGGACAGCACGGGTCACGTACCTGAGAGGGGGATGTGTTCCTTTGTGCTTGCGCAGAGAGGAATCAACCGAAAGCGACGTCGAGCACCATCATTACAGCGAACCCGAGCATTACTCCCATCGTGGCGATGTCGCCATTCCCTCCTCTGTGGGATTCCGGGACCAGCTCTTCTACCACCACGAAGATCATCGCGCCTGCAGCGAAGGAGAGGGCATAGGGAAGAATTGGTGTTGCGGCTATTACCAGTGCAGCTCCCAAGACGGCGGCTACAGGCTCAACGGTAGCGGATAACTGCCCCCACAGGAAGCAGGACCTCCTGGAGAGCCCCTCACGCCTGAGAGGCAGCGAGACTGCAGCTCCTTCTGGGAAGTTTTGGATGCCTATGCCTATTGCCAGAGCCACTGCGGCACCCACGGTCGCACCCTCGTATCCAGAAGCAGCCGCACCGAAGGCGACACCGATGGCGAGCCCCTCTGGAATGTTGTGCAGAGTAATTGCCGAAATCAAAAGCATGCTTCTGCGCCAGCTATTCTCGACACCCTCCGCCTCTTCGGGAGGGGCTCCAGGGTGAAGGTGAGGCAGGAACATGTCAATCAGCCTCATGCAGATGCCTCCCATCAGGAAACCGACAAGCGCTGGGAACCAGACCGGCAGGTTCCCGCCCTCTGACATTTCCAGAGCAGGGGATAGCAGCGACCAGAAACTGGCCGCAATCATCACTCCTGCTGCGAAGCCTAGCATCGCATCTAGGACCTTCCTATCCAGTTCTTTGAAGAAGATCACGAGAGCTGCGCCTGCCGCGGTTAGTAACCAGGTGAATAGGCCTGCGATTAGGGCTTGTTGGATTGGATCGAAACCCTCGATGAAGCCAATGATGTCCATATTATGCCCCCCCGGGAAGCCAACGACAGAAGAATATTATGCGTATCAAACCATCATTCACAGTTCGGTCAGGGAATCTGATAGTTCTATCAGATCGATCGGAGAGTCAACGTTCAGGTGCAAGAGTGGGTCATTGACTTCGAATCTTTCTGGTTCCACCAAATTGCGCAATGGGACATTGGGAGGGGAATCCCGAATCCTTCCAATGTCATCCGCTGAAATAATCAGGGGGTGACCTCCCCTCCCGTCCTTCTCCGGGCAACTGGTCTGCTTGGAAGAGATGAGCGATCTTAGGGTGGAGTCCGAGAAGCCTGGGCGGTCAACGGGGACTACCAGGAGCATGTAGCCAGTGCCCATCCCCGCATCGAGTTCGGCGATGCCGATTTGTAGGGTACCGGTCCTGCCGGTATCCGGGCTAGGATTGACAAGCACCTTGCTGGATGGGGCCGCTTTCGCAATCTCCCCCTCTATGTCCGATCTGGTAACGATTACCGGTGATATCCCATACGCCGCCAGTCTGCGTACCGTCAAACCCACCAGGGTCTCCTGTCCGATCTTGACCAGTGCCTTTTCTCGCCCCATACGCTTGCTCGATCCCGCGGCCAAGACGACGCACCCGACTTGTGATCCGACCACGGTCATACGGTGGAGTCACTCGTATTAGAGGTATAGAATGATGATGTAAGCCAAGTAGCCGAAGATCATCGTCGAACCGATGCCTTTGCCCATTTTCCGTTCTCCCAATAGCATGCCAGCAATGATTCCGGAGGTTGCCAGGACTACCCATACGTCCCTCTCGGCGAAGGAGCTGGAGATTCCCAAACCTCCGCCGACGATAGCCGCGGCGCCGAGGATACCCAGGATGTTGATTACATTCGATCCCAGGACATTGCCTATCGCCACCCCACCTTGTCCTCGCAGACCTGCTACTAGGGTCACTGCCAGCTCGGGAAGGGAGGTGCCAAGGGCGACCATCGATAGTCCAATCACCGCTTCGGAGATTCCGTAGCTCTCAGCGATTCCAGTGGCACCTTTGACGAGAAATTCAGCTCCCATCCAGATCATCCAACCTCCAGCTATGCAAGACGGCACGGCCAGATCCAAGCGATCAGGAAGCCAAGAGTGACCGACCTCAACCTCCTCGCCTGTTCTGGTTGCATCGATGTATGCGTAACAGTAGTACCCTGCTAGAGCGACGATCATGCCGAAACCAACCATCTGCGAGGCCCCCCCAATCAACACAATGGCCAGTAGAACCAGAGTCGCGGCCATTACCGCAACTGCGTCCCTCTTGATTCCCTCATCCGGGTCGGAGCACACCCCGAGGACGGCAGCGGTTCCCAGGACTAACATCACGTTGGCTACATTTGAGCCAATTACGCCGCCCACAGCAATCTCAGGCGAACTCTGTCTGACAGCCTCAAGCGCGACTGCAAGCTCGGGCAGCGACGTGCCAATGGCGACTATAGTAAAACCAATCAGAAGAGGGGGAACCTGGAGTCTGCCTGAAATTCTAATTGCCCCTTGCACGAGCCCCTCGCCCCCACCCATCAGAAAGACGAAACCAATCAGAACGTATACAGCATCCACATCGCATTCCGGAGAAGAGACGCACATGACTGTTTGCTAGGTGGGATTGAGGATTTGGTCAAGCGCATGCTACCTCAATATGGCGCGAGACCAGTTCAACAGAAGGAATCGTGTGATCCTCCAAAGTAGGAGAGAAGGGCACCGGGGTATCTAGAGCTCCAATGACTACTGGGGGACATTCCAAGCTCCAGAATGCCTCTTCGATGATTCTGCTGCTGACCGTATGTCCAAACCCCCCTGACCACTGAGATTCTTGCAGAATAAGCAGCTTTCCCGTACGACGAACCGACTCGACGCAAGTCCGCGCGTCAAGGGGGACGAGGGTCCTGAGGTCAATGACCTCGACCTCAACACCCTTATTGGAGGCCTCTGAACAAGCCTCCAGGGCGACGTGGACCATCGCTCCCCAGGAAATAATGGTCAGATCCCGACCCCCACGCACAACCTTCGCTTCGCCGACAGAGGTCTGGCCCCCAGAGAGCCTCTGGTGTACGGATTCAGTGTCTACTAGTTGGTTGATTGACTTCCCCCACCCAGTCTTACCCCCCCTCAGACCGTACAGTCCAATGTGCTCTAGGTAGACTACAGGGTCCGGCAAGGAGTGCGACTCGATTAGCAGATCGTACGCGTCCTGAGGGGTGCTGGGAAACACGATGACGAGCCCCGGGTCATTGATGAACCACGATTCGATCATGTTGGCATGGAAGGGACCACTGCGAGTCTTGGCCCCCAGTGGAATCCTTACGGTCATTGGTACCTCGCCACCCCATCTCCACCGAAGTTGGGCTGCGTTGTTGATTAGGGGATTCATCGCAAGAGCCGCGAAGCCGCCAAATTGAATCTCAGTCAGGGGGCGCATCCCTCCAAGTGCGGCCCCGGTAGCGGAATGGATGATTATCGCCTCGGACAGAGGCATGTCCAGCAGTTTGCCTTGGTGCCCCTTGGCCTTGAGCGGGAGATTCATACCAAAGGCTCCAGCAACCTCCATGTCCTCCCCCATGAATATGGCCTGTTTGGGATATTTCTCGGCTATTGCCACCATTCCGTTCTGGATGGCCCGGCTGTACGTCCAGGAGTTTGAGGCCTCCGAGAACTTTAGAGCGAGCTCACCCGGGGCAAGGGGGGATTCTACACGCCCTCCCTTATCCTGCATCCTCCCTAGTTGCTGAGCATGGCTGGGAGCATCGTGCAAAGAGGTGACGCCCTTGGTCACCGAATGTCCCGTGGGCCAAGCCATCTTCTCTAGATCGGCCCTCGCGGCCTCCACCAGCGATTCCTCCTCGGCCGCCATTTCCACTAGAGCCCCTTCGCTCGCACCCAAGTGGATTAGGAGTTCCCTGTGATTGGGAATTGGATCCTTGTCTGCCCAGTAGGAGAGTAACCCACGGTCAACGTAGCCAGGTGGATTGCCGCTTGCAGCACCAAGATAGAGGTCATCGTGATGGTGCGCGTGACCACAGCCCCGCATGGTCTCGACATGAATCAGGGTAGCCCCACCGCCGGTCGTGGCAAATTCACGAGCCACGGCCGTCGAGGAGTAGAAATTGGCCGGATCCGAGCCGTCGATTGTCCATGATGGAATCCCCATCGCATGTCCCTTATCGCCGAAGGTCTCCGCCCCAGATTGACTCACGACGAATGTATCCAGTGCAATCTGGTTATTCTGTATCATGAAGCAGATGGGAAGGCCGCGGGCTCCAGCGAAGTTCATCGCCTCCCAGAACTCCCCGCTGCTACTGCACCCCTCCCCGACGGGAGCAAGGTGGAATCGGTCTATCCCCAGATGCTTGGCAGCCAGAGCCACGCCCGTGGTCGTGGCGCTGGCTATAGGTAGTGGAGCAGTTGGCGGAAGGACCCCCTTCTCCCAGTTACCTATGTGCAGATCTCTGCCACCACTTCCCGAATGTCCGCCGTCCATGTAGGAGGCGGACTTCCCCATCTGAGCGACGAGTATCTCGGAGGGAGTCTGGCCCATTGCTAGCGCGAGACCGACATCGCGGATCATCGGTGCCACGATATCGGCACTGCGGCGTTCTTCGGGGGGCATATCGACAGCTCTCCTGAGAGAAGAGGCGCATGCGACTATGCCCTCCTGCCACGTGGATTGGAAACCCTTTCCACCGAAACTACCTCCATCCGGCGTTGGCAAGCCGTTTCCGAAGAGGTCCTTCAGCTGCTCGTCGACCAACCTTGTCCGCATCATCCATCGCTGCCATTCCATTCGTTGCTCAAGCGTAATCGAGGCGTAGTGCGCAATTCTCCTCAAGCATAGCGAGACGTCCAGCAGAAACCGCGCAGCACGTCGGTCTAGGTAAATCCTCCCAGACCTCATGGGAATGATTTCAGTCTTCTCAAGAGTCGCCAGTTGCGGTCCCAGCAAGCGCTCTGCCAGATGCTCCCCGATTCTTTCCAGCAGGCTGTCCGAGAACTCGTGGAATTCCACTCCATCGAAGGTGGCCCGCACTCCCTCCCCATCCCAGCAGTCCGCGATGACATTCAGGTGTCCGTCGTGACGTTCAGCGATGAAAGTAAGCAACTGCGCTCTCACTTCTTTGGATTTCAAGGGCCTTGGAAACGAGAGTGCCTCCTTGGCCCTCCAACCAGCACCCCAAATGACAGGCAAATCTGCTTGCGTTACCGCCTCAAGCAATTTGTCCGCCCCTTCGTCAAAGCGCTCCGCTCGACCCCCCCTTCCTTCGTCCCTGCGCCCTACTTCCTCTTCCAGCTCATTCAAGCTGATTGCAGCCCCCCTCTCCCAAATATCGACAGTTCGCAAACGCCCCTGACCGGAATTGGAACGATCAAGCGTTACTCTGATCCTATCGCCGCAGCTTCCGCACCTCCGGTCGAGATGATTGACTCCCGCGTTCCTCGTCTTCCATACCTGATGCTTGGAGCAGGAGGGGCACTTCCAGATGCCTCGACGTGCATAACTCATATCGGATCGATGAAGTAATAGTACAACAATTAATCGGTTGTTTAAGACTAAATAAACCACATCTATACAATAATATTGCACGTCAGTAGTCGACATGTCACAATAATGGGCATAATTTATACAAATTTACCACAAATAAATACTGTATTATTGAAAAAATTACCACAATTAGTATTTTATGAAACTAGAATCTACGGTTTCTGACCACGCATGGATGCCCCCACTGAGGTTGTAGATACTATTGTCCAGTCGCCCATACTCGGAGAGAAATCGGGCTACTGCAGCGGATCTGCTTCCAACTCTGCAGTAGATTACCACATCCCTGTCCCTTGGAATCTCATCGATCCTCCCGAGAACCTGGGAATGTTGGATTCGCAGGTCGGTTCCAGCTATCGAGACAATATCCTCCTCTTCTGCCCTGCGGACGTCTAGGAGAAAAGGCGCCCAACCGTTCTCAAGGCGACTTACGTAGTCCTTTGGGCTAATTTCCGAGAACATTGCTCCTTTTGACTTCTCGAGAGACGAAACTCGCACCCTATCTGGGTTGGCAGAGAAAGAAAGGGTGCGCATTTCCATAGTTAATGCGTCTATGGTGAGGAGCTTGCCACAGAGCGACCCACCAATGCCTAGAATAGCCTTTATCGCCTCTGTCGCCTGTATCGTCCCCACGAGCCCGGGAAGCACCCCAAGCACTCCTGCCTCTGCGCAGTTAGGGGCAAACTCAAGCGGGGGTGGTTCGGGAAATAGGTCGCGGTAATTAGGCCCACCATCAAGATTGAACATCGAAACCTGTCCATCGAACCTGTGGATGCTACCGAACACCCATGGTTTGCCTAACACCTCGCAAGCGTCTCCTATCAAATAGCGAGAATCGAAGTTGTCAGTACCGTCCAGTACCACATCGTATCTCTTGATGATGTCGAGGGCGTTGCCATGGTCCAGCCTCTGCTCGATTGCCTCCACAAGGACGTCGGGATTGAGGTCCGAGACTCTCCTTGCCGCGGAAGACGCCTTGGAGTCGCCAATGGTGGAAGTGCTATGGATGATCTGCCTCTGTAGATTCGACACACTGACCACGTCGAGATCAACAATCCCAATCTTGCCCACTCCGGCTGCTGCGAGATAAAGCAATGCTGGGGAGCCAAGGCCTCCCGCACCGACAACGAGAACGGATGCCCCCAGTAGACGAGATTGCCCCTCTTCGCCTACGTCTGGAAGGACTAGATGTCGAGCGTAGCGCTCCCTCTGGGCCCCATCAAGTCCGTCAGACACGGTCTACCGAGGGTGCGTTCTGTCCAAGTGTGCTTCGGTCAGGCTGACTCTTCATGGGACGCTTGGTACGAAGAGTCGAACGGATGCCACCAGAAAGCCAATCCGCCCCCATGCCCTTGTAACTGACTTGGCCACCTCTGGGACAATGTCCTTGCGAAAAAGAGAAAGGAGCAATCTGCGGATGAAGTTCTGCTCAAGGTATGAGTCCGGCTTTGGAACGCCGCGTAGGTGTCGTTCGAGGTCAGTGAGTACACAGAAACTGTCCCTGAACAGCCACAGCATCTCGGTAGAGCCGTAGATGATCACGACCCCCCAGAGCATCCAGTCGTGGGGGCCGAGCCATGCGAAAGCACAGTAGAGCGTTATTCCAGTGTGCAGGAGGTACACCCCATCGGCCATTCTGTGGCTCAGCCAGCTCCTTTCCTGCCAAGTACCGATGTCGTCGAATACGTCGACGCTGTCCATAACGGGACCTCAGTGATGGCCTTCCAGCCACTTCTCAGCGTCCATGGCTGATTGACAGCCCATGCCTGCGGCGGTAATCGCCTGCCGGTAGCGCTTGTCGACGACGTCGCCAGCGGCGAAAACCCCGGCCACGCTAGTCATGGTGTTCTCACTGTGGATGATGTATCCCTCTGCGTCGGTCTCGACTTGACCCCCTAGGAATCCGGTAATGGGCTCATGACCGATAGCGATGAAAGCGCCAGTGCATGAGATCTCCTCCACAGAGCCATCTCGCGGGTCCTCCAAAATGGCCCCAGTTAGACCGTTATCGTCGGAGAGCCATCTCTTTACCTGCCTGAATGTCATGATGTCGATTTTGGGGTGATTGGAGGCCCTCTCGTACATCACCTTCGAAGCACGGAAGCCTTCGCGCCGGTGGACAATGGTGACCTTGCTGGCGAAGCGGGTCAGGAATGTAGCCTCCTCCATGGCCGAGTCCCCGCCGCCGACGACGATGACCTCCTCGTCGCGGAAGAAAGCGCCATCACATGTGGCGCAGGTCGAAATCCCCCTGCCCTTCTGCGCATCCTCCCCCTCGACTCCTAGCCAGATAGCCTCTGCCCCGGTGCAGATGATGATTGCCTCCGCCCGAATTTCCTCCCCCTCGACCCAAACGCCGAAAGGCCGCTCAGTGAGGTCGACCCTCTCAACATTCTTGTCTTGTACCTCAAGCCCGAAGCGCTCGGCTTGCTCCCTCATGTGGACCATCATGGCCGGCCCCTCCACTCCCTGGGGATATCCAGGGAAGTTCTCAACCTCGGAGGTGAGCATCAATTGGCCACCTGACATGTATCCGGCGAACATGAGGGGATCCAATAGGGCCCGGGAGGCATACAAACCAGCGGTGTAGCCAGCCGGGCCGGATCCAATGATCACCAATTTGCGCACATCGTCGCCCACGAGCGTCCCCAATGGTGGGACGTCCTTCAACCCTGCCTCTGAAAAACTTCTGAAAACGATTCGCGATAGAGGAATAATCGCATCCTCGCACTGCCGACAGGGTTTCATCAAGAATCCCCGACGCACGAGCATGGCTTGGAGAACCGCCCCGCCGCCCGCGGACGATGAGGAGGCGATTCGCGAGAATCTAGAGTCCTGGGATGCGATGGCTCACTTGCACGCGCAGGGTAGTGGTGCGGAATTCTACCGGATCGAGCAATGGCTGGCAGGTGAGTCGAAACTGGCCCCGTGGGAGATCGAGGAGGTGGGCTCGGTCGAGGGCAAGACGCTGCTCCACATGCAGTGCCACATAGGTACCGACACGCTATCGTGGGCGCGCGAGGGCGCGCGGGTGACTGGCCTCGACTTCTCCCCGAACGCCATAGCCGAGGCCGAGCGATTCGCCGACATTCTCGGGATTGATGACTCCCGGTTCATCGTCAGCAGTGTCAGCGACGCCGTCGAGGCACTGGGTGGGGAACGCTTCGACATACTGTACACGGGCCGCGGGGCATTGTGTTGGCTTCCTGACCTATACGAGTGGGCACGAGTGTGCGCTGCTCTGACCAAGCAGGGAGGGGTGCTGTATCTTGAGGAGAGCACCCCGATGCTTAATGCACTCGATTTGAAGAAGGAATCAGAACCCCCTCGACTGGCTCTGAAGTACGATTTGTTCAACGAGGGCCCGGTTTCAGAGATTGGTGAAGGCAGCTATGCCTCGGAGGGGGCTGACATTGAGCGCACTACTCACTGTTGGGAGTACAGGTATGACACAATAATGAACGCGCTTCTAGAGAACGGCTTTCGAATCGATCTCATCAACGAGCGAGACGAACTATTCTTCCATCCTTGGCCCGAGCTCTTCGAGCCCTCGCAACCGAATTATTGGCGACTCAAGGAGGGCCACGTGCCGATTCCTCTGTCATTCACCCTCAAGGCGACGAGGCTGTGATTACTCGACCATCGCTGCTACCGCTCCGACAGCGGCCCTTGCATGCGGTTCCAGACGTGGCCCAATGTGCTCTGGTTCAGCCCCGGGTCCAATAATACCGAGCCCTATGGGCTTGTTATGCTTGATTTGAAGCTCGATGATCGCCTGAGTGACCGACTGACCCATAACCAGCCCGTGATCGGTCTCTCCCCTCTCGATAATTCCGAGGACTACGGCTCCTTGGATGTCCTCGTGTTGGAGCAGCCGTTCGAGCGCTAGAGGGGCTTCCATGGAACCCGGAACCCAAATTACCTCGCCAACTTCCCAGTTCTTCGAAGCAGCCTCGTCCTTGGCGAAATCCAGCATCCTCCCTACTTCCTCGCGATGGAATGACCCGCACACAATTCCCAGATTCACAAATCGCCCCCCATTTCGTATTGGTCTTGAGGGGGGGGGTAGTCGAGTGGGTGTGGGAGAGTCAGTCCCCTCATCACCGTCTCAATAACCGCCTGAGTCCGATAGTCCACCTCTATGTTGACGCTGTCACCTATTTCCTTGCTGCCTATCGTAGTCACTCTCAGGGTCTCAGGGATTATGTGCAGTGCGAAGTCTTCTTCCGAAACCTCGCCAATCGTCAGGGACATTCCGTCGATGCCGATGAATCCCTTCTCAATGATGAAAGGTAGGGCATTGGCCGGATTAACAACCAGCAGGTCCAGCCCCTCACCGCGCTCTTCCCTGCCGATGATTCTCGCTGTGGCCATGACGTGGCCCGAGAGTATGTGCCCACCGAGCTCATCGCCCACCTTCAGGGAACGCTCAACGTTGACCATTCCTCCAACGCTGAGCCCCCCAAGTGTCGTCCGCCCTAGAGTCTCCTCTATAGCATCGAAGCGGACCTCCGTTCCATCGATGGACACAACCGTCATACAAACCCCGTCCAGTGCTACGCTCGCACCGGTCTGAAGCCCTTCGCAGAATCCATCTAGGTCGATTGTCAGAGTTCGGATTCCTTCACCATCATCAACCCCGGTAACCGGGGCGGCTCCAGCGACGATTCCGGTGTACACCCTAGTCCTCCTCGTAGGGGCCACCCTCAGAACCCGACCATAGGTCCAGAATTCGAGAGATGATTTTCCTGGTTCCGTCGAGGTCGTCAGACAGCCCCTCCACGCGAACGACCTCGACGTGTCCGTAGCCGTGCTTCGAAAGCCCCCCACGAATCGACTCTATCGAGTGCTTCTGGTCATAGCCGAGGGCGATAAGGTCGGGCTTCACGGTCTCCAGAATCTCGAAGATGGAAAAGTTGGGGGGATTTCCCACAATGGCCTGGTCCACGGGCTTGAGTCCTTCGACCATCCTTCGACGCAGTTCCTGACCGGTGATAGGTTCGTGCTTCTGCTTGCGAACGGTATCATCGTGTGCCACGACAACCACGAGCTCATCGCCCAGTGACCTAGCCTGCTCGACATAGTGCAGATGACCCGCGTGGAGCAGGTCGAAGATTCCGACAGCCATCACCCGTACCATTGTCACAAGCCTCCAGCCGTTCGCCCTGTCTCAATCCTTCGCATCCATCGCCTTGGTGATGTCATCCCCTGTGATCATTGGCACTCCGTGCCGTACAGCGTAGCGCCGGGCCTCGTCGACCGAAAGTGCACCATCGCCGTCTGGCTCCAGCATTTCAGCTCCGATCGTGCACGGAGTTCGTCCTGCTAGCCTGGCGATTGCCACAGCTAGTTCTGTATGCCCCTGGCGCGTTTTCAAGCCTCCCGGTGATTCCCTGCACACCGGGATGTGCCCCGGTGTCCTGAACTCTGAGCCTAGGGCGGTGACAGCAGCGTCACTGCCTAAGCCCCCCTTAATCAGGTCCCGAGTCAACTCGCCGAAACGTCTAGTGGTCAGGGAGCGGTCCTTGTCGGTGATTCCCGTGTAGGTCTCGCGGTGGTTGAGGGAGAGGGTGAAGGCCGACCTCGTGTCATACTGCAGGTCATCAGTAATCAACTGGCCGAGCACCGGGTGTTCAGCCACCAGTGCCTTGTGTGTGTGGATATCCTGCAGCCATGGAAGCCCAAACAACTCTCCCACCTCATTGCCGATGGCGAGGAAGAGCAGTCCCCCGCAATCCCCACGTAGCCTTCTCATTACTTCAGGGGTTGCTGCAGTTGCAGGCCACAACAGATCCGTCTCCTGTTCCCTGAATGCCGAGTCGAAAATCATCACCGGTTTGCCCGCGGCGAAGGCCGCTACCGCCCGCTCAAGGATTGACGCCATGCTTTGCGGAGGGGCCATCGATACCCGATATTTTCGGTCGTAGCACATATCTATGCGTAGTAGCCCCGCAAGACCTCATGGAACCCCAAATAGAAGCCTCTGCGCCTGTCAGAGTCGATCTCGCTGGGGGCTGGTCCGATGTGGATCCATACTCCAATGACTTCGGTGGAGAGGTGGTCAACTTCGCAATCAACCGTTACGTTCGTGTCACAGGAACTCCCGGCAGCGGTGCGAGAGACTTTGGGAGCACCTTCGAGACTCCTCGGGGATCCGGCCTAGGGACTAGTGGCGCGTTGAACGTCGCTATGGCCGCCATAATGTCATGCGGTGAGGACAAGCACCCGGAGGAGTTGGCCGAAATCGCCTTCCAGATGGAGGCCGATGGAGGAAACTTCTGCGGCAGGCAGGACCACTGGGCCTCGGCTAGGGGGGGGTTCAACCACCTGCTCTTCTTTGGGGATTCTGTCGAGATAATCCCCTTCGAGCCGATGCGATCCGCTAGGATTTGGCTACGCAAGCACCTGCTCGTCGCGTACTCTGGAACCAGTCGACGCTCCGGGGACATCCAGGACTCCGTTTGGGGGAGTTACGCGGAGGGCAACGAATCAGTCATCGATGGGCTTCACAGGATACGCGCCGCGGCACGCCCGATGGCCAATGGCCTGCAGCAAGACCGAAGAGATCTCGTGGTGCAGTCCTTCAAGGATGTCTGCGAGGGAGTCGACATGATCGACACCACCTTGCACGACCCCTTCAGAGGAGTGGTAGAGCCATTGCTCGAGAGTGGCTCCCTAGCTGCCTGGAAAGCGCTGGGAGCCGGTGGCGGGGGATGCGCAGCCCTTCTCTGCTCTCCTTCAGGCAGAGACGACACCATTGCCTCGATAGAGGGGGTCGGCTGGGAACTCATAGAGTGGAACTACGACGACGAGGGCGTGCGGATTGCCGGTTGAGTTGCAAAGTCCGAATCCTCAAACAGGACCATGGGCCCGTAGGCCCATGAGCGGACGCCGGGCCCTCCTCGCTTCCTTCTTGGTGCTCACGCTAGTCGCACCGCTCTCCGCCTCCTCCATCGTACCCGAGTCGAACGAGAGGGGTGGCTACGACGCCGATGGCGAGTGGGTAGCTAGCGTGGAGTCTGAGATCCATGCATTATGGTGGCTGCACTGGAGCAGGGATAAGGACTCAAACTCCCTCGATGACCGTCTCGAGTGGCTGATCGAGCAGCCCGCGGAGGTTCAGCAGGACTGGTGGCGACGTGCGCCTGCTGGCAGCGCGAGGGTCTTCGTGGACTACGACCACCATCCCTCCGATGCAGACGTAAGTGCAATTGAGAATCTAGGGGCCGAGGTCACTTTCAGGGCGAAGTACCTCGACACCGTGGCAGCGACAGTGCCCTTCGAGATACTCCTCGATCCCGATGGCGTGCGCACTCTGCCCGGCGTGGTGATGGTCGAGGACCTGGGACTGGCCGAGCCCGACATGCACGAAGCGGTGCCCACGATGGGCGTCGATAACGTCTGGACGGACCTCGGTCTGGATGGGACGGGCTCCGTTATCGCAGTCCTAGATACGGGGATCAGAGGTGACCACGAGGGCCTCAACGACATGGATGACGACCCCTTCACCTGCCTAGACGACCCCCCAGACCCCCTCGACCCTGACCCGGGGCCGATACCGAGGGATTGCGACCCGAAGATCATCGCGTTCTACGATGCTGTCTTCACCGACGAGGAGCAGGACCCGTCTACCTCCTACGACTCCAGCACCCACGGATCCCACGTCGCGGGCATCGCCGCAGGCACCGGCGGCGGCCAGACCGACCCCGATACCGGCCTGCGCTTCGTCGGAGCCGCTCCCGGAGCCTATCTGATCAACATCCTTGCCTGCTGCGTCGGCGACATAGAGGACGTCATAGAGGGCGCCCAGTGGGCCATAGACAACAGGGACAAGTACGGCATTGACATCGTTACCTCGTCTCTGGGTGAGCAGCAGTTCGAGATCCACGTCGACAATGACGGAAACTCCGCCTGGAG
>JASLNR010000053.1 GCA_030745885.1 Candidatus Thalassarchaeaceae archaeon
CTGAAGGCCGACCAGATGACCTCCATTGACCTAGCTTCCCTGATGTTCGATATAGATGATCCAGATGACGAGATCTGGCTCTCCGCAACCACTTCCACCCCGGGTGCGGTGCAGTACGACCACCTGAACGGAATCCTCGACATGGAATGGGCCGATCCGGGAACCCATATCGTTACCCTAACAATGGCAGACCGACACGGTGAATGGAGCACGTTTGACATCATCGTCACCGTTCTCGATAAAAAGGACCTCACATGGCATTCCGATGATCAGGCGGGCGATCTGGAGGTCATTCTGGTTGACCCCTATGTCGGCTCGGAGCCTACGGTGACCATACAGAACGTCGGACCGTTGGAACTCTCCGAGATCAAGACGATGTGGACTGTCTGCAACAGCATCGTGGGAATCTGCCACTCGGTAGGAACCTCGAATGACTTGGGACCGTTCTCAATTGTGCCAACGAGTGGTAACGGCCTTGCGGTCGGCGACTACTTCACCCTTCACGTAGAGGCGGTCGATTCCGATGGATGGGACAGGGTTTCCAAGGATTTGATCAAGATTACAGCTACTCAGGGCGCTCCTGATGCGGAGGATCAGATCGACGAAGACGATACTAACCAATTGGCCGGGGAACCCACTGGCGGGCCCGAGACAAGCACCCTGAAAATAATCGGCTATGCGGCAATCGTAATCCTCTTCATAGGGTTGGGGGCTTTCGCTGGGCTCTACCTGTCCCGGCGAATGAATCGTGACTATGAAAGCGGGAAGGGCGGTTCCTACGGAGGGCAGGAAATGCACGACTTCGAGCTAGCCTCTGTGGAGCCAGAGCCAGAGTCCACCGCCTCTGTGCACCCACCGATTCCCGAAGAGGGGCTCCCACCCGGCTGGACCATTGAGCAGTGGCAGTACTACGGTGAGGAATACCTCAGTAGGAAGTAGAATCGGTGAATTCTGACTCCGACCCGGCAGACGCACCTTCAAGAAGGTGCTAGATGCAGGGAAGTCCCCGGGGGAGCATTGTGGCCGATGAGAAGCTCGCAGGCCAAGTCGACGAGGAGGCCCCCATCGACCCATTGGATTCTTGGGAGGATGGTGCTGCTTTCGGCGTCTCCGAGGACAAGGACCCACTATGCGAGATCCCTGCCGAGGATTGGATAGCGGGTATCGATATCGTTTCCACCGAGGAGGTCCCTATTCCAGAGAATCTGGTCGACCAAGTAATCGGTCAGGAGGCCGCCTCTATAGTCGTCAGGAAGGCCTCTGAGCAACGCCGACACATGATCATGGTCGGCGAGCCGGGAACCGGCAAATCCATGCTCTCTCGCTCGATGACGGAGTTCCTACCCCGGGAGCAGTTGGAGGACATCCTCGTCTACCGCAACCTCGAGGACGAGAACGAGCCCAAGATCCGAACCGTTCCCGCGGGGCGCGGCTCCAGACTCATCGCTGAGAGGAGGGCACACGTGCGCCAGCAGCGCGAGCGAACCAACCGCACTCTCCTGTTCATCGCACTCGTAGTTGGGGCCGCGCTTCTCCTAGCCACAATTTCGACAGGGGAGATCCTTACCTTCATCTTCGGATCCTTCATCCTCGTCTTCGGCTACTTCTTCCTTCGCACCCGGCTCACTGCCGGCGACGAGGCAAACATTCCCAAGCTGCTAATCAAGCACGAGAGGAGCGATGACCCCCCCTTCGTCGATGCCACTGGCAATCTAGCAGGAGCCCTCCTCGGAGACGTTCGCCACGACCCCTTCCAGTCAGGTGCCGATCTGGCGACCCCCGCTCACGAGCGGGTCGAGCCCGGGGCCGTGCATCGTGCTCACAAGGGCGTGCTGTACATCGACGAGATTCGAATGCTGAGGATGGAGGAGCAACAGGCGCTGCTGGTCGCCATGCAGGAGAAGGAACTCGCAATCAGCGGCCGCTC
>JASLNR010000054.1 GCA_030745885.1 Candidatus Thalassarchaeaceae archaeon
CTTTCGCCTTATCTCGCTTTCCGGTACCATCGAGGGATTATGGGAAGTTAGTGTTGAATGGAATCTCCCCCGCGATTTCCACTAGGTCTGATAATCGGCCCCGACAGGAGTCTTCCCCCCTCAATGGTTAAGAAGGCAAAGAACGCACTAGTGGAGCGTAATAGGCAGCGATGTCTGGGATGCACGAGGCGGGTTGATGGTAGAGGCACCTAGTAGTTCGGTCACCCCTGAGGATGATATTCAATCCCGCAGGAGAATACCAACTGCACTGACCGACAGGGAGCTGGAAAGTTACGGCCCCCCCGATCCCCGGATCCTTGTGTGCGGTTGCGGTGGCTCTGGGAACAACACCATGAACAGGATCACACACATTGGCGTCGAAGGTGCCATCACAGTCGCCATCAATACTGACAAGCAGCATCTCGACAACACGCGTGCCATGCAGAAGCTCCTCGTAGGCAGGCACATCACGCGAGGTCTTGGCGCGGGCGGCGATCCCGTCACCGGTCGCAGGTGCGCCGAGGCTGGGCGTGACGTCATTACCAAGATCGTGGAAGGAGCTGACCTTGTCTTCGTCACCGCCGGACTGGGGGGCGGCACCGGAACGGGGATCGCTCCCATCGTAGCCGACGAGGCGAAGCGTGCCGGCGCTCTCGTAGTAGCAGTCGTAACGACTCCCTTCACGGTTGAGCGCAGGCAGAGGATGCAACGCGCGCTGGAGGGCCTGGACCTGGTTCGCAAGGCCGCCGATGCAGTCCTCGTGCTGGATAACAACCGGCTCCTGCACTTCGTGCCGAACCTACCTCTGGATGAGGCCTTTAGCATCATGGACCAACTGATCGCCGAGATAGTCAAGGGAGTGGTGGAGACGATCACTCTGCCGAGCCTGATTAACCTCGACTTCGCCGACGTGCGCTCGATAATGAAGGGTGGCGGTGTTACGATGATGCTCTATGGGGAGAGCGATCAAGGGCCCGAAGAGGTCGTGCACGAATCGTTGAACCACCCCTTGCTCGATATCGAGATTGATGGTGCTACGGGGGCGCTCATTCACGTCACGGGCGGTGCGTGGATGACTCTCGAGCAAGCCAATCAGGTCTGTGACCTGATGACGGCCAGGCTGTCCCCCAACGCCAATGTCATCTTCGGTGCTCGGCAGGATCCAGCCTTCGGGGACACGATCAAGGTAATGTCAATCATCACCGGCGTGGCCCACGGGCGGTTCGACGGAGAGATGGTGAACGCCGACATGCTCGGTGATGCGCTCAATATCGCGAGGAGGACTCGGGAGCGGCAACATGACAGCGGCTTCCAGAGGTTCGACTAGGAGCACAAGGGGGGATAAGCCTCAAACGGGGTGTTTATCGGATGATTGGCATGGACAGAAGGCTTGTTGCCTCCAGTATTGCGATTCTGCTGTTTTCCTCTGCGGCGATTGCACCCGCGTCTGCTCAGGAGGCTGTCGATGACCCCAAGCAGCCTTCCGTTGACAACCCCCACATGCACTTGTGGGGCACGGACGACCTGTCCTCCTGCTGGACCCACTTCGACAGCAACGACTCTTCGGGATCCGCAGAGGGGGGCTACGGGGAGAAGACGTTCGGCGATGGCCAGCAAGTCTCGGTCGACTACACATGCTCGATGCAGGAGAATTTCCTACAGGACATGTACCTGAACTCCAATGGCACCATCGAGATTGACCTCGTCGTCAACATCTGGTCGGGAGATTGCGAGCCAGGCTCGGAGTGCAAGAACCTGACCCTGACACTCTACCAAGGAAACGTCCAGGTAGCTCAGAAGGAATTCCTAGCAGTTGACAACAACGGCAACGATGAGATGATTTCATGGGACATACCCGTGGACCAGAACACAACTAGGTGGAACAAGAGCAACGAGGAGCCTCGGTTGCAGATCGAGTTCTCGTGGCCAGGTTACAATGGGGTTGATTGCCTCCTGTTCTTCGTTGACTGCTCTGGTTCGTTCGGGATGTACTACGAGAACAATGAGGACGGCAACGATGCGATGGTCAATTTCCCAGTGGTGAATTTGACCGAGGGCGGTCCGTTCCCGGAGGGGCCTGGGGATGGGGAAGACGAGGAAGGGGTATTGCCTGGGTTTGGCCTTCTCACCGGCCTTGGTGCGCTCGCGCTGGCGTCTGCGGCCAGTCGGTCAAGGATCGGAGAAGAATAGTCTGTCACCCTTTGGATTGGGCTCACGCGGGATGGGATAACCTCAAACGGCGCGATTCTCGTGCGGTTTCCGATGACTAGGGGAGTAGTCGCGGTACTTCTCGTCATGCTGCTGAGCTCTTCCTCGGCAGTTGCTCCGGCATCCGCCCAGACCGTGGATCCCGAGCAGCCATCCACCAGCAATTCGATGTTGTACTTCTGGGGGAACGAGGACATTTCCGACTGCTGGCAGAATTTCGACACCGGGGGCTCAGCAGGAGCTGCTGACGAGGGTTATGGAGATGAGGTTGACGGAGGTGACAGCCAGCGTCTGGAGGTCGACATCACCTGCCAGATGAAGTACAACTTCGATGAGGACGTGTTCCTGAACCCTACTGGCAAGATTTCGATCGAATTCGGCATCAGGCTGGATCACGCGGAAGCAGAGTCGGACGAGGACGAGGACCTGCGCATCACCCTGATGAAGGGCAATCTGGAAGTTGCCAGCAAGTCCTTCCCCGACCTCACGATAGACGAGGACATACAGATCACCTGGGATCTCGATGTCGAAGAGAACACCACTAGGTGGAACCGAAGCGGCGATGAGCCGCGAATCAGGTTCACTATTTCCAAGGTGGGTTGGGATTCGTCGGGGACTCCATGCGAGGGTGTTTTGCAGGTGCTGAAATGTGGAGGTTCGTTCCGGCTGTACTACGCGAACAACCAAGACGGGATGCGTTCGCAGATCCAGTTCCCAATCGTGGACGCTCCCGAAATCGTCGAAGAGGAGGAGCCTGAGGGAGACGGGATGATTCCCGGAGTGGGGTCGCTACCGGGTTTCGGACTATTGTCTGGGTTGGGTGCTCTGGCACTGGCATCAGCGGCGAGGCGCACTAGGTCGCCTGACCATTGATCACAGGTCATCGAAGCTGACGTCGGTCTCCTCGCCGCTACCAAGGTCCTTGATCCTGACATTTCCCTCCCCCCACTCCTCTGGCATTACCATGACAAGGCGCTCGGCGCCTGTCCTCTCTGCGTGCTTGAAAGCCCACTTCAGCCGTTTGTCCTCGAGGACTAGGTCCACTGCTCGCCCGCTCGCCCTCAGGCGCTGCGCAACTGACATGGCTGCGGGTCGGAGGCCCTCATCACCGGATACGACGAGGTCCTGGTTGCCCGTCGGGAGTTCTGGCACGAGGCCCTTTGTTGCAAGGAGTTCCATGATGACCATGTCACCAAAACCGAATCCTGTGGCGGGCATGTCCTTGCCCCCAAGGGCCGAGAGCAGCCCGTCGTAACGGCCTCCGCCAACAATCGCCCGCAACTCACCGGCGCGGTCATGCGCCTCGAAGACCGGCCCCGTGTAGTACGCGAGGCCACGGACCACGGAGGCATCGAATGCGACCCATTCCGAAATTCCATACGCGTCAATCATAGAGAAGAGCGCTATTAGTTCGGACACCGCGGTGCTGTCCCCGCCCAAGGCCGATTCGAGGGCGTCGAGGTCCTGCAACCCCAGTGTGAAGCGAATCTTCGAGATGGCATCAGCACCCAAGCCCTGCTCAGCGAGTTGTGCGCTCATTGCCTCCTCCGGAATCTTTCCCATCTTGTCCACGATCACGCAGACTGCGGGGAATTCCTCGCCAGACACGCCTGCCGAATTCAGTACCTCTTCGAGCACCTTGCGGCTGCTGATGCGAATTACCAGATCCTCGGGACCCAGGCCTACGGAGCGGAAGAATGCTGCTAGGACCGAAAGCAACTCGGCGTCCGCCTCGATGCCTTCCGCGCCCCAGACATCCACGTTCCACTGGTAGTGCTCCCTGCCTCGGCCGCGCTGGGTCCTCTCGTAACGCCAGCACTGGGGAATGGAGAACCATTTGATCGGGGTTGGTAGGGCGCCGGCCTTGGCCATCACCATCCTCGCGAGGGAGGGGGTCATCTCCGGGCGCAGGGAGACCCTGCGCCCGCCCTTGTCCTCGAAACCGTAGAGTTGCTGCGTAATCTCCTCCCCCTGCTTGCGAGTGTAGAGTTCCTCGTGCTCCAGCATTGGAGCGTCATATTCCTCGAAGCCGTGGCTTCGAGCAGCCTCCCTGAAGCGCTCGAACAGCCAATTGCGCACGCGCATGTCCTCTGGGTAGAAGTCACGGGTGCCACGAACGCCCTGCGTCATGGTCCCGCCAAGAACGGAGCCACTTCAAGCCCTACGCCGATTTCGGAACTCCTCAAGGCGTTCTTGTCGTGTGATGCGCCCATCGGAGAGGGGGAATGCGAACATCCGCAGAGCGAGGAAGGCGAGGAAGCCGAAGGCAGCAGTGTTGGCTGCCCACGAATAGAGGTGATTGACACCGAGGATATCGGCGAAATAGGCAGTCGAAGCCGTAGAGACCGCCAATAGAATGGCGTATATCACCATCATGACAACTAGGCTCTTGGTGTACCCAGTTGGGGACTCGAAGGTCAGCCAGCGATGGAGGTAATGGGCCTGCCAGGAACTGAGGAAGTAGGAAATCGCCCAAGCAGTGGCCGCTGGATATCCCTCCGATAGTCGAATTTCGTACAGCCAGTAGTACAGGATGAAGAAGACGATGACATTGATGCACCCGACAGCACAGTAGATCGCATACTCCCTCAGCAGATTGCCCCA
The DNA here is from genome assembly GCA_030745885.1 of Candidatus Thalassarchaeaceae archaeon. Next base: position 4,813 of record JASLNR010000054.1, read on the forward strand.
TGGGTAATCCTCGCCAACCAGCATCACAGGTCACCCAGCCAACTCGACAGTGCCTCGGCTATGTGGATTGGCACGTCCCCTGCGAGGAGCCCGGGTCCGGTGCCAGCCGCAGCTCGGCTTCCCGCCTCTCGCAGTAGCGCGCACCCTAGCCTTGCCGCCGGCCATGCACCCATTCCCTGCGCAAGGAGACCCCCTATGGTGCCGGCTAGGAGGTCTCCGGTCCCGCCCACGGCCATCCTGGGATGTCCGCCGGTCGCGAAGCACCGTCTCCCCCCTGTACCAGTCAGCCTGTCCTCGGAGCCGGTGATAACTATGGCCGCATCCTCTCCCGAGGAGCCGGAGAGCGCACGTTCTGGGGATTCGTTTCCCAACCAGCGCTTGGCCTCGCCCCCATGCGGGGTGGCAACGCCCTTGAGTCCGTCTGGCCAAGAGCCCTCTGGCAGCGCGGAGATGCCGTCAGCGTCGATAACGACGGGAGTGCCGTTCGCAGCCGCTTTGCCAATTAGAGAGGCCGCGGCCTCCATGGTGTCCTCGTGTCGGCCCAGGCCCGGGCCAATTACAACTGCCTGAGGTGCCTTCGATGACCCCAGGGCGTGGGAAATCGCATCTATCGAGGCCAACGTGAGAATCTCCCTATCAGGCAGACTCTCCGGAATCAGGGTCGCAGGCCACTCGGCGCGCTCGGCGGCGGCAGACGGCATGGCCACGTGAACCAAGTCGCACCCGCTCCTTGCAGCCGCCATTCCTGCAAGAATCGGTGCACCGTGATAGGGGCCGCCCCCGATTACCCAGAGTCGTCCGCGGTCACCCTTCCTCGATTGGTCGAGGATTGGGGGATACCTCACAGCATCCCCTCTCCCGCAATCCTCCACCTCTCTGGGCCATGGCAGGGGAACGACGGTGACGTTGCCGGTCGCCTCTGAGGGCATGCCGCGCTTTCGGCTGTGGAAGGTGATGGTCGCATCGGCAGTCAGCGCATCGCTGCCGCCCAGACCTGTTGGGATATCACAAGCGAGCACTGGTCGGCCCAATTCCCTCGCCCATCCCGCGATCTCGTCAATTGGGGGCCTGAGGCTTGCCCCCAGTCCGACAGCCCCGGCACCTAGGAGACAGTCGACAATCAAGCCCCATGCTTTGCCCTCGGGGAGACTCGGCCAGACATCGATTCGAATGCCCAGTTCAGAGATCGCTCGCCGAGCCTCGCTCGACGTTTCGCCCTTCGAAGCGGGGTGGCTGGCAAGCACGTGGGCATCGCACCCTGACTGGCTGGCGATAGCGGCCGCCACGAAGCCATCCCCACCGTTGTTTCCCGGGCCACATAGAAAGAGGAGGGGGGTGCCATCCGACATCTCCATGGCACGCTCTGCCAGCGCCTCGCCGGCGGCACGCATTAGTTGCGAGGCCTCGATGCCCAAGACCGAGGCATTGTGATCCAGAACAGCGACCTCGTCCCACTCTAGTTCCCAGCAGGCCGGTTCGGTCATGCTAACCTCGGCATTCTAAGCGAGCTCGGCCTCAATAGTCGATTTCGAATGGGGTCTCGTCTCCCCATACTGATCTACGAATGAGTCAGGTAACTGCTCCCCCATCTGGACAACGAATGGGTCATCCCCCCCAGGTAGCATGTGAATGGGTGCGTCCGCACCCTCGGGAACGTTCCTGAAGAGGGGGCGCGGTTCAAACTCGTAATCGCCCGACAGGATGTACAGGGGCCAAGGCGAGGTATTGGCGCGATCGGTCGGGACCAGGCGGTTGACTAGGACGTACTTGTTCAGGCTGATGAAAAGGATCGCGGTGACCCCCCAGAAGAGTAGGATTATCGAGATGCCATGGGGATTCGTTGGATTCCACGGATCGTGCACGTTGGCGAGCAGGTCGCCGAAGTAGGAGAGCATGAGCACGGAGAACATCAAAGGGAATCCGAGATACATTATGACGTCCCACCAGCGTCCTATCCACCAGTCGTTATCGCCGGTGTTGATGAAATCGTCACGGAAGGATGAGACGCCGTGGTCGATGTACTCCCTAAGATCGAAGCCCTCGACGCCGCTCTTCTCCTGCCAGGCCTTGTACCTAGACCAGCCGTAGCTCCAGATGCTGTATGCGATGAACAGCCCGCTGAACATCAGTCCGTAGCCCCAAATGTGGTCCTGGACCTCTAGGAATTGCGGGAAGGCGACTCCCGTGGATTCGTCTATGAGGATCCATGTCATCGCGCTGGGTAGCCCGAACAGGAAGATGGCCAAGCTGGTGAAGCCGACTGCTTGTGCGCGGTCGAAGCCATGGTCTACGAAGTTCCTCACACAGAGCTCGACCGTCGAGATCATCGAGGTCAGCGCGGCGAACGAAAGGGCGAGGAAGAAAACGGAGACCATGAGGAGTTGGATTATCGGGCCGCCGGGGGCTTGTGCGAAGACCTCGGGTAGGACGAGGAAGGTGATGGCGGAGCTGCCCCCGGAGACTGCGCTCAGAGGATCTGCGACCACGGCGAACACGGCCATCATGACCGTGAGTCCGGCGATGATGCTGATGCTGTTGTTGGCCAAGCACATCGTTGCTGCGTTC
>JASLNR010000055.1 GCA_030745885.1 Candidatus Thalassarchaeaceae archaeon
GACGGAATCGGAGTCATAGACGCTAATCACGAACTCCATTGGATTGGGGGGACGGGGTACCCGTGGATCGATGCGACCTGCCCGGGAAGGGGTGAGAATGCTTGCGTCTTGATTTCGAACGATAGGAACATTGCTATCGTCGATCTCGAAATTGGTGATGCCTCTTCGTCCGAAGTCACCATAGTGCAGCTCCAAGATGTCAATGGGCAGTTCAGCGGAATTGCCGAACAGTCCGATGGGAAATCCATTATCTCCGTTGTTCCTTACGCAATGATTGAGCATGATTTGGCTCTGAGGCTCTCCTTTCCTTGGTTGGAGAATAGTGATGTTGTCAGTTTCGATCCGGCAATCTCTGGCGAGCGCCTAGTCGCTACGTGGTCGGTGGGTGTGCATTCTGGGTGGGCTATCACGAGTTCAGGAACCATTGTGGCGTTCAACCCCGTCTCAAACGACCGGACGGATGGGATTTTGGGGGTCTGGGTCGGGGTGGTGATTGTCGGAGGTGCTATCTTGATGGTCCTTAGCCTGATAGTGAGTTCCTCCCCTCGGCTCAGTGAGTGGTTGACCCTCAGGATTGGCAGCGAAGAAGAGCGCAAGGGGGTGCTCCGTGAGCAACGTCGTAGGAGCAGAAGATGAGGGCTCGTGCATAGTTTGATGAGGACATTACCATCGGGAAGGGCGAGAAGGATGGCGTACGAGGCCTTGGATTTCTATGATATCGATTCGTTGCTGACGGACGAGGAGAGAATGGTCCGCGACATGGTCCGCGACTGGGTAGACGAGCAGGTGATACCCAATATCGAGAATGCCTGTAGGGATGGGGTTTTCCCCGATAAGTGGCGGGTCGACCTAGGCGAGATGGGGGTTCTAGGCGCCCCGCTCAGGGGCTATGAATGCCCTGGGCTGTCTTACATTGCATACGGGCTTATCTGTCGCGAGCTCGAGCGGGGTGACAGCGGCGTGCGCTCATTCGCTAGTGTTCAGGGCTCTCTGGCCATGTACCCGATCTGGGACTTCGGCAGCGAGGAGCAGAAGAGCCACTACCTACCTAAAATGACGACCGGGGAGTGGATTGGGTGCTTCGGGCTTACCGAGCCGGACTACGGCTCCAACCCAGGTGACATGATTACCCGCGCCGAGGACAAGGGCAACCACTACCTGATCAATGGGGCCAAGATGTGGATCACCAACGGCACCATCGCCAATCTGGCCGTAGTTTGGGCCAAGCTCAATGGCGTGATTCGTGGCTTCATCGTCGAGAGAGGGGACCCAGGCTTCACGACTCCTGAGATGACGGGGAAGCACTCCCTAAAGGCCAGCGACACCAGTGAGTTGGTATTCCAGGACTGTGAGGTTCCCAAAGATAGGATTCTGCCCCATGTAGAAGGGCTAAGAGGGCCGTTCAGTTGTCTGAACAACGCACGCTATGGAATCTCCTGGGGGGCCATTGGCGCAGCCCAGTCCTGCTTCAGTTCGGCCAAAGAGTACGCCCTCAGTAGAATCCAATTCAATCAGCCCATAGCTTCATTCCAACTGGTCCAGAACAAGCTGGCGTGGATGCTGCGGGAGATTACCAAGGGGCAGCTGTTGGCATACCACCTTGGCAAGAAGAAGGACGACGGCGCATGGATCCCCGAGCAGATCTCGCTAGCCAAGATGAACAACGTCGACATTGCGCTCGAAATCGCCCGCATGGCGCGTGACATCCATGGTGCCAACGGAATCCTTGACGAGTATCCTGTGATGCGCCACATGGCCAATCTCGAGTCGGTCAAGACTTACGAGGGCACACATGATATTCACAACCTGATTCTAGGGCGGCACATCACTGGTATTCAGGCGTTCACCAGCGAACCCTGATTTGAGCATGTGATTCCTCACTGCGAATCTTGATAGAGGGATGTCAGTTCGATGCAACGTGACGATTGCCGTCCTCCTGAAGCAGGTTCCTGACACCACCGCCAAGATCTCTGTCTCGGGCGGCAGGGTGGAAGAATCCGCCGTCAGCAAGTGGTCCATGAGCCCTTATGACGAGTATGCGCTCGAAGCCGCGCTCCAGTTGAAGGAGGCCGGTGGGGGAGAAATCGTCGCGATTACATGCGGCCCGGCTAGGGCCACGAAGATGCTCGCGGATGCTGCGGCCGTGGGTGCTGACAACCTGATTCTAATCCAAGATCAGGGAGTTTCCGATAGCACGCACGTTCAGTCATTACTAGCAGCCGCGGTCAAGAGATCTGGGTCGGATGTGGTGCTCTGCGGGAAGCAGGCCGCCGACACCAACGGAGGGTCGACCGGCCCCGGAGTTTCCCATCTGATTGGAGCTACCTGCGTGGGAATGGTTTCGGAGGTATCTGCGGAGGGGGACGGATTCATCGCCCTGCGAACCAGCCCGACCGGTAACGAGCGGGTCGAGGTCTCTCGGCCCTGCCTCTTCACATTCGACAAGGGGGCCACGGAACTGCGCAGGCCAAATGTGCGAGGGATTATGATGGCTAAGAAGAAGCAGATTGAAACCATGACATCAGATGACCTAGGGGTGGTAATAGGGGATTCCTCCATCTCACTGCAGTCCCACTCCCCCCCTCCAGTTAAGCCACCTGGGCAGAAGTTCGAAGGTGCCGATTCTGTGCCTGCAGTAGTAGCAAAGCTTCGTGATGAGGCCAATGTCCTTTGAGGTGCAAGAATGGACGTGACAATCATCGCAGAAACCACAGTGGATGGCCTTCACCCGGTGACATCGCAACTCGTAGGCGCCGCGATTGCCATTGGAGGAACTCCGACCGTGCTGTGCCCGGGAGGGGTGGGCGCGACCGCAGCTGCTTCCATCAGTGGTGTTTCCAAAGTAATATGCGTCGAAGCAGACTGCTTCGGTTCCTTTGACAGCGGTGCTTGGGCGGCCGCTCTCAACCCACTCGTCTCTGACGGGGTCATCATAGCTGCTTCGGCGCCGGCCGGAAGGGAGGTCACAGCGCAGATTGCAGCTATGCGCGGAATACCAATCATACAGGATGCGACCAGTCTAGAAGCTGGCATCACCGTCACTAGGGGAGTCTACTCCGGAAAGGCCGTAGAGACGGTGGCTGTCTCCCCTCCTTGCGCTCTGACCCTGAGGCCGAATGCCTTCGATGCGGCGGCTGACGATGGAAACGCAGATGTCTCGACGGTCAGTCAATCCGCTGATGTCGGCGTCGCTGTACGGGAGGCCATTGCCAAGGCCAGCGAAAGGCTCGATGTCTCAGAAGCTGATGTAATCATCTCCGGAGGGAGGGGGATGGGTGCCCCGGCAAACTTTGCCCACCTCTACGAAATCGCGGATTTCATCGGTGCAGCGGTTGGGGCTAGTAGAGCGGCTGTGGACACTTGGGGCGAGATTCCCCACAGCATGCAGGTCGGACAAACTGGAAAGACGGTGAATCCCAGACTGTACATCGCCGTGGGTATCAGCGGCGCGATTCAGCATTTAGCCGGAATGCGCTCTAGCAAGTTCATCGTTGCAATCAACAAGGACCCTGATGCGCCAATCTTCGGTGTTGCCGACTACGGAATCGTCTCAACTTGGGAGGAGGCGCTGCCTGTCTTGAAGACAGAGCTCTCAAGCCTTCTGTCAAACTGAGGCCTTTCCCTTGGATGAATCACCTCTGGTCCCCTCAATCATGAGGAGATAGTCCTCAGTGATGCCTCCGGTGACGTAGACCCCATCGAAGCAGGAGCAGTCTAAGTTGGCGAGATCGGTGTCGGCAGAGCCGAGGCAGGCCTCGACTAGGGCCCCAAGCTCCTGATAGATCAGCCAGTCGGCACCTATCGCCTCGCAGATCTCCTTGGCATCCTTGCCATACGCCACGTACTCGCTCCGAGCAGGCATGTCTATCCCGTACACATTGGGGTGGACGATGGGGGGCGATGAGGACGCAAAGAGGACTTTGGCTGCGCCTGCTTCCCTAGCCATTTGGACAATCCTACGGGAGGTGTTTCCACGAACGATGCTGTCGTCAACGATAAGGATGGTCTTTCCCTGGAACTCCTCGTCGATGGTGTTGAGTTTCTTCCTGACAGAGTCCTTTCTTATCCTCTGCCCGGGCATGATGAAGGTGCGGCCGATGTAGCGATTCTTGACGAAGCCCTCGCGATAAGGTACACCGAGTTCGCTAGCAAGGCCTATTGCCGCAATCCTTCCGCTATCTGGAACAGGGACCACAGCCTCTATCTCGTGGTCGGGAATCATCTTGATGATTCTCTTTGCGAGAGCCTCGCCCATCCTCAGGCGTGCTGCGTGCACGGATATCCCGTCAATGACCGAGTCGGGTCTAGCGAAGTAGACGTACTCGAACACGCAAGGAGTGTGCACGGGATTTGGATGACAGGGCTTGGAGTGGAACGAGCCGTCCATTCTGATAATGACTGCTTCTCCAGGGGCGATGTCGCGTTCGGGCTCGAATCCGAGGGCCTTGCACGCCACGCTCTCCGAGGCTATCAGGCGCTCTGTGAAGCCTTCAGTGTCATTTCTCCCCATAAATAGCGGCCTGATGCCGTTCGGGTCGCGGAACGCAACCAACCCCCAACCCGTCACTAAGCAGACGACGCTATAGCTCCCCTCAGCCCTAAGGTGCGTTCGTTCTATTGCGCGGAAGATGTCGTCCTCGGAAAGTGCGCCCATACCCCCGGGCCGGCCGTTCACCGAACGCTGAACCTCGGCGGCAAAGAGGTTGAGCAGAGCCTCCGAGTCCGAGCTAGTGTTGATGCGTCGGTGATCGTACTCGAGAAGGCCACTGATGATGTCAGCAGTATTGTTCAGGTTTCCATTGTGAGCGAGGCTGACACCGAACGGGGTGTTGGTATAGAAAGGCTGGGCCTCAGCAGAGGAACTGGACCCAGCGGTGGGGTATCTGACATGTCCTATTCCCATCGAGCCGATTAGCTTCCCCATGTGCCTGTCCCTGAACACATCTCGGACCAGCCCGTTGGCCCTGCGGTGACAGATGTTGTCTGAGTCACTGGTCACGATACCGGCTGCGTCCTGTCCCCTATGCTGGAGAACGAGGAGGGCATCGTACAGGTTAGTGGCCACTTGGGAGCCCGGGTTCCCAACGATCCCGATGATGCCGCACATCGGATACCAGAGGGCCCTCCGACCTTAGGGACTTAGCAGTTTCCGGAGTGGAGTCACTTCTTCTGCCACATGGACCTGTTGCGCTTGCTCCATCGAAACTTCCTGAGACGGGAGGTGCTCCCATAGCCGCAGTGTGCGCACTGGCCCTTCTGCTTGTGATACGAGTGCCGTCCGCACCTTCTGCAGCGAATGTGCGTGGACTTCTGCCTCTTACCCATGCTCGGGGTGCCCTTTGACATCATCATCCCTCCTAGGAACGACGCGGGCACCGGCCGACTTGTTATGAGGGTTATCCATTGAGATGGCTCACTCGTCGGAGGTGGAAGGGACGAGGAGGGCCATTAGAGGGTCCTCGGGAAGCTTTCTCATGGTTATTTTGATGAGGTGGAAGGTAGCGAAGGCGAAGGCCAGTGGCAGAAGCGAGAGTATGCTCGCAACCGCATCTGAAAGGGCTCCCCTCGCAGCAGACATTGGCGAGCCATCGAAGAATGCTGTAGCGATGGAAAGTCCGACTAGGAAAGATGCTAGGCACCCAATCATCGGTGCCAGTGGCCGATGATAAGGATTCATAGAGGCGGCGAGGTGGATGGCAAAGTAAAACGAAGAGAGCATCATCCCTCCCGAGGCGATGGTCATAGCGGCTGATACCTCAATGATCACCCTCATCACCTCCCAAACGCCTAGTCAGGATGCTTTTGACCAACCTGCCTTCATCGTCCGTCAAGGGGCTCGACTCCCCGCTGGCTCCCGAAAAACTCTCGGCGAGCCAGACCCCGAGGGTGAATGCAATGATCCCCAACAATAGGCCCGGTAGTACCGAGAGGCCCGACAGGAGTCCAAAGGCCACAGAAAAATTGAGATCTAGGGAAATCAGAAGCCATGCCAAGGAAATCGAGGCCCATCCCAGAATCATCAGACCGGGGTCGGCCGAACCGTAGGTCGGTGCACCCCTGAGAACTAACAGGGTGCCTACTGTGGCGGCAGCTACCCATGGAAGGGAGGATAGCAGGGCATCGTGCATTGCCTTCTCGGGTCCAGTAAGCCCATCGGGCAGGAGGATGAACATGGAAACCCCCAGGAGCGCAATCGGGAGTCCGAAGCGACTCCTTTCGAAAGCGGGACCCGTCCTATGCAGGCAAACCCCCAGCATTGTGATCAGGAAGCCCGCCCATGCCCGAAGTTGGTGGTCGTCCATCGCCGATGGGTTGGAGTTCAGATTCATGTCGTTTTTCATTGGCGTCGATCACCCGAGAGGTTCGATAATTGCTCGACATAGTCATATACGGGCCATCGGTGGCTCGCGGCGCACATGGTGCGGAGTTGTCTGAATGGTGAAGATGCCGAGAAAGGTCATGCGCTATAGTCCAGCCGCTGGCAAGCATACAGAGCACACTGTTGAGCGCGTCAAGAAGAGGCGTGCCAGCGAACTCAAGTGGGGTCAGAGGAGGTTCCGTCGTGTTACCTCTGGATATCGTGGATTTCCCCGACCGAAGCCATCAGGCGAGAAGCCGACCAAGCGAGTCAATCTAGTATACCGGTGCACCGAGACAGGAAAGGCCCATTCACCCAAGGGGAAGCGGGCTAGGAAGTTCGAGCTCGTCGACAAGTGACAGGTGTGAGTGATGAGTGGACGATTCCTGAAGGTCAGCTGCCGTGACTGCGGCAACGAGTGTACGATCTTCGATAGGGCCTCCACGACTATCTCGTGCTCCATCTGCGGCTCGACGCTGGCCGAGCCATCCAGTGGCATGGCTAACCTCACTGGCTGTACCGTCCTAGAGATCCTGAACTGAGCGAGGCGGCATTTTGGCAGCGGCTGCGGACGACTGGCCGGATGAAGGCGAGTTGCTCGTCTGCACGGTAAAGAACGTTCGCGAGAACGGAGCCTACCTGAGCCTAGACACATACTCTGGGAAGGAGGGCTTCGTCTTCATTGGCGAAATTGCAACTGGCTGGGTTAGGAACATCCGGACCCATATCAGGGAGGGCCAGAGGGTTGTGGCCAAGGTCATCGGGGTCAAGATCGAGCGGCAGAGTGTCTCCCTGTCGATAAAGTCAGTTTCCGAAGAGCGGCGCAGAGCCACGCTCCAGTCTTGGAAGAATGAGCAGAGAGCCTCTCAGATAATGCGGGTCGCAGCGGGAAGAGTTGGTTGGACCGACGAGAAGGCGGAAGCGGTTTCCGAAGAGATGAGGGGGGCCTTCGGATCCCTTTATGGGGCACTCGAAGAATGCGCAATCAGCGAGGATGCGCTCGCAGATTCCGGTTTCCAAGGCTCTTGGATAGGCGTAGTCACCGAACTGGCCATAGAGAACATAGTTCCCCCATTCGTCGAAATCAGAGGCAAATTCGACATTGAGGTCTGGGGTCCTGAAGGAGTGGGTGCGATCAAGGATGCCCTCTTGTCTGCCGAAGCGTGCGCTGAAGGGGTGGAGGACGTGTTCCTGACCTGCCACTACGACGGAGCGCCACACTACAGGGTCGATATCCGCGCTCCTGACTACCCAGCAGCCGAGTCGGTATGGGAAGCAGCCCAAAAGGCTGCTACGCAGAGCATCGGGTCTGTCGAAGGCTCGATAGCCATAGAACGGCTTTGAGCGCTCCCGTCTGGGGACGATACTTCATGAACCCCATCGAGGGGCTCGCCTACCGGACTAACCATGGCGCGGACGAAGCTCCAACGCTGCAAAGAGTGCAGGGAATTCGGCTTGGGGCCGGAGTGTGCCGAATGCGGAGGTGCGATGGTCGCCGTAGCACCGCTGAAGTACTCGCCTGAGGATCCACAAGGAGCTAGGCGCAGACAGAGAGTGGATGCTGGAAGCGACGAGTGGGTCGAGTCCCTTCCGACGGCGAGGGAGGAGGAGAGCGAGTGAACAGGTCGCAGTTGTATTGGCTGGAGGGGCAGGGCCTCCCCAAGCACTGCACCATCATTGAGGCAGTGCCGGGCGTGGGAAACGTCGGGAAGCTGGTCATCGATGGCCTCCTGAGCAAACATCCATCCAGAACTCTGGGGTGGCTCCTGCATCCTGACTTCCCACCCCATGCAACCCTGAATAACGAGGGACTGATCAGGCCACCCCGCCTCGAACTGAGTTCGATCCTCCTTCCAGATGGGGGCACGGTGATTGCCATCAGCGGAATGATGCAGCCAATGACCGCAGCCGGCCAATTCGAGGTCTCCGAGTCGATACTTCGGCTGGCCGCGGACTCAGAGTCCACGCAGTTACTGATACTGGCGGGACTGGCATCTGGGCCGGAAGAACGCTCTATCCACGTAATCTGCTCTGATGCCAAGGTTCGCAGCAATCTCGAATCGGATGACATCACGGTCAGCCGGGGTCAGCCAGAGGGGGGCATGATGGGCATGGCAGGAATGATTCTCTCGCTTGCTCCAACTCGGGGTGTTCCAGCGATAGGTATCGCAGCCGATACCGTCGGCACCAGTGCCGACGTACTCGCGGCCGACAGGCTAGCCAAGTGGATCGAGGAGGCATTCGAAATACCTCTTGACTTGGACCTCGACACCACCGAGCAAACGGCGTTGCGCCTCTTGGAGGCCATAGACCCAACAGGATCCATAGAGGATTACCTCGGAGGCGATGGGGCAGAGGTCTCGGCCGACTTCTACGTCTGATGGCAATTATATTGGATGTCAGAGGCTTTTTCTGCGTTAAGCCCTCTGTGTCAAGCACATGGCGGCGACTACTGAGGGTGCCTTCTCGGTGCGCGTCAACGGTAGGTTGGCCGAGGAGTTCGGTGTTTCGCGCCTGAGCGTCACCGTGCAGACTCCCGCCACCATCCATGACGTGCTGGATGCACTTGGTTCGAAGTACCCCGAGTCCATCGGAACCCTTGGTGAAGCGATACCCTTCGTCTCAGGAAGTCACAGAGGTGCCAATGAAGAATTGCAGTCGGGACAGGAGGTTACGCTCCTGATGCCCGCAGCAGGCGGATAACGAGAATAGGAGAGGAATATATGACAGAAGAAGTAAATGGATGTGAGACAGTATATGTGAATGAATTCACAGATGGAGTGCTAGATCCCGAGAAGCCGATGTTGGGGCCGGTTCGAGACGGTGGGCACATCATCGCGAACACGGCCCCGGGGTGCTGGGGCCCGATGATTACTCCCGAGCTGCGTGGCGGCCACGAGGTGTCGATTCCCGTCGCTGTGGAGGGGGCCAAGGTCGGCGATGCAATTGCGATTAGGATCAAGGATATCTCCGTGACCTCGGTGGCTACTTCGTCGGGCAACGACTACTGGGTGGACGGCCTCTACATGGGCGATCCCTACGTGGCCAAGTACGACCCCGACAACGACGAGTTGAATCCGGCTTCGTATGTAGAGGGAATCGGCGAGGATGCCGTACGATTCAAGTCAACTGGGAAGCCGGCCAGCCCGTTCAAGTTTACGAACGGCTACACCATCGCGTTCGATAACAACCGAAGCCTAGGCGTCACCCTCGACAAAGGGGCCGCAGAGAAAATCGCACACGATGCGAAGTTCTACGCTGCGATGCCCCAAAATGCAATCCAACACTCGATCCTCACCTTCGCACCTCACCATCTGGTTGGCCTCGTTGCTAGGCTGAGGCCGTTCATGGGCCAGTTGGGCACCTGCCCCGCGATAGCGATGCCGGACTCACATAACGCAGGGGACTTCGGCACGTTCCTCGTCGGGGCCCCCCACCCACAGGCGATAACCGCTGAGGATTTGCAGCATCGCACAGACGGCCACATGGATATCGATGCCGTTCGTGCCGGGGCGATTCTGATTTGCCCGGTGAAGGTAGACGGAGGGGGCATCTACATGGGCGACATGCACGCTATGCAGGGGGACGGGGAGATTGCTGGGCACACGACTGATGTTTCTGGCATAGTTACCCTGCAGGTCCACGTCCTCAAAGGACTGGGAATCGACGGCCCCATCATATTCCCGGTCGAGGAGGACCTCCCGTTCCTCGCCAAGCCGATCTCAGAAGAAGAGAGGGCCTTGGCTGAGAGCGTCGCTGGAAGTTGGGGTATGAAAGGGGTCGAGGACGCGGTGCCAATCTCGATAGTGGGTTCGGGGCCAGACTTGAACTCCGCGACCGAGAATGGTCTTGAAAGGGCTGCTGCGCTGCTGGATACTACCGTTCCAGAGATTAGGAACAGAGCCACCATCACGGGTTCGATCGAAATCGGAAGGCATCCGGGAGTGGTGCAGGTGACTTTCCTTGCTCCGGCTGGCAAGGTCGAGGAGTTGGGGTTGCTCGGCTTCGCCAATGACCAGTATTAGGCTACTAGGACCTCCCCCGCGAATTCCGGCATCCGCATGCCCGACTCGCTGAAGGCCTCCTGAACGGTTTGGAAGGGCCTGTTGGAGCTCCTCGCTGCCTTTGCCCTAGCGCTCACGATTCTCCATGAGGACTTGCTGCCGATTCCGGGTATTGCCTCCAGCTGCTGCTGGGTGGCATTGTTGATGTCCAGCCCGACCTCGACGCCGGTGATGCTACGCATCCCGTGGTCGGTCACGAGGATGTCCGATCTGGTCTCAAGGGGGATTCTGTAGGGCACGCCGATGAGGATTGGGTAGGCTCCGATCTGCCGCCCGAATGTGACTCCCGATCTGCCGTGTATTCTCGGGTCCCTGTGTTCGGGGTCTGTAATCTGCTCCGGCCTCCTAATTCGGTCGTTGTGAGCCTCCCACCAGACCTCGCGCAGGATGGTGCCTGTTGGGAGCATCTCCTTGAGGAGCGGTCGGTCGATGGTCTCCCTGACCTGCCTCTTGAAGTCCCTGAAAGTCCGTTCGGGGACTTCTTGGAATCCCTGCCCCTCGACCTGTCTGATGTTGATTCGACGCAGCCAGAGGCCCTCGTCCCGGAGGCTCCTGAGAAGTTCCATGTTCATCGAATAGGTAGAGTTGGTCTCGCCATTGAGGCCGGCGATGAAGTTGAGGCCGGGGAGGAGCCTTGGCAGCCCCCTCTCGCCCTTGTCCCTGCCATGTTCGTTGATGAGTCGGACGGCCGTGCGAAGCTGGCTGGGGTCACAGTTGAGCCAGTTCTGCTTGTGCACAGCGGGGTCTGCGGACTCGAGGCCGAACGAGAGCACCGCACCGTCTGAGAGAGTCTGCACTAGGGTCTTGGTGATGATTGTGGCAGGCTCGAGGTTCTCTGCGACGATGGAGGGGTTGGCATTGTCGACGTGAAGGACCTCGAGGCGTTCGTCCTCGCGCAGGCCGTGCAGCACCCTAGCTATGGGTTCGGGATCAGGTATTGGGTACTCTATGTCCCCGGCCCCCTCGGCCCTGTAGGTGTAGATGTCGGTGGCACCCCCTATGCGGACGTTGCGAACGCCCGAATCCAATGCGGATCCGATCTCGGCGATGACATCCTGCTCGTGCCTCCATTGGGGAATTCCCTTCTTTGGCTCGATGCAGAACCTGCATCCGCGCTCGAAGCGAACGCATCCCTGGTAGAGTTCAACCTCGTAGGTGAGGGGGCCGGGGGAGCCGCCCGGAGATGTTAGATCTGGGTGAGCGGTGACTGCCTTGGAACTGGCTCCTGCTAGTGCCCAAGAGCCCCATTGCTCGGCAGTGCGCCTCGTGTTCTTCCAATTACCGGTCGCCACAAAGTGGTCTAGGGAAGCATCGGTATCCTGCACCGTGCAGAACAGGTTCTTCCTGAGCGGCGTCCAACCCTCGTGCCTCCAGTGCCGAATCGCCCATCCACCGCACAGCACTGGGCGGTTCTGGGGCAGGACGGACAGCACCTCGTCGAGTTCCCGCCTGCTGATCGGGGTTCCTCGGACATACTTCCCCGGTACCACTGCCCCAGCAAGGATGACTGCTCCCCGTATGTCCGCAAGCTCACGTCTGATTCCCTCCCGCGCTTGCTGGCTGGGGAGTTTGCCCTTGTGATGGATCCTCCACTGGTCGATTGTCATGTACGAGTATGGCTCCCCCCTGGTTTCGAGGACGCCGCAGATGTAGCGGATGTGAAAGCCTAGGTAATTGGGCACCCCGAAGGCAGCGGGCTCGTCCTCGTAGCCGTCGATTACAAGCCAGCCGTCCATGTTTTCCCACTCGCCGCATGACGGCGTGGACTTCACGGCTTCGCCCTCAGCGGCGCTGCCTGCGTCTGCTGCCGCCCCTTCTGCCGCCCCTGCTGCCGCCGGATGTCGACTCCTCTACCGTGATCCTCCGACCCTTGAAATCGGTGCCCTTGAGCGCCTTGATGGCAGCTTCACCGGACTTCTTGCTTGCGAAGGTGACGAAGGCGAAGCCCCGGGGCCTGCCGGTCTCCCTGTCCATGGCCATGTGGACCTCATTCAGCTCGCCGTGAGGTGAGAACAGCTCCCTAAGCTCGTCTTCTGTGGCTTCGTACGATACCCCTCCCACGAAAAGCTTGGTTCCCATGGTCTCCTCGGCCTTGGACCTGGCCCCCCTCATCACCTCGCGCTCACGTGCAAGGGCTTCCTTGCTGGCCTTCCCGGCCTCCACCTTGTCCATGCAGTCCCTGCATCGCAGCGGCTTTCCCGGAGTCGGCTTGAAAGGGACCTTGGTTGCCGTCCCGCAGAGGGTGCAGTCCGCAGCGTGCATCTCCCTCTGAGGCCGGCCTCCGCGACCGTCTCGCCCTCGTGGCGTGGGAGATCTGCGTGCGGAAGCGGGAATCTCGTGCGACAGCCCGCGCCTGTGGTCTGCGAGGGGGGAGAGGTATGGCCTGGCCCCATCGTGCCCCAGAGTAGATTCAGCCTCCTCGGTCCAGCGCTGGCCCGGGCGGTTGAGCGGTTGGAGATCAGAGCCGTCGGGAATGCTGAAGCCGTGACCGAAGCCGTTTGAGAGGGCCCTGAATCCCCTGTAGTCGCACCGTGGGCATGTGACGTTGAAGTCCGGAGTGGCGTCACTCGACGCGAGTTCCGCCCCGCAGGTCGGGCAGGCTGCGTACAGAACCCCTAGGTCAGGGTCCCCCTTAGTCGAGGCCTTCAGCATGGGCTCCGTCTTGATGACCTTGGCGCGAACGATGTCCCGCTTCCTCATGGCGTCCCCGGCTGATGGGATGAAGCGGTCAACAAGCTCGGAGACGAAGATGTCAGCGAATAGCCTCTGTGCGGGGATGTCCCTGTGGCCACCTGGCCTGCCCTCGATGTGAAGCACCCTGAGCTCGGCGGTCTTCTCGTTGAGTCGGTTGACCTCACCGATCAGCACGTCCCCCATCTCGGGTATGTTGAGCGGTGGTCTTGACGGATCCACGGAGAGCACTCCAGCGCTTCTGACCAGAGTGCCGGCGACAACGGCGACCGCCTCGCCGGCAGCGATGTGGACGCCCTCACCGGGCTGCCCATCGCCTGGAATCGCCACGGGGGTTCCGGGCGTCACGAAGTCTCCCTCAGAGGCACTCATCGGCCCGCCGACCTGACAATCCCCTATCAACGGTCCGGAAGTCTCGGACACGAATATCAGGGAGGCGAGAGACGCCAGAATGCCGCGCGTGTTCGGCCCCTCTCCCGGGCATGGTGCTCGTATGCAGCCGGCAGGGCGAAATCTGCCTCTCCGTAACGCTCGACGCCCCAGCCAGCAGCCTCGAATATCGACTGAATGTGCAGTGCCTCCGCATTGTGCATCAAGTGCGCGGTAACTCCCACTGAGAGGATTGCCTCGAGGAATGGCCTGTCGGCCCTCTCGATCTGCCTGCCCCACGGAGGGTTCGTGATCACCAGGTCTGCGGAGGAAATGTCGAGGCCTTCCACGCCTACCTCGGCTCTGACTATCTCGACGCGCCCCTCCACGCCCAAGTCAGTTGCATTGCCTGCACAAACCTCACATGCTTCCTCATCGGCCTCGACAAGGATGGCCGATGATGCGCCCATCAGCAAGGCACCAATTCCCAGTACTCCGTTTCCCGAACCCAAGTCGACTACTGAGCAGCCATCGAAAATATCGTTGAAAGAAGCGATATCAGCCAGCCAACGGGCAGCCAAATCGCCATCTGTGGAGTACTGCTCCAGATCGACATTGGTGCACGGATGCGGGGTCATCTTGGAGAGTTGCATCGCTAAGGTGCGCAGACGCATGGTCTCGCATAGCGCGGGGGTGATTGAATTAACCGAATTACTGACTTTTCTGATAGTTCAAATACCCCCAAGTATACTAGTTTCTCGTGGACCAGACCGGACTCCTGTTTCTCGCGGTCGGACTAGCCCTCGGAGCGGCCTTGGGTTGGACGATAGCCAGATCAAAGTCCTTGGCTAGGGAAGCCCACCTAGAAGCCCTACTTGAGACTAGGGAAGAAGGAGTGGAGGACCACTTCAAAGTGCTCGCAAGCGATGCCCTGAGGAATAACGCCGAGCAGTTCATTCTGACCGCTAAGCAGGCGCTGGCGACAGAGAGAGTGGAAGGGGAGAAAATATTACTCGAAAGAGAGAAGGCGGTGGAGGGACTAGTCAAACCACTGTCGGAGAAGCTCGAGAAGCTCGAGGCGCTGAACCAGAAGCTCTCTCTGGACAGGAGGGGCGACTACGAGGGACTCAAGCGCCAGATGGATAAGCTAGGCGAGAAGACCGATATGCTCGGGAGGCAGGCTGGAGGGCTGGCTACCGCCCTGAGTCGGTCTTCTAACGTCAGGGGGGACTGGGGGGAGATTCAAATCGAGAATATATTCAAAATGGCCAACATGGCTGAGCATATCGACTACGTCAAGCAGAAGGGTATCGAGGGGGGTAGCCGCCCCGATTTTGTGGTTAACCTGCCAGGAGAAGCGACCATTCCCATCGACGCCAAGTCCGTCGGACAGCACTACTTGGAGGCCATCGATTCTGATGACCCCAAGGTACAGACCGAACTTCTGGCCAAGCACGCCCAGTCGATGAAAGACAGGGTCAAGGAGCTAGATAGCAAGGCATACCAGCAGAATGTTTCCGGATACGCCACCCATGTGATCATGTTCGTCCCATCTGAGGCATTGGTGGCTGCTGCATTCCATGCGGACCCGAACCTCTTCGAATTCGCTCTGAGGAGAAACGTCCTAGTCGCCTCCCCCATCATTCTTCTGGCAATCCTGCAGACAGTGAGGGTGCAGTGGCAGCAGGTAGAGATAGCCCGTGACGCGGAGGAGATCACAAATGTCGCGAAGGAGTTCTACAAGCGACTAATCACTTGGTCCTCACACTTCTCAAGCGTTGGGAAACGGCTAGATAAGGCGGTTGAGGACTACAACCGGGCGGTCGGATCATGGGCCTCGTCCGTCCAGCCACAGGCAAAGAGGCTCCAGGAGCTGAACATTGAGGAGGCCTTGGGCAGGGGACTCGAGGGCCCCTCTGAGATTGATCGCGGCCTCAGGGAGTTTTCGGCCCCCTCGGAAGAGGGATAGGTGCGAGGCCCCTCTCACGCTCGTGTTGAACTGGGCAGCCCGTGTCTTCCACCCAGTTGTCTACTTGCCTGATGAGTATGCAGTTCTAGACCTGAGCGGCGGCACATGGACGCCCCCCCAGACAGAGTACAGCGTTGGCAAGTACGACGAAGTAAGGCCCAATCTGTACAATACCGACCTATTCGGTGGAACTCGCAACATCCACATGGGAATCGACATCGGCGGACCGGTTGGGACTCCGTGCATGGCATTCGCCGATGGCGAGGTGTCGCACTTCGGCTACAACCCTGAACAGGGCGATTACGGCAATGTTGTAATCACCAAGCACTACATAGAAGGAGCTTCGGTTTGGGCACTCTACGGCCACGTGGACGCTGCCTCCATAGAAGACAAGTCGGTAGGCCAGAAGGTCTCCGCAGGCGAAGTGATAGCATGGTTCGGGGCCCATCACGAGAACGGCGGCTGGGAGCCGCACCTGCACTTCCAGCTCTCTTTGGTCGAGCCCGAGACTCATGACCTGCCCGGCGTAGTGGCTCCAGAGGGGAGAGTCCAAGCACTGCTAGACTACCCCGACCCGAGGCTAGTGCTCGGCCCGCTCTACTGAATCGTCGCCAGGTGGGCCTTCAGCGAGACGATAGCAGGCATTTCCGAGGGGTCCTCGCCTGTGAGAACGGCGAGCCCGATGGAAATCCAATCAGTGACGTGGGCAGCGTAGAGGAGCCTCTCGAGCAGGCCCTCCCCCTCGCACTCGACCCTCCAGGTCGGTGCGGCCACGATCTCGGAGAGCATCCAGTCCATCCTGGCCTGCGCCCGCGGGTGCAGGTCATCGCACGACATCAGCAGCAGCGCCTGGTTCGAGGCCGCATCACCGGTCCATGCGACGATCTCGTTGTGGTTCATCTCGGGGACATCCGCGGAGCGGGCGAACTTGGCCGAGTTCTCATTGAGCTGGCAGGCGAACCGGTAGGCTGCGGGGCTCAGGCAGGAAGGGGCGGCGATGCCTATCTCTCGGTCGGCCAGCGATTGGGCCAGAGTGGCGGACATGCCCTCGCCATCGGCTATGTCGGCATCGGAGGATGCCGTGGCCAGACGATCGAGCATTGCTAATCGCTCGTTCTCGCTGGGCTCGGGCAACAGTCCCAGGGCCCAGCACGCAGCCAGCTGGGTGCCGAAGATGTGCCCGAAGGCCGAGCGGGGCATCTGCCCGGGAGGCACGTTGAGGCATATCGAGCCCTCGCTTTGTGCCAGCAGCCCCTCGAGCTCGCCGCCCGAGCAGATTCCGACCACGGTTCCTCCGGAGGCCAGTACCTCGCTCACGCCGTCGATGGTCTCCTCGGTGTTCCCGGAGTACGAGGTGGCGAAAACCAGCCAGTCAGGCCCCCACCAGCTGGGGACCCCGTAGTCCCTCCAGACTACGAACGGGAGTCCGCCTGAGTCGTCCGACAGCGCCTTCAGGAATAGTCCCCCGGCACCCGAGCCGCCCATTCCCAGACAGAGGACTCCGTTCCAGTCCGAATCCTGCTCGACATCCACCTCAGCACCCATGGCCGCTCGTAGGTCGTCTACGAAACTCCGGGTGTAGCTAGCCATGTCCTGGCCGTCCAACTCGTCTAGGAGAGTCGCGAAGTCCGGCTTGCTCATTCCTTGGCCTCCTTTGCCATCACTGGCAGGGCCACCCATTCCCCGTCTATGAAGCCGATGCGCAGTTCACTGGCCTTTCCGTCGTCATCGTAGGGCAGGGCGACCGTGGACATTCGGAAGTCGCTCGGGTTCATCACCTCGGCAGCAGAACTGTCGCGGTTCATGACCTGGACTAGGTGCTGTTCCTCCCTTGGGCATGCAACGCTGCACGACTCCATGTCCCTCCATGTTGCCCCGGACCTCTCTAGCCTGTCCAATCTGCGCAGGATGGGGCCTTCCTTCTGCCAGCTGTCGATGACCCAGAGCTCCTTCTTGTGGCGAACGACGTCGCCTAGAGCGTAGGCCGGCTTGCGGTAACTCAGAGTAAGCCTCGAGACGTCGATCCCATCATTTGACCCGACTACCGTCGAGCTCTCCTTGACCGAACCACCGAATACCCTGACAAGGCTCCTGCCCCAGTTCCTCGCTAGGGACTTCGAGCCCAGTTGGAGGTCCCAGCCGCCGGGGACGGGACCCTCTTTTGTGACGAAGAACATCGGGTTCGTCTCCATGGAGTCAATCAACTTGTCCAGTGTGGCCCTGAGGTCAGCCAGCTCCTGCGTCTCAAGCTTCCTGCCTGCTGAGCGCAACTGCACGGTAGCCTCGAAGTATGATCCTGCCTTGCGGGCACAAGCGGTGCAAACCGCATTGCTGGTCTGCAGTAGCGGGGAATGCGAGCTTTGGAACTGATGTCCCTCGATCTCCCCCTCGACCTCCACTTGCAGTCGGCTCGTCCTGTCGTCGATGGCCCCCACTGAGAAGCTCACATCCACCTTGCCGGCGCGATCCTCCAGCACTAGGTTCTCGCGGATCCTAAGGTCAGCGAGGTCGTGGTCGCCCATTTGGGACCAGCGTCCATTCACCTCGTAGGCCTCGCACTTAGCGCAGCGGTTCTGCTGAATCCTATCTGGCATCTTGGACAGGGTGGTGCGCTTCCTCAGGCAGGCCTCGCAAAGCCTTTCCGAGGACAGAGGGGGCTCTGCCCCGCAGGTGATGCAAAACGCGCCTCCGGCCATTGGGGTCCCCGATGCTCCGCTCGGACACCCCGTTAGAAGGCTTGCGAGGGGGTTGGTGTCAATCTGAATCGGCCCCAGGACTGCGTGAGATGGATTCTTCGAGCTTGCTGACCAAGCCGTTCAGTAGCACAATTTGACGGACTACATAGGTAGCGAGGAGGGTGGAGAGGATGGCATATGCTACGACTGCTTCGGCCATTCCCGTCATACTATTGCCTCCTCATCTAGCATCCTCTGCCGGTCTTCCAGCTTACCCTCTAGGGATTGGATTTCGTCGGATAGTGTGACTAAGCCTGCGAACAGAATCAGGAATGAGGCGAATCCAAGCATCAAAACCATGCGAATCTGCGGATCGAGGCCCGTCTCCTCGCTCTCGACCAGAATAATCCCGGGATGTCGGTTCTGGTACCAAGTAGTCGCTAATGCGGTGATTGGAACTAGGGTGAATCCGAACAGCCCCACGGCGGCCAGCGTGTCCCTGGTGTCATCGCCATCCGGCTGGGTGCGTCTGGAGAGCACGAGGAAGAGGGCGACAGCAGTAAGCAAGCCGAAGGTATTGAGGCGAAGATCCCCCCAGTCCCAGGGGACGCCCCACTCCGCCGAGCCCCAAATCGGCCCCGATATTACCACTCCAAGGCCGAACAACAGTCCCAATTCAGAGCCAGTGACCACTAGGCGCCAGCCCCATTCCGTTCGCTTCCGGTACCAAGAGACAGCCCCAACGAAAAGCAAGCAGAAGGAGAGGAATGACGACCATGCGAACGGGACGTGCCAGAACAGAATCCGATATGCCTCAGGAGCATTCCACGCCTCTGGATCGACTAGCGGGGCCCAGTTGAAGCCCAGATATGCCGTTGCTATTGCCCCGGCAAGGCCGCAAGAGGTGAGGGAGAGTCCAAGAGTCCCCGAGTTGGGCATGAGATGACGATTCGGGGCCCGGTCAAGAATGCTCGTCCTCAGGCGTCAGGGATAAAGATGGCAACGAGCCAAATGAGCGCCGAGGTGGTGCTCGCAATTAGGCAAGTCGTAATCGGATCTCCAATCTCCAGACCGAACGTCATGCCCTCGTTCATTATTGTGGCAAGGGCATCGGTGAGCTCGAGGAACGGCCAAATCAGGACGACAAGTAGTAATGAGGCGGCAGCGGCGTTTGCTCGACGTAGGTCTGAGACAAGTAAATGCAGGGCTGCGGCGGCAACGGCCAGGTCAAGCATAGAGAGCGCAGGCAGCCAAAGCCACCTCAGAACCTCGGATGAAGCGTCGGGATCGAACGAACCAGCCAGAACGAACCAAGACAGGTAAGTCAGTGGTATCGGCAGCACTAGGGATGCCCCGGCAATGGAGTTCGCCGGACGGGCCATTGGCCCGACGGCGGCGTTCCACCAACGCCCGCAGTCTGCCTCTGCCAGCCTCCTGACTAGTGCGGGGGAGGCCACTGCCGTGATGAAGGCCGGTGCGAGGACCAGTGCGGCGAGCAGTCCGCTGCCGTGCAGGCCCATGTCCAGGTTTCCGACCAGGGAATAGGCTAGCAGCATAGCCACGATCGCCGGCGTGGCACGGCCGACAGTGTCGATGGGGTTCCTCCTCTCCATCCTGAATGCCCATCTGATGAGGGAGCCGATCTGACTGGGTTCCGCAGGGGGGCAGGCATTTGGCAACGCGATTGGCTCGCCAGTGGATTCACCAGTCGTTTCATCGAGGACACCGCCCCGTATCGAGATGAGTCGATCAGCGCAGGCAATGACGTCCCTGTCGTGAGTTGCGACCAGTACTCCGTGGCCATTCGAGGCAAGGCCCCTGAGCCATCCCCTCAGCAGGGCCTTCGCACCGTCATCGAGGCCCTCCGAAGGCTCGTCGAGCAGTACGGCACGAGAGTCCGCGCTAAGTGCTGCGGGAGCGAGCCCACATAGCAACGAGAGTCTTCTTCTGAGTCCGCCGGAAAGCTGGGAGATCCGGTCATCGGATCGGTGTTCGAGCCCCCATGCATCCAGCAGGGAGGAGATGTCGTCCCCACTGGGGTTGCGCCCTGCAACCGAGAGAGCGGTAGCGAGTCGCTCCTTGACCGTCTCCTCGCCGCACATGCCGTCCTTCTGGAGCGTGAGGCCCATCGAGGGAGGTGCAGTGCGGCGTCCTTCGGAATCCCGAACGACCCTCTCCGCTCCGGACTCGGTTCGCCACGTCACCCGGCCAGAGCGCAGGGGCAGTATGCCTGCGCAGGCCTCGATCAAGGTGGTCTTGCCCGATCCATTCTCACCCAATACAGCCACAACCTCGCCCTCCCTGAGGTCAATCGAGACTCCCTCGAGAACACTCCTCGGGCCCCTGTGGACCTCGATTGCAGCGGCTGCAACGAGTGCGGCTTGACCCATATGCCGGCCAGAGCGTGTCTTCGTTTGAGTGGTTCCGTCCTTGCGAAGCCCTCTTGATGGCCAGTCATCAGGGGTTGGGTGATGGCATCGGTGGGCTTTGACAGCGACGTGACTTGGAGCTATCTTGAATCAACGGACTACGTGTGGATAGTCATACTAATCGCAGTCACGGTGGGTCCGTTCATCGCGGCCGCCCGAAACGAGACGAGCATTGCTCTAGCCATGGTGCTCTCCCTGCTACTGGTAATGTTCGTCCAGTTCGCGCTCTCTACATTCGACTCCGAGTTATTCGGTTTCGAGCCCATTCACCTGTTCAGCGTTATTCCAGTGATATTTACGGATTCATCTACTGCTGGGAATCCTTCCCAGTTCCATCGCATCTTCACAGCCGCTTGGCTGCACGCTGACTGGATTCACGTTCTTGGAAACGTCCTGGTAATCGCCCTCGCTGGAGTGCCACTGGAGCAGCGTCTGGGGGCGAGGAGATGGATCGCGGTGTATATGCTGGGTCTCGTCGGAGGGAACTTGGCGTGGATTGCATCGCACCCCCAATCAGGGGTACCGGCTATCGGAGCGAGCGGTGCTGCATTTGGCATCCTGGGGGCGTACATGGCCTGCTGGCCGGAGGACAAGATCGAGTTCCCCCTATTATTCCTGATTCGAGCATGGCCAGTCTGGCTGATCGCCTTCGTACGTCTTGGGTTGGAGGTCTTCCAGATGTACTCCATCCAGACCGGAACCGCGGGGGAGACGAACATCGCCCATATGGCCCACGTTGGTGGATTCTTCCTCGCCTATGCCCTAGCAAGACCGATTGCAAAGGGTGCTCCGAGTGCATTGGACGGATCCAGCCAACCGGCGACAGGGGCTTCACGTGCTGAGGCCATCAGGAACCAGGCAACGGCACGAATGAGGGGTTTGGAAGGCGATCCGTGGACCGAGGCAGGTGAACCCCTACAAGGCCAAGCTGCCAGAATCATCTCTAAGCTTCGAGAGGAAGGTGACGAGTTGGAGACCAGGAGGGCGTGGCTCGAGGAACTTGCCGAGCACACTATCTGCCCCGTCTGCGGGGGAGAGGTGCTGCCAATTGTGGACAGGGGGGTATGCGAACTCAGGTGCGGAGTTTCTGCTCGGCACATGAGGTGGCCATAACGATGCGAGCCTAGTACCGCCAGAGGTTGGAATTATACCGAGCGTGACTTTGGCTCTCTAAGAGAGCCATGCGTGACAGAGCGTCTCCGTTCATGCCACTCATAGCCGCATGCATGGTCATCGCCCTCGACCTCTCGGTGGGGGCCGTCGCGAGCATCCATCCTGCGGGAGGTCTAGATGACGTGTCTTCAGAGCCCCGCTCCATCGATCCCCCTACCCTAATGTGCGGCCTTGAACCGTGCCCCCCCAAGGACAGGCTCCCGACCCACTCACCGCTCGACGCGGGACCTCAGGTCCAAGAATTTGGATGGTGGCTAGAATTCTGGTCGGACGCGGATAACAATGGGATGGACGACAGGCTCCAACTAATTCTCTCTGGGCAGAGGGAGTCGGTTTCCAAGACTGCCGTTACGGGGGATGACGGCCTCCTAACCGTCGCAATCATCGTCCATTACGCCTGGCACCCCGGTCCCTCTGACACCACTGCACTCGTTGACGTGATTTCGGCACATGGCTGGGCAGACGAGAGCTCATGGTTCATGCCCATGGACCACCTAGATGCCATAGTCCTCGACCATGTTCCCGTCAGCGCTCTGATTGATGTTTGGGGGCTAGATGGGGTAATTCTTGTAGAGGAGCAGAACGTCATCGTGCCATATCTGGACAAGGCGACTCGGGGTTCCAAGGTGAGGACTTCCGGAGTCTATGATGATGCCCTCAGGGCAATAGGGTACTCAGGGTCGGGAATTGTCATTGCAATCGTCGACACCGGAGTTGACAACGAGCACTTCTCCTTAGACGACTTCTCAGATGAAAACCACGACAACACGAAGGATCCCGACGATCTGCCCGACCCTAAATGGGTCGCTGGGTGTGATGCAACAGGAGTCGGTCAGTCTGGTTGCAATGAGGAGGACCCGGACGACGGTGATGGGCATGGCACTCATGTCGCTGGCATCGCTCTGGGAACCGGTGACTGGACGCGCATCAATCAGGGCTATGCCCCGGGGTCGTACCTCGTGGACGTCAAGGTCATGGAGGACTATGGGGGCGGGAACTCACAGTCCATCCTAGCCGGCCTACAGTGGGTAATCAACAATCACGAGAGGGATTGGGGCAACAACGAGTCGAGCAAGGGCATAGAGGTCGTCTCCATGTCCTTCGGCCGACAGAGCACCCCCGGCAGTGACGACAGCGGGGACGACGGTACTTCCGCCGAGGCTCAACTCGTCAACCAGGCCTCTGAAGAGGGACTGGTCTGCGTGGCAGCAATCGGTAATGATGGGACGAACAACGTCAATTCCGTTGGCGCGGCCGACACCGCCATCACTGTGGGCTGGTTGGACGACAAGAACACCATCGACAGAGGAGATGACTCGATCTCAAGCAGTTCCAGTTACGGGCCTAGGGAGGATGACGGGGACGGGGACTCGTACGACGAGCTGAAGCCATGGGTAGTCGCACCCGGTTCGAACATCAACTCGGCTAAGCATGGCGAGTCGAGCAGCATCCTCCCTGGATCCGAGAATAACAGGGCGTCGGACGACTACACTTCGCTTTCAGGATCCAGCATGTCAACCCCGGCGGTTGCGGGTATGGTTGCTATTATGCTGGAGATTGGGGAAGTGCGTGGGTTCGATTTCATGAAAGACGGAAAGGGACCATGGAGAAGTGAGGCAATCATGGACTATCTCATGATGCATTCTGAATCCAGAGGGGAGGAAACCGAGGAGCACCGGGGAGAGAGCTGGAACAGGAAATATGGATTCGGGATTATCGATGGCGGGATGGTCGCGAACGGGATGCTAGGGGTGGAGCAAAACGGTAGCGGCGATGGCCCCGTTCCCCCGCTAAGCGGGCACTGGGTAGAAATTGAGAGTCCACGGAGATTCTCCTGGGTTATCCAAGAAGAAGCCTACAACCTCCGTGGACATATTAACGAGCATGGAGAAGCAAACGGCTCCATTGAGGAGATTCTGGTCAAGATTGAGTACAAATTCAAACCCGGTCCGAACGACCCTGTTTCAACGGCCACTCTTTTGGGATGGCACAATCCGATTGCTCTAGCAGGAGAATCAGCATCTGGGATTGCCAACTGGACGACTTCATTCACTGTTCCTTCATTCTCAGAAGATTTCAGCAATCTAGAGCTCATCGCCAAGGTCTCCGCGCGGAACGAGATAGGCCAGTGGAGCAACCTGACTGAGATAGCATATCCCATCGGGACTGTCAACATCACACTGAACTCCCCCAGCGGACAAAATTCCCTTAGTGACGTGGTAAGGGTCTCTGGGAGATTCCAATCGGTCGGAAACGCGACAATACAATGGAGGTTGGATACTGATGATTGGGTCGATGCGGCTACCTACGATGACGGTCTTTGGGATTCCCATGACATTGAGCACGCCTCTAGCCCAGAGGACTCAGAGGGCTACTCAAATCCGGCTTGGCGAGGTCACAAATATTGTGCTCACCAATTCAAGGAATGGCAAAGTTCCTCTTCTGGTGGTTCGTGTGATGATGAAGACGATGGGTGGGAGGATTGGTATTTCGACTGGGACAGCAACCAAGTCAAGGATGGGGAATACAGGATTTCTGTGAGGATGCTGAGCGCTACTGGGGTCTTTGCAGAGGAAGTTCGAAGGATTATCACGGTTGACAACATCCCCCCTACGCCAGACCTGGTATTCGTGAGCAAGTCAATCTCCGTTCAGGAGTTTGGCATCCCCATGTCAGAGGCATACGTGAACACCTTCCTAGAAGTGAGGGCGACGGTGAGGAACACAGGGGACAAGGCGGCCAACGATGTCGGCATTATTCTGGAGGAGGACGGGTCTAGGAAGGACGAGTATGTGATTCCCAACATAGACAGTGGTGGCTTCATCGACGTGGTTCTGTACTGGAACCCCTCTTCACCCGGCAATCCCTCTATCGACATCATCATTGACCCTTTGAACACCATCGAAGAGATTGATGACTCGAACAACGGGCTATCTGCGTCGTTTCCCGTTCTGCCTCGGCCCGCCGGAGTCGACCTTGCTATCAGGGAAGGGGCAATTGCAACGACCCCTGTCGTTCCACGCCCGTTCGAGCAGATCCTAGTTGAGGCTCGCGTCGACAACTTGGGGTCCAGCGACGCCACCGGCGTAGAAGGGTCACTAGAGATCTTGACGGATCGGGGTTGGGAGCAAGTCAGCACTGCAAGCGCTGCATTCGTTCTGGGAGGGTCTCATGCCCTGCTGTCATTCCTGTACATCCCCAACCAAACTGGCCCTCAGGACCTGCGGGTCAATGTCGTGGTAGAGGCTACGGATCTGGACTGGACCAACAATCTCCACCGAAAGACAATACTTGTCGATAGATCAACACTGACGGGGCCAAGGGAGGCCGAATTCAACGCGGGAGAGTCTCCAATTGAGATCATCAACCTAGATGATGATGAGGGTGGCCTGGTCATCACAGAAAAGGAAGAGACGCTCTACTTGTACAAGCTCACACCGAACAAGGCCCTAGTAGAATGCAGCAACATAATGGAAGATCGGTGGTCGGGCGATATCGTAGTGAGAAGCACCGAGGATGGCATAGCCCACGTCGTTTGGACAAGGCGGTACCTCGACTCGAATGGCTTCCTGATGCAGACCCTGAGTTATTCCACCATTGACCCCACATGCAAGATGACCCCGATTCAGGACCTAATGAAAGGCATTACCCTCTCGGATGGCAAGTATTGGGGAATTGACATGGATGTTATCGATTCTGAAATAATCGTGGCTGGCTACCACCGGGACCTCTTCACAGGCGGCACTATGGATGACGTAACGAACATCTTCCTCCTCCACGCTGACGCGCCGACCTCTTCCACCGACTGGCACCTGAATCCCAGCATCATTGCTGAAATCGACGTACCACCGTCGACCTCTGACTCACTTGCAATTGAGTTTGGCCACGAACGAGCGCACCTCCTCTATCAGACCACTAGAAACGATTCCACGGGCAAAGAGAGGCTAGGGCTGTGGTACGCGCACGGGCTAATCGAGCAAACGCCATGGTCCTACAAGAAGGCGGTTGGCGACGAGGCTTCGCTACCCCATATGACAGTGCTGGTCGAGGACAAGGAGGAGAGGATCGTGGCACTCTGGAGAGAGGGCGAGGCTCGGGACTCCGAACTTCTGGCAATAGTTGCTGATGCGACCTTCGAGTCCATGAATGGCTTGGAGGAACGATTACCTGCGAGAGGAATGGGCGGTATCGGCATTGTCGAAACAGGGCGTGGAATCCAAGTTCTCTATGACCATGTGGGACCATCGGGACCTCAGGTTGAATATGGAATAATCGATCATGAGGACGGCTGGTTCGGACTATCAAACAAGATTTTGTCAGGTCAGATTAATGTTATTGACAGATCTCCAGAGATGGGAGAGACAGTAATGCTGCTATCGTCCTCGAGCGGATGGCAGATACGGTCTCTCGTCGACGACGGGGGAGGGTCGATGAAGGGGCAGACCCTAATCGACCAAGTCAGATCGTCCCTCGGGCTCGATGAGGCTAGCTTCGAGATTCTGGTGATTGGCGTAGCATTCGCCGTGCTAATTCTCGGTGCTGTAGCTTTGGTCTCACTTTCTGCTCAAGGAATCAGTTGGGCAAGTAGGAGGCGTGCAATCGAAGACGAAGGTGCCGTACTTTTGGAGGACGATGTGGTGGATTTGATTGATGCCTCTGACCTCTCAGTGAACTCCGGGGATGTGGAGCTTGTTCAGCCTCTGGAGCTCGAACTTGATTCCTCGGGAGCGGAGGTTAGGAAGGCTCGAAGGGAACGCAGGAGTGAGCCGGAGCCCGTTGCTGATTCCCCTGATTTGGAGGAAATAGGCACGAAGCCCCCACCGATCATGTCGGTTGAGATGTTGGGTTCTTCCTCGGCACCGGTGAGCAGGCCCGCCGTGTGCAGCAACTGTGGGGGGCGATTCGTAATCAGTACTAAACTCAGTTCGACCAAATGCCCGATTTGCCATGAGAGAGTCCATCTCTGAGGTTCCACGATGCCGGTGGTCCTTCTTGCCTCTGCCTCGGCGCGACGGCGTGCATGGCTCTCGGAGAAATTGATAGGTACGGGTGCGACATTGGAGATGGCTTCCCTTCTTACTCCGGAGATTCCTCCTTCGCCCGGATCGGAAGTCAGAGTGCAGGTTGAGGAAACGTGCCTTTCGAAGGCCCGTGCCGCAGTGATGGAACTGACGGTTGAGGACCCATACAAATTGCCTGACTACACGCTCGTGGCAGACACCCTGGTAGAGGATCCTGATGACTTCAAAGTTCCTCTGGGGAAGGCTCCGAGCAAAGCTAGTGCAACAGCCGCACTGCTCAGGCTCTCTGGTAGAAGGCACAGAGTCTGGTCTTCCACGGCAATCATATATCCACCGAACGAATCCCGGGGCACTGAGATGCTTGAGGGTGGTTGGACAGCAGACGTTTGGACTGAGTCCTCCATCGTCGAGTTCGATGAGATGGGCGACGAGAGAGTAATGGAGTTGATAGAAAGCGAATCCTGGAAGGGGAAGGCGGGAAGCTACGACATGGCTGGCGAGGCACGCTCAAATCTTGAACTAGTTGAGGGGGAGGAGGTGACGGTTTTGGGCTTCGCACCAAATGCCATCGAATTCCTCATTAGAATGATCAGTTAGACGAATACAACGCCACCGTGCTTGAGGACAAAGTCTCGCTGGAGTTCGTCGAACCACTCCAGCATAGTCAGACTGAAACGCACGGAAGCGATTTCGGCGTCCGCCAATAGGTCATCCTGAATCCCTCTTAGTGTACCGGGAGCAGCGCCGCAGGATACGCAAGAGCCATCCAAGTCCAGAACCAGGGACAGAGCCGAGCCCCCACTGCGAACCTCCTCGATTACAGCCTCGGTGATTACCAATCCCCCCCCATGGCCATCCAGAGCAGCCCTAACCGGGCCCAATCTAGCCATCAGGGCAGGTACCAAGTCAGAGTCATCCCCCTCTACTAGGCCGATGAGAGATAACGACTCGAGGCGTGTGATCTCGGCGGGATCATGTGCTTCTGAAACCCTCCTTTGAGATTCCTTCCGAATCACGGCCTCGATCTGAGCCCTGTAGGCCTCCTCTATGCTGTCTGAGGCAGGATTGGAAGTATTATCCCCCGCCTTCATGATGTTCCGAGTTGGTAATCAGATTTTAGGGTGACCTAAACTTGAGCAGACATTGAAAAGGGAGGCTGGTACGACTCTGTCAAATGGGTTCGCTATGAGCAGAGGGGAGGCGCTTTTGGAGATTCGGGATCTGCACGCAGGAATAGATGGGGCAACAATTCTAAACGGCATAGATCTAACCATCAATCCAGGAGAAATTCACGCCATAATGGGGAGGAACGGCAGTGGCAAGACCACCGCTGCAAACATCATAATGGGGCATCCGGACTTCGAGGTCGAAAAGGGAGATGTGCTGCTCTCCGGAGAAGACCTATTAGAACTCGAGCCGTGGGAGAGGGCACGCGCTGGGGTGTTTCTTTCCTTCCAGTATCCACAAGCCGTACCGGGGCTTCAGGTCGGAAACTTCCTCAGGAAGTCAGTCGCTAGCATCAGGGGCGAGGAAGCCGCGAAGGGGGCTGAGTTCAGAAGCGCAATGAAGGATGCCATGGAGACTCTGGACATTTCCCGCAGCTTTCTCTCAAGGTACGTCAACGATGGTTTCAGTGGAGGTGAGAAGAAGCGCTTCGAGATATTACAACTTCTACTGCTAGAACCGAAGTTGGCCGTATTGGATGAAACCGACAGTGGATTAGACATCGATGGAATCAGAACCGTCGCTGCTGGAATCAACGAAGCTGTCAGAGAGACTGGCTCAGGGGCCCTAATCATCACCCACTACTCTAGGATCCTAGAACATATCCAGCCAGACCGGGTCCATGTCCTACTGGGGGGCAGGATAGTTGAAACAGGGGGTCCGGAGCTTGCCATGAAACTAGAAGAGCGAGGTTACGACTGGCTTGAGTCTGAGGCCGGGAAGGGAGACTAGCACAATGCCAGCCAATCAGGAAGCAATGGATGCTGTGGGAGAGTACAAAGCCGGATGGCACGATCCGGAGAACTCGACTATTCGCTTCGATTTCGGACTCTCTGAGAAGGTCGTCAGGGACATTTCGGCCCTCAAGGGGGAGCCCGAGTGGATGACCGAGTCACGAGTCAAGGCATATCACCACTTTGTAGAGCGACCCATGCCAACATGGGGGAACACTCAGGTTCTGGGGGACATCGACTTCGACCGCATATGCTACTACCTGCGATCCTCTGAAGCAACCGAGAAGGACTGGGGCGATGTCCCCGAGGACATTCGCAACACCTTCGACAAGCTTGGAATACCTGAGGCGGAACAGAAATGGCTCTCTGGCGTTACCGCCCAGTACGAGTCGGAGGCAGTCTACCACAGCATCCGTGAGGACCTCGAAAAGCAGGGCGTAATCTTCCTCGATATGGACAGCGGTCTGAGAGAGTATCCTGATATCGTCAAGAAGTGGTTCTGCTCCGTTGTCCCACTGACGGACAACAAGTTTGCCGCTCTAAACACCGCAGTATGGTCCGGTGGCTCATTCATTTACGTCCCGAAGGGGGTTCACGTCGAGATGCCCGTTCAGGCTTACTTCCGAATCAACGCCAAGAACATGGGGCAGTTTGAACGCACTCTGATCATCGCCGACGAAGGTAGCAGCGTGCACTATGTTGAGGGATGCACTGCTCCAACCTATTCAACCGATTCGCTACACTCAGCAGTAGTGGAACTAATCGCGCTGCCGGGTGCTCACATACGCTATTCGACTGTACAGAACTGGAGTGCAAATGTGTACAACCTCGTGACCAAGCGAGGGATAGCACACGAGAATGCTAAGATCGAGTGGGTAGACGGTAACATTGGTAGCAAGCTGACAATGAAGTACCCGGCTGTGATACTAAAGGGCGAGGGGAGTCATGCAGAGGTGATTTCGGTGGCCTACTCCGGCGAGGGCCAGCATCAGGACGCTGGTGCCAAGATTCACCACTTGGCCTCGAACACCACCAGCAAGATTCTCTCGAAGAGCATCAGCAAGGACGGTGGGCGCGGCTCTTACAGAGGGCTGGTCAAGGTCTCGCCGAAGGCCGAGAACTGCAAGCTCAACGTAATCTGCGACGCTCTAATCCTAGATGATAGGAGTCGCTCTGATACCTATCCCACCATGGAGGTCGCCAATTCTACTGCTCACTGCGAGCATGAGGCGAGCGTGTCTAAGGTGAGCGACGATCAGCTGTTCTACCTAATGAGTCGCGGACACTCCGAGCAGGAGTCCCTCGCGATGATCGTCAACGGCTTTTTCGAGCCCTTCACCCGCGAGTTGCCAATGGAGTATGCTGTCGAGCTGAACCACCTCATGGCCCTCGAAATGGAAGGAAGCATCGGCTGAGGTGGGCGATTGGACGCCGACACAGAGTACCTGTCGCTCGATGAGCCCGACAGGTCCAGCCATCTCTGGAGATACACGCCATGGCGCAGGGTCCACCCAACCGATGACATCGCCTGCATCCCTGACATAGGTCCGCCGACCTTGAGGATCGTCAACCTCGACGGCAGCGCTGCCCCAAAAGGAATCCGGCTGGAGGAGGGTTTGGCTTCCGCTTCGGGCCTCCCCGAGAGTGACGTCGTCACAAGATCATTCCTACAGGCGGCCTCGGTCGGTTCTAAGTGGACCATCAGCGTCGAGCCGAACTTCTCCTCGGACGGCCCGGTGGTTCTAGACATCGATGTGGGGGGTTCTCCATCAATTCTGCACCTCTCACTAGATGTGGGGAGATTTGCGGAAATTGAGTTGGTCACGCGCGTGAGCGGTTCCGGGGAGTGGTTTGGCCTTCTTCGTACAGGGGAGGTTGGAGAAGGGGCCGTGCTCAACGACGTGGTCGTCTGCCTGCAGAAAGAAGGGACCTTGCTCCGAGTCGATTCAATTGCGATTGGCAGGGACGCGCAGGTGCGTGCAGGGACTGTCTCTTCCGGTTCCGAGCGGACCAAGGCGGACCTGCGATACAGGATGGGCGAACCAGGGGGCAACCTCAGGGTCCTCGGCTCTGTGCTCTCTGCAGACTCGATGCACTTGGACCACCATGTTGAGATTCATCACGATGCTCCCGAGACTTTCAGTAGGCTCTCATGGCACTCCGCATGTGGAGGCGACAGCAGGACCGTCGGGACTGGTATGCTCAGAGTCGCCGACGGCTCACGCGGGGCGGATGCCACTCAAATCTTCCACAATCTTCTCCTGTCCAAGGACGCTGAGGCAGACTCTATCCCGGAATTAGAGGTCCTAGAGCACGAAGTCGTAGGTTGCGGTCATGGGACAGCCAACGGGCCCATAGACGAAGATCAGATGTTCTATCTCGAGGCTAGGGGGTTCGACCCCTCTGACGCAAGAGGCGCACTGATTGCCGCTTTCCTCAACTCAACTCTCTCCGAGATGGGTAGTGAGGCCCTGCACGTCTGGCTGGTCCGGCTACTGAACAGTGAATTGGAGTCATTAGGCGCCTGACACATTGGAAATCGATTAGGTCGGAAGAATCGCTTTTTCACCCTTTTCGAGTCGGCGGTCCACCGAGTGGCCATAGGGTTACTGAGCCTGTTCGCATCGGAGTATCGGGCCCCTCCAAGGGTATGCGAACACGAGTATGAACATGATACCAAACGGTGAAATCAGGGTTCCAACACGGGAAACCGTAATGACGGAGATTGAAATGATCGCCCCGAAGTTGAAGAATGGGCTCACCGAAAGGCGGCGTGAGGTGAAGATTTCAAAAATTCTCGCAAGCATCGCCGGGGGTTACCTGCTCCTCTGCTTTATCGCGCCTGCCACACTCCCCCCCGGTACGATTCCCGAACTATCGGGAAGGGCGAATGCCATCGACTATGCCAATCACAACAGTTGGGGCAATAGGGACCATGTCGAAGGGTCGTCACTCGGGCATGACCAGTCCCTCCATGGGGGTAGCTTCGCTTGGACCGATCTCAATCCTGCTTGGGCCGTGGTATACGCAATAGGGGATCTCAACTGCCACCAGAAGCATCAGAGGTCCTGGGAAGTAAGCGGCAATCAGATGCCAGTTTGCGTTAGGGACGTCGGAATATTGCTTGGCTTCGCTATCGGGTGCGCGATTTTCGGATATAGGGGGTTGAACAGGTGGACGGTTCGTGACACCTTTCTCTCAGTCTTGCCCGATGATCGCCTTACCGCCCTCTATGCTGGGGACTCGAGGCTGATTGCAGTGGCCGTGATAATGTTCATTGGAATAGTTCCAATGGCAATCGACGGTTTCACTCAATTACTCATGGAGTCATACGAGTCCACAAACCCAGTCAGACTAGTCACGGGCTTCGCTGCCGGGCTCGTCGCCGGGTGGTGGTTTACCTCAGCTTTCGCCGCAAGGCCGAAATTCTTCGAGGGGGCGAGCGAAGTGGCCCTCCCAGCCAATGCTAGGCTCGTTATCAAGTAGTCTGATTCACTTCCCCAACCACCATTCAATCAGCTCATCCTCGTCATTCGGTGGTGATTGGCCGTCAATGCCACAACCAAGGAGCGAGAGTCGGGAGATGGCGGCATGAACAGATGAGCCATGCCCTCCCGTTCTGATGATTTGCCCCAAGGAGAAGCGTAGATGGGTTTTGGGATTGGAAAGTTGCCATCTCCTGAGGGCCTCTCGGAACGGCCAGATTGCGAGCAGCAGCCTCCCATAGGAAAAGTGCTCCTCCTTCAACTGAGAACGGGGTGCCTCCCTTCCAATCAGCGTCTTGTGCTGGGACAGCCACTCGGAACTATCGTGTAGGAACTTGACGATTCTTTGGGAATGCCGTTCGGAAACGCATCTCACGGGACCCATTGCTGAACGGAGCTCGGAGATGTCGGCAGTATGGACCAGTGAGAAGGTCCCACAAATGGAAGACATTGAGTGATTCAGGATATTCTTGGGCATTTCTAGAATATTCCCCCCTGTTGCAGAGGCGAGGATCTCTCCATGCCTCTCCTGAGCGGACTTCAGTACCTTCCAAGGGGTCTCGCCATCGAGCCAATCTGACTTTTTCTTGGCTGGCTTGACGCCTAAATCGGCGAGTGTGCTTTGCCCCATTGAGAGTCTCAATAGTTGCCTGATCTGATACTGGTCAACGGCCTCGAGGTCTACGTTGATAGGCATCGGTCTCCTGTGCAGAAAGGCCCGGATGCCTTCGATGAGTCTGCTACGGAACTCCTTCTCGGTGCCTTCGTTCGGGATTGGCCCGAGAATCGCGCCCATGTCGAATGGGGTCGGCATTTCCACACCCCCCGAAAGTAGGGATTGATACCCCTCCCTTATCTTAGATTGGAACTCCGTAGTCTCGAAGTACTCCTCCTTGTTCGAGACCCCCCTTAGCGTCTCATCCTTTATTCTCCTCATTGCCAGTTCCGGTTCACAATCTACCCAGATGCATAGATCGGGAACCAAAGCAGCAGCATTCATGTGCGCAACCCTGCTAACCCCCAAGGAGCCTACTATCCCCTGATAAACAAGAGAGGAGTGGATGTTTCTCTCGCTGACGACGGCCCTTCCCTCTAGAAGCCTAGGTAGAATCCAGCCGTGGGAATGGTCCAGCCTGTCTGCAGCGAATAGGCCGGCCTCCTGCTCAGGAGTCATCGACCTCTTCCTCACAGAATCGATTGCGAGGCGCCCTAGGGCGTGGTCACGCCGCGGTTCGCTAGTAGCCTCTACTGAGGAGAACGAGAACTCGCGTTCCAGCACCTCCGACACAATCTTCGTTGCCAGACCCTTACCGCTACCATCTCCACCCTCGATTGTGAAAAGATACATGCAAAAACCCTAGTCAGCCTATTGGGCGTCCCCCGAAAACTGTTCCTTTGAAAGGGTAACTAGCCCCATGCCGAGCAGAATCAGCAAGGGGCCGACGAAGATCATCCCCCTACTCCAAAGACCCACAAAGGCCAACCACCATGACCTGCGGTAGCTTTTCCCCCTATACGCCTCAAATCCACCAATTATTCCAGTAAGTCCGGCAAGTAGGGTCAGGAAGGCTATTGCAGTGGCAATCAAAACCGACTCCCCGAGATGGCTCTCACCCCTCATGTCGATGGTCTGCTCGCCATCGCCAGGGGTCAGGGTAACGACAATCTGTGCGTGATCGCCGGGAACCATGAATACGCTGGTAGTGTTGTTTCCAGGATGGCTTACATAAATTATCGATGGTTCTCGAAGAACATCGGCAATGGTGAAGCGTCCATTGGAGTCAGTCAGAGTCTCCTTCCCTGTCGTCGAGCCATCGTCATTCAGCAGCCTTACTCTGACCCCCTCCACAGGGTCGCCCCCGGTCGTGTTATCGATCAACGCGGAGTTAACGATGCCTGAGACGTCGGCGTACATGTTGGCAGAATCTAGCCTGCCAGAGAGCACCTCCCCGGGATCAGCGGAAATTAGCATGATTCCTAGTTGGGCCCCCAACAGGCTACCGAAAACAATGAGGATTGCACCCGCGACCCTGGTAGCCGGGTCAACTGCCATATCTTCCATCAGGTAATCGAGGTCAATACCCTCTTGCTCCTCGCTCGGGTCCATTATGGCATCTCCGATGACTGCTCTGCCGCACTGGGGGGCGACGGCTGTTGATGTTTTAGACGACGCCCGATCAGGATAATGAACAGAATGAGGATGGCGGGAGTGAAATTTCTCTCCAACAGCGAGGCTGTGGGAGGATGCTGTCGCCCTATCTCAGTGCTCGCGTTCTGGTCGTTAGTAGGATTGGATTCGAAACTTACCAAGTACATCTCCGTCCAATTCTTCCCGGTGATCCAGAAAGCATCTGCCCCCTGATCGTATGCTATTCCATTGAGGACCTCGTTCTTCGTTTCCCCTTGATTGGCAGCAAGGGATGATGCCGAGACGTGGAACTCAACTATGCCAGAGGAGGAGTTGATTGCAATGATTCGGTCTTGGCCCCAAACGTTTGCGTATACCGTGCTGCCAACGCACTCCAACTCGTTCAGACGGTTTACCTCTTCGTCGTTCGATAATACAGTTACCGACCGAATCACCTCAAAGGTGAGGGGGTCGCGGAAAGAAAGTTCTGAGGAGCCATTTGACATGACCAAGTATTCACCATCAAAACAAATGCCCCATCCCTCGCCCTCGTAACTGAGATTGTAGATCAGGGACAGGGATCCTAGATCGAAAACAAATGCTCTGCCACTCTTCCATGTTAGCATGATGACGGAGCTATCGAAAATAGTGATTCCCTCGCCGAAATATGCGTCGTCAACAACCACCTCGCGAAGCACGTCACCGGTAACCTGATCCAGTTCCCTCAATCCTGAATGGCCGTAGAGCCCGGTGCTCTCGAGAATCGTGTTTTCGTTAACCTCCAACCCCTGAGTGAATGCAGTAGGGTCATGGGGTATCGTCTCAATCAGAACTAACTCACGCTCCTCTACCAACTCGTTGGAATCCGTGGCATCGACGGGCATAGCAAACGACATGATTAGCAGGAAGGCCGCGAGTAGTCTGGACCATACCCGCCCGCGCATGTACGAACGATGCTCCATCGATGTTAAAATACGTCCTCGGACCGTTTGCTGAAGGTACTCGGACGGAGTGTTGTTAATGCGGGATGGCGCTGAAACGACCCCAGTGCCATTGTCCTTGTTGATCATTGCCACCATGGTCGTAGCCAGTTTCGGCCCACTGGTTGCTTCAGAGCCGTTCGAAGGAAATTCTGAGACATCTAGCATGGCGGACGGTCTTTCGGGATTCGAGCCCACTATTGAGGGCAAGCAGTACATGTTCAGCGAGAGCGAAATCCCCCGCTTCTCAGCCACGACATACCTGAAGAAACAATGGATTGAGGACGGTTATCCCGGAGTAATTCTTCCATTCAGCCCAAGCTACCATTACTCGAGGCACTATGCTAGAAGCTGTGAGGAGGCCTGGTCTGTTGATGACACCGGCAATATCACGACTCCCGATGGCACGATCTCGTTCACGGTCAAGAAAATCTCTGCCAATGCAGCAATTCTCGTCGAGGACGGGGCGGTGATTTCATCCACGACACTGAATGACATTACCGCAACATGGGAGTCGATAATCTACCCGACGGACACGAATTACTTCGGGGACACCCCGGACGTCGACAATAATTGCCAGATCGAGATCGTCATACACGCTGTGGACGGACCCGGTGGAACTGGGGGTTACTTCCAACCCGGAATCTCCGCACTGCGAGAATCTCTGTTCGTCGACGTTGATGACCTGGATGGTCGAAACGCAATCCTAGCCCATGAGCTCGAGCATCTGATCCACAATGCATGGGATCCTTTTGAGTACATCTGGATTGACGAGGGCGCGGCCGACTTGGCAACCTACTTGTGCTTTGGAATTGATGGTACCCTATCCGACCACGCCAACAACTGGGCCATGAACACCAGCCTTGGCCTGAGGTGGTGGAACCAGAGGGCAGCCGATTATGGGGCCGGCTTCCTGTTCATGTTATACCTCGCTGACAAGCTCGGAGGTGCCCCTTCAATTCGCAGTCTGATTGCCGACACATCCCTTGGAGGAGATGGAATCGAGGACCTGGCTAGAAATCCTGGGCCCGGATCGACCCAGATTGGCAGTACGATGAGCGAGATTTTTGCGAACTTTAGCGCCGCAGTCACTTTAGACAGCCCCCAAGGGGCGTTTGGCTTTTCGGACCTCGAGATGAATGATGAATGCTCGTCCGATTACGTGTGCAAGGCGAGATCAAGTGGATCAAATCAACAATGGTCTGAGAATTGGCAGTCGGCAGGACACACCATAGAAGGGTGGGGGCTCAGATCTTACAGATTCACACAAGGCACAGGCGACCCACTCAACTTGATGGTGCAACCAGACCGTTTCGGTTTCGAAGGTGCAATCCTAATCAGGGAGGCGGCGACTGGTACATGGACCATGAGCGAACTGAGGGTCGATTCCACAACGGGAATCGGCACGGGGCTCATACACGGTTTCGGCAACACCACAGCGGAGGTATGGCTGCTCGTATGGTTCAACTCATTGATAGATGACTGTGACTACGACTTCGCCAATTGCGGAATCATGCCAGCGGGGTCCTATCCCTCTGGATCAATAACTGTGAACGCGGGCTTGATCACAGAGCCTGCAGAAGTCACAATAGATTCCTTGCAGACCTTTGACAGAGATGGCGATTCTCTCCAAGACAGCATCGAAATCGGAATAGAAGTGACCTCCGACGCCTATTACGAGACCTTGGAGGTGACCTTCGAGGCCTATACTGAAAACGTGCTCACAGATTCACTGATCTTCAACTTAGCCGCAAGCAATAGCGAGCCGGTTTCAAGGGCGATTTGGTTCACGCCTTCGTTCACGGGTGAGTGGTCCTTCTCCGTGAGGATTAGGGACATCACCGGAGGACTGCAGGACGAGGGTTTCTCGCTTCCTGTGCAGATTTACAACATGAAGCCCGTTGGCTCCGGGTCCATCTCGACTCCAGCCACCCAGACATGGTTGCCGACCCATATGTTCGGAGGAGGCTACGACACATGGGGATTCGGTCTTCAAAACGGATCCTTCAATCACAATGAGACCCCATCGTCATACATCTGGGATCTCGGTGACGGAAATGGCTCCAGCCTCAAGAACCCAATTCACCCCTACATGGAAGAAGGCGAGTACCAAGTTATTCTGGTCGTTATGGACCGAGGGGGGTACTACTCCGAGGCACAGACCTGGAACATCTCAGTGAATGATTCGTCGGCCCCGGTTCCAGAGATATCCATAGAGGGGGTGGCAATTACTGGTGAAATTACTTTTCAAACCAATCAGAGAATCCAGTTCTCTGCCAGTAGAACCTCGGACAATGTCCCAGTTGAGCATCTGACTTTCAACTGGGACTGGGGGGATGGGGAATCAGATTCTGGTGTTGGACTCTACGAAGCGGGACATTCTTGGATTGACGGCAATGCAAATGGCACCATCTACTCCATGGGACTGAGCGTGAGCGATGGAACTCATGCTTCCGAACTCACGATTCTGATTCGGATACTCAATCGAGTCCCCCGGCTAGTCCATGACGGAGTGTTGCAGACTTACACGCTGACACCTCTGAGCATGCCTGAAATTTTCGTCGACGACGACGGTATGATAATGGAACACAGATGGGACTTCGAGGGCGGGGTGAATCTAGACGGTACTGGGATGTCACTGACATCTGACTTCTCCGAAACTGCTTCGTTCCTATCCAATCCGACCGTCGGTTGGCTTGAGCCGGGCATGAAGAACGTGACCCTAGAGGTAAGAGACGACGACGGGAATACTTCGTTTGCCAATCTGCAGGTTGAAGTCCTAAACCAGCGTCCTGTCGCAATCTTCAATCGGCCCATGGATGGGAATGTTAGAACTGCTTATGTCTTTGAGAGCGAGTCCTTCGATCCGGATGGTGACTCCTCCTACCTTAGGCATGTTTGGAGCATCTCCGACATGATAGAGGCCATTGAGAACGTCTCCTCCATCAGTAGGTCATTCCTCAACCCTGGACTGTATAGCATTAGTCTGGTCGTGATTGACGAACGTGGCCTGGAATCTGCCCCGAAGACATACCTCTTTGGAATAGAAAATCCACTTCCCGTACCAATTCTCTCTTTCAGTTGTCCCAGCCTCAATGGTTCGATCCTAGATGGAATTCCAGAGGATGAGGCTGGGATAGTGTGGCAGGTCCCACATACAGAAGGAGGGGGGGCCTTCGTCGCGCCCGGGAATCCAATCAGATTCGATGGGAGGGGCAGCCATGACTCGGATCCTCGATTCTCTGGCAAGACATCAACCGACTCAATGGATCCAGATTGGAACGGCATCGCCTCGTGGATCTGGGACTTCGGTGACGCAAGCCCTGCAAAACTCGGCCCGATTGTCTGGCACGAGTACGAAAGACCGGGGGCATATATCGTGAGGTTGACTGTCACTGACGGATTCGCTGGAGGGGAATCCAATACCACCGAATTGATAGTGCATGTATCCCAATCGCCAAAGATATTGACTACGAACCCCATTTCCTCAGAATACGTCATAGTAGGAGATAGGGTGAATCTAATCGGGAACGCAACTGACCCTGATTTGGATTATGGAATCACAGCTTGGCTGGATGTTGATGCGAACTTTGACAGCGACGGAGATGGAGATCAGTCCAGAGACAGGGACATCGATTTAACAGGTTCTCTGGAGATTCGGTGGGATTTGGACGTGTTCACCGATGACGACTGCTACAGACTCGAAGGCTGCGATGGTGATTCCAGAAACGACTGGATGACATCGAATCAGACTTGGAGGAAACCAGGGGAGGTCAGGATTTCGATGACCGCCTGTGATGGAGTCGGGGTTTGCTCATCCAAGGATTACGTCGTGACCGTTCTCTCCATCCAGGAGACTGCGCCGCCAAAGACCCTCTCGGATCTTACTTGGACTGATTTCATCCCGGATAGGAAGAGCGCTGGGCTGCTCTCACTGGTATCCTTGGTGGCCCTTCTGGGGTGGATGGTGATGAGGCAGAAGGACGATGAGGAGATCGAAGCGAGGGACCTGATCGAGAGATATGGGGTCGACGAGGTGGAGGCCGAGGGAGGCATCTCCGGGATGGATCAGCACGCCCCGCCGCCACAACCAAAATATCTGACCTCCGAGGAGCGGACTAACAAGGAGTCGGGCTACGTCCGTCCAATCAGAACGAGGCGAAGGTAGTG
Source organism: Candidatus Thalassarchaeaceae archaeon (assembly GCA_030745885.1). The sequence continues at coordinate 39,471 of JASLNR010000055.1, forward strand.
AGGGTTTCTAGAAGGCACGATATCAGAATCGCCGCATTGCCCATGACTATCATTGCCGTGATGATCGCTGGCGCTCTGTCATCAGTTCCGGCAACCTCCGCTAACAGCTCTTGCGATGTTTCCCCAAGCAGCGACTGGTCGCAGAGTGTGCCCGGAGACTACATCGAGGTCTCCACCGTAGACGATGGTGGTGGTTTTGAGGGAATTTTCGGTTATGGGTCTCCGGGTAATTCTCTCAAGCCATTGGAGAGGGGCCTCAGCACCGAGTGGTCTGACGGTACATGGTCGGGATTCCAGGGGGTTGCGGTGATGAATGACAGCGCCACGACACTGAGCATGGTGCTTATCCCGGGATATCTTTACACCTTCTGCATAGATTTCAGCCACAGCGGCGGCTCGGCAGCATCAGAGGCCCGAGGCGACATATACCTGATGACCGATCAAAACTATGGAATGTACACTAGCGAGTATGATTTTAGGGGCTTGGACGATTATAATATTGACATGGTACCGGTCGAATGGAGGGACATGTCGACGTGGTTGCCTTTCAGGGATTCGCATGCCTATGAGTCCGTAGGTTATGAGGAGTTCTCCGTGGCCATTGACTCGACCGGGACTGCATGGTCCTCGCTCGGCTTACAGGATGGATCCCCCTATCAGGTGTATCACCTGGTTCTTGACGGATGGGACAACAGCAGAGTCGCAGATTCAGGTGCAACAGGGGGGACCATGAACGTCGAGATACTAATCGACGTTGAAGAGCGCCAGACTTTACCGAACTACACCGCATACATGCTAATCGGGGCGTTGCCTCTGTCCTGCATCATTATCCCCCTGATTCTCCACAGCAGGTATCATTCCACAGCCCAAACCAGCGAAGGGGAGGAGATGCGGGAAGTGCCGTATCTCAGGGATGGGTGAACTAAGCGTACTCTAGCAGGGACCACGCCGTCTGAAGGTCCGAAGCATTGATCCTGCCTTGCTGCGCGAGGTGCCATCCCGATTCGGTAGTGGTGTAAACCATGAACTGATCGAGCAAGGGGGCGTGAATTCGTGTCCAGTCCCCCCCCGGTCCCAAACCCATTAGAGCAGTATTGATTCCCGAATCCCTCAACTCCCACGCCGCCTCGAAGATTCTCAGTCCCTCCGCCCTATTCGTAGTCCCATAGCACGCCTTGATGATTTCCCCAAGATCTTGGTTGTCCATAATCTCCTGGGCAATAGCAGATGAAGTGGGAGTCCCTTCGATGGAGTGCATCGAGGCAATGACCCCAGTCCCATCTCGGGTCAGTCCCACTAACTCATCCCTAATCGACTTGGAAATGTCGGATTCAATATCGACCCATCGAGGCCCGTGTACAATTGCGGCTCTGAGAACCTCAATTCGTTGAGTCTCGTTTCCCGGATAGAACCCACCCTGCCTCTCAGGTCTGCATGCAATCGCCATTGGGAGATCGGTGGCTTCCACGATAGTGGACAAGGCCGAATCCAAATCGACCGCATCCAGATCGAGTTGTCTAATCTCTACCTCATTTCCAGCGCCATTGCCGTCCCACCCCTCATCGGAACTGGACTTGGCTTGCACACTGTGCTCGGTCGTCCAGAGAAGATCGAGTCGAGCTTCGACTGCATCGGCGCCAGCGGCTTTTGCGACCACGGCATCACTAGCCATCTCGTCAGCCGTCCGACCACTAAGGGTTACGCATACGAGGGGTCGATTCATCCGGAGAAGCGACCGAAGTTGCCTGTTTAACCGTGTCGAGAGGGGAATAAGCTAAATTGAAGCGGAAACTGCCTATTTCACGGTATCTATACCAATATTGGACAATTTATTGGTAGGGTTGAATAACCCCTTTCACTTGGATATGTCGTATTATCTTGAGGGTTCCCTACGGGGAACCCTCAATCAATGAAGGAATAGTGATGGCTAACGAGTACGATGCAGAAAGCATTCAGGTTCTCGAGGGGCTGGAAGCAGTTAGAAAACGCCCAGGCATGTATCTGGGTGACCCGCATGATGGATCTGCACTCCATCATTGCATCTGGGAAGTTATCGACAATGCTGTCGACGAACACCTCGCCGGCTACAACCCAACGGTCGAGGTGAACCTAGAGAAGGATGGTTCGGTCAGAGTGATCGACCATGGCAGGGGGATTCCGGTGGACAAGCATCCAGAGGAGGGGGTTAGCGCTGCAGAAGTCATCATGACCCGTCTCCACGCCGGCGGCAAGTTCGACAATGAGGCTTACAAGGTTGCCGGAGGCCTGCATGGAGTCGGTGTCAGCGCTGTCAATGCAGTGTCTGAGATGTTGTCAATGACCATTCACAGGGATGGCAAGATGTGGTATCAGGAATATTCCAGAGGCAATAGGAGGGCTGCACTGAAGGCCACTGGTAAGTCCGACAGCACCGGAACGGAAATCAACTTCAAGCCCGACATGACCATCTTCAGCGATGTCACAGAATTCGACTTCGATCTAATCAATACCAGACTACGCCGAACGGCATTCCTCAATGCCGGCCTGCAGATATTGCTGCGTGACTTCCGTGGCGAAGACGTAGTCGAGATCGAGCACAAGTACGACGGTGGCCTAAGAGAGTACGTTCAGGCGATGAACGAG
>JASLNR010000056.1 GCA_030745885.1 Candidatus Thalassarchaeaceae archaeon
GATCCATGTAATCCAGACCGAGGTTCTCAAGACTCTGCTGACACCTCTGAACCGTCTCCTCGTAACTATTGGCGTGGGGTTGTCGTAACTTTGTTACGACGAAGATGTCGTCTCTGGGAATCCCTGACTCCCTTATTGCCTGTCCAACCTCGTCCTCGTTGCCGTAAGCCATCGCGGTGTCGATGAGCCTGTAGCCCTGCTCGAGCGCGTACAATACGGAGGACTTGCACTCGCCGGGCTCTCCCATCAAGTAGACGCCCAGTCCGAACCTCGGCATGTCGACCTGATGCAGTCTCTCACCAGTGCTGGTGCTTGTGTTCGCGATGGTGAACGAGTCCATGTTCGGCGAAGGTTAGATTACATATTCAATCGTTATTGTAGCGAGGTTGAAGCGTCGTACCTCGTCGAACACGCATGGGAGAGTTGCCAGAGGGGATGGAGATGCCCAAGTCCGAGATTACAACCCCTCACCCATCAGCCTCGGTGGTTCTCAGTAGAGAGCGCGCCGAGGGCCACGAGATACTACTTGGCCATCGGGTTTCTGAGCTTCCGGCCTTCCCTGACGTCTGGTCCTTCCCAGGAGGTGGTATCAGCAGTGTCGACAGGGCTGCCGCCGAATCCCATCCGGAGTGGCTCTCGGAGAGGGGGGCTGATCGGGTCTCCACGTTCGCACTACTGAGGGAGATGGTCGAGGAGTTGGGCGTCGCACCGGACGGTGCTGGTGGTTTCTGCGAAGTCAGTGGCGAAGTCAGGGAGCTGGTCTGTGGAGACAAGTCAGGCTGGTTGGAGTCAATGGAGTCGGGCGAGCTAACCTCTGACGGGTTCCATTGCGAGATGATTACAGAGAGGATTACTCCTCCTCAGGCGCCAGCGAGATTCCACAATTTGTTCTTCCACGTGCCCACAGGGGACCCCGGTGTCACTCCGACGTTCCCTCCCGGCCGCTCCGAGTTCGACGAGTTCCGGTGGTGGAGGCCCGCTGACCTGATTGCTTCCTGGGAGAGCAACGAGATTCGTTTGCCTCCACCCCTCGTCACACTGGCGCGCGACCTAGTGGAGGCCATCGAGAATGAGGGTGATTTGCAGTCCGCTTGCGACGCTCTGGCAGCCGACCCGCCCTCGGGCAGGCATCGCTTCGAGTACGGTCCGGGAGTAGAGTGCGTACTCATCCCTACAAACACGCTCCCTCCTGCCACCCACACCAACTGCTTCATCCTTGGAGAGCGGGGTGGGGAGCGCGTCATCGTCGACCCGGCGGCTAAGGACGAGGAGGGTCTTGAGGAACTTTCACTGAAAGTCCAGGAGATCTACGATGACGGCAGTTCGATTACTGCAACCATACTCACTCACAGGCACCCTGACCACATAGGCGACTTGGGGCAAATCTCCAAGATTTACCAAGCGCCGATCTGGGCGAGTTCCGAGACTCTAGCGGCAATCCCTCCTTGTGACTCAGATCGAGTCCTTAGCGAGGGTGATTCTTTCGTTCTGGATGGGCCTAGTGGTGGAATCCGCTGGGAGGTCATAGAGAGTCCTGGCCACTGCCCTGGCCAAATCTGCCTAGTCGGGGAGTCCGGGGTGGTGTCAGGAGACAACTGCACCCTAGTGGGTACCATCCTAGTGCCTTCGGGCGAGGGCGACATGGGTGCTTACATCTCCGGTCTCGAGAGGATACGCGCTCTGAAGCCGAAGGTACTCTTCCCTGGACATGGCCCTCTGGTTGCCAACCCGAAGAGGGTGCTGACGCACTACATCGAGCACCGCAAGGCGAGGCACCAGAAGGTCTTCGAGGCGGTACGGGCAGGCAACTCGGACATCCCCAGCATCGCCAGCGCGGCATACTCGGACAGCCCTAGAGCGCATCCCCTGCTGGCGCAGGACCAAGCGCTGTCCCACCTAAAGGAGTTGCAGAAGACCGGTGACGTCGAAAACGATGGTAGCGGCTACACTGCGGCCTAATCCGGGTCAAGATTGAAGCATACTCGGCGACAGCGCGTAACGAAACAGAGGTCTTGCGATGGCTGAAGACAAACGGTGGTGGAAGAGGGGCAAGGATTCTGACACCTCCAAGGAAGATGTCGAGGATTTGCTGAATGAGGCTGAGGCCAAGCGTCTCCAACGCGAGGAAGAATTGGCAGAGGCCGAGCACCGAGCAAAGATGGCGAAATTTACGGATTCCGCGCCCAGCACTATCAAAGAGTCAGAATCCGGTGATGGTTCCCCGGTGGAATTCATCGGACAGAGGCTCGTACTGAAGCCCGATGCCAATGGGTGCTTCTACGTCAAGGGGAATATTGGAGATATCGCGAACATAGATTTCCTAGTGGACACCGGAGCGAGTTACTGCTCGGTCCCGGAAAAGCTTGGTGTCATCGATATGGTGAAGACACTCAACCTGGAACGAGGAGAAACAATCGAGACCACGACAGCAGCTGGCCCGGGGATGGGGTACAGGACTACTTTGCCTAACATAGAAATTGGGCAGATGAATATAAACAAAGTTGATGCGCTAATCAACCCCCTAAGGACAGGGGATTCTGAATACTGTATTCTCGGTATGAGTTTT
>JASLNR010000057.1 GCA_030745885.1 Candidatus Thalassarchaeaceae archaeon
AGCAGCAAGGCCGTCAGGGAGTGGGTGAGTACGGACGCAGACGTCAGCGATATCGAGACTGTGGCGAACTGGTCGGAACCCACTCCGTCGAATCGCAGGCACCTGTCGCGGCCGCTTGAACTGGGACTCCCGGGGGCATGATGGCATGCAATCCCCTGAAACCATCGCAATAGTGCTCTCTGTGTCCGCTGTGCTGCTGCTTTGGGAGTTGCTGCGCCGAATGCGCCTGAAGGGAAATACTGAGCACGAATCCGAATATTCAGGATCAGCAAGAGATCCGGATGGGCTGATGACCGCCGACGAGCAAGCACTCGAGGAGCTGGACGGCCTGCTTAGAGAACACGGCACGAATATGGATGAGTAAATGGTGCCTATTGCCCCTGTTTTCAGCGAGAATGCTATACAATGACTCAGCGACGCGCAGCCGTGACACAGACGGCCGAGAGGATTCCCCGGCGACCGCCACCCGAGTTTGAAGAGTCCGATGACGGGATGATGGCCGCCATAACCGGTCGAGGGTTCGTCGACGTGGCGCTCAATGACACTAACCAGTACGGTCCTCATGCGATGGTGATGCTGCTCGGCGTATTCGCAACTCTGACAGGACTCTTCCTGCTGCTCCTAATGGCACTCTAGCCAAGCATTTCGCGTGCTCTGGTTACCGCCTCATCGACGATTCGGCCGCTGTGGCCAAGGTGATTCTCCGGTAGAAACTGCTCCGCGAGCTCAGTTGAGTCAAATACCTCAGAAATCGCTCCGTCCCTCGAGCAGACCTCCTCAAGCGTATCGCCACTTGAAAGCGCCTCCATTGACGCCGCCCTCAGCATCTCGTGCGCCTCGTCCCTAGGCACTCCTTTGTCGACTAGGGCTAGCATCACCCTCTCCGCCATGACGAGCCCCCTTTGTGCATCTATGTTTTCACGCATCCTGTTCGCGTCTATGAATAGGTTCGACAGCACTCTATCGGTCTTGTCGAGGATGTCGTCGAGCAGAATCATAGAATGTGAAAGGGTGAACCTCTCCGCGGACGAGTTGGCGAGATCCCTCTCGTGCCACAGCAGGGCGTTCTCGTATGACGGGATAATCATGGAACGCACAATCCTGGCCAATCCGCAAGCATTCTCAGCGGTGATGGGGTTGCGCTTGTGGGCCATTGTGGAGGATCCTACCTGCTTGTCCGCGTCGAAGGCCTCTGCTACTTCCGAGATCTCGCTTCTCTGTAGGTTCCTGACCTCTTGGAGTACCTTCTCTACGCTTGTGGCGACATTCGCCATCCACCCTACCCATTCGATGTAACGGTCCCGACCGACCACTTGCGTGGTTGCTACGGGAGTTGCAAGCCCCAACTCTCCCATAATCAGGCTCTGCAACTCGAATGCATTTTCGCCCTGTGCAGCGCCGGTTCCGACAGCCCCTAGGAACTTCCCCGTGGTGGCACGCGGAGTAAGTTCACCGAGCCTCTCTAGGTGCCTTGCGAACTCATCGACCCAAACCGCCACCTTCAGGCCAAACGTGATTGGAACTGCGGCCTGCCCATGCGTCCTGCCGAGCATTACAGTGTCTCTGTCCCGCTCCGCCATCTCGCACATGGTGCGGATGACCTTCTCGAGAGACTCCTGCTGCAATGCGATACTGTCCTTGATTTGGATAGCTACGGCTGAATCCACTATGTCATTGCTAGTTGCTCCTAGGTGAATGCACCACCCAGCTTCGCCCGCCGTCTCTGCCATAGCCTTGGTCAGTGCCATGATGTCATGCTTCGTCTCAGCCTCAATTTCGTCGACCCTGTCTGCCGTGACGATTCCGGGGTCGGCGATGTCTGCTATGGCATCGTAGTCTTCGACACTCACTCGTCCGAGCTGGCAGTGGGCCCATACCAAGGCCCGCTCGACCTCCAGTTGTCGGGCGTGACGGCCCTCTCTGGACCAGATGTGCTTGGCCTCTTCACGACCGTATCGATAGTCCAATGGCGATACTGACACGGCCTTCCCCGTGAGCAGCCGACCCTAGACCCCTGTTTGAGGCTAGCGCAAGGGTCCTAAGCAGGCGAATTCCACATTCCAAACCCCTCTGGAGCCATGCCACAGGCTCTCAGCATCGCATTCTATAGGTGCACTCATGTGCGGCGCAAAGAGTACTACAGTCTCGAATTCGCCTCCTTCACCGTCTAGGTTGAACCTGTGTTTACTCGCCAGCGATTCAAGAGCATCCAACGACTCGTGGTCTATGCGCCTTCCTAGCCATTCCTCGCCCAATCCTTCGGATGACACCGATGCGATGCGAGCATCGAACCCGTGTTCTACTAGGGCTCGCATGTGTCCATCAGGAGGATGGTGCCACAGTGGGCTGTATGAGATAATGCCGATTCGCTCGCACATCCTATCTATCCTAGTCCTCTGGTAGTCTGATCGAAGGGCGCCCACAACCAGCGCATCCACCTCGGGACAGTCCACCAGGATCTCGAGTTCGTCAGGCTCGTCCCAATGTTCCGGCCAAGATTTGAGGAATGCAGTGCGCACGTCACTTTGTCCCAGTAGCGCCTCCTCGAGCTCCAGTACTTCCGACTCCTCCTCTCCCTCGCTCAGCACTGGTAGCCATGGCACGCCCATTGAAGCGGCTTGGAGGCCTGCTAGGGCAGTGCCATTCAGTTGGTACATCATGGAATCGTCCCCGAGCACTCGGACTGTCACTAGACATTCGATCTGCCACCCCCTCATGGTAGCCCACCAAGCGGCGTACGTTGAGTCCTTGCCAGCAGATGCTAGGACGGCTACCCGCATACTCCTGCGTATGGTCTCACCATCAAGAATGCCGCGATGCGCAAGACTCCCAACGACCAAGATTCATAAGACTCCGTCATGGCTTGGTGTCGTTGACCATGCAGCCAAGCGGACGCGGATACGACCACGGTGTCTCCACCTTCTCTCCCGACGGCAGGCTGTATCAGGTAGAATACGCCCGTGAATCAGTCAAGAGGGGAACCACCACAGTGGGTCTGAAGTTCCGTGACGGCGTCATCCTAATCGTGGACAAGAGAATATCCAGCAAGCTGGTCATCGCTGACTCAATTGAGAAGATGTACCAGATCGACGATCACATCGGCATCACAACTTCAGGACTTGTCGCCGACGCTAGGCAACTTGTGGATCGTGCCCGAGTCCAGTGTCAGATAAACAGGATGACCTACGGGGACTCGATATCGGTGACCTCTCTGGTGAAGAAGATGTGCGACCACAAGCAGTCATTCACCCAGTACGGTGGCGCTCGCCCGTTTGGCACAGCTCTCCTGATAGCCGGAATCGATGACGAAGGGATTCACCTGTACGAAACCGACCCTTCCGGGGCGTACCAGTCGTACCAGGCAGGGGCCATTGGAAGAGGCCGTTCTGCGGTGATTGACTACTTCGAGGGCAGTTGGAAGCAAAACATGACGCTGAATGCAGCCATCAAACTTGGTCTAGAGGCGTTGAGAGATTCGTTGGAGGACGATCTAAACACCGACACTGTCGAGATTGCTGTGGTGACCTCGGACGGCTATCACAAACTGGATCAGGAATCCACCACTAAGCACCTCGACAAGATGTCTTGATGCCATCCCTCTAAGGGGCACTACCCTATCCCCGGCCATGGTAAGCCTCGACGACGCGGTTCTAGCCCGGCTTGAGAGGGGTGGCTCGAGGTACGAGATTCTGGTGGACCCGGTTCTGGTAGATACTTGGAAGGAGGATCCCGATTCAGTACCTCTTAGCGATCTGCTGGCAGTGGATGAGGTGTGGTCGGATGCCAGAACCGGTGACCGTCCGACCTCTGACGCCCTTGAGGGGGCATTCGGAAGCACCGATCTTGCGACATGCGTTGACAAGATACTAAGGGACGGCTCCATTCAACTCACTACCGCCCAGAGGAAGCAGATCGTAGACGACAGGCTGAAGCAAATAGTGAGCGAGATCGCGATGACTGCAACCGATCCCAAGACCAAACTGCCACATCCACAGACACGAATAGAGAATGCTCTGAAGGAAGCTAGATTCAAGCCCGACCCATTCCTTTCAGTGGAACGTCAGGTGCAAGACGCGGTTAACATCCTCAAACCTGTCATCCCACTACAGTTCATCACTGTCAGGCTGGCATTCAAAGTTCCAGGCAAGGACTACGGCGGAGTAAGCAACCTGCTACGTGACTCGATGCAGCGCGAGCAGTGGCTGGAAGATGGCTCGTGGGCTTGCGTAGTCGAGGTCCCTGGAGGCATGAAGAACGAAATAATCAGCCGGGTTGCCAATCGCTCGTCAGGGGTAGAGGTCAAGGAATTAGACTGAAGCGGCACCGTAGGTGCCTGCATCACGGTTATGAAGGATGGGCGGGTCGCGCGGCCAGATAACATGAGTGTTAGCAACGACGCGGACGGACCGCGAGACAACGGACGAGCCTCCCTGCTCGTCGCTCCGGGGGATGACCTCGGAGTATCGGAGGGCCACGAAGCCGGACATGGAGTCCTGATGATGGACGGAAGGCTACGTGCGACGAAGCATGGAAGAGTGAACGAGAAGGGCGGCGAGGTGGCGATAGAGCCGTTTCGAACCGCCTACATCCCACGACCGAGCGACATGGTCATCGGATACGTGGAGGGATGCACCAACAACATATGGTTCATAGATATCGGAGCTCCATTCAACGCGATTCTGCCGATGAGCCTCGGACCGGGTAAAGCCGCGTTCGGAGGCACTAGGAGCATCCTCGATATCGGTGAGGCAGTGCTATGCAGGGTACAGGAGGTCGAAGAGACCCATTCCAGCGTAGTTACGATGAAGGGTCTCGGCCTTCGTAAGATTCGCTCTGGTAACATCGAGCAGGTGGATCCGCACCTGCTAGGACGACTCATAGGCAAGGGAGGAAAGGCCCTGAGCCAACTCAAGGAGGACACAGGCTGCAGAATCATAGTGGCTGACAACGGTAGGGTCTGGGTCGATGGAGAGTTCGACAGTATAATCACCGTTCGTGACCGGCTCCAAGCCATGTCAGATGATGCCAAATCAACAGGAGTTGATGCTTGATGGGCGGCTATGGTGACGTTCAGATGATCGACGAGAACGGCCTCCGGGTGGACGGTCGTGGGCCCGCCGACCTTAGGCCAGTATCTATTGAGACCGGCGTGATTCCGGTTGCAGATGGATCGGCTCGTGTGACTTGGGGCTCTAACCACGCTGTAGCAGCGGTCTATGGCCCTATGGAGGCTCATCCTAGGAAGATTCAGCGTCAGGACCGAGCGGTTCTCGACGTGCGCTACAACATGGCACCATTCTCCACCACCGACCGAATGAGGCCCGGCTTCAACCGACGCAGCCGAGAGATTAGCAAGGTCACAGCAGATGCACTAGAGAGCGTCGTACTCCTCGAAATGTACCCTCGGTCGAAGATTCGGATTGAGATAGAGATCCTAACCGCAGAAGCCGGTACTAGGTGTGTCGGCTTAACTGCAGCATCTGTCGCTCTCGCACATGCAGGGATTCCCATGACTGACATGGTTGTCTCCGTCGCTTCTGGTAAGATCAACGATGTCGTTGTTTGCGACCTGAACAAGGAGGAGGATAACTACGGCGAGGCGGATTTGCCCATGGGCATACTACCAAACACCGGAGAACTCGTGTTCCTGCAGATGGATGGCGATCTCTCGCCAGCTGAATTCCAAGAGGCCTGGGATTACAATATGGAAGCAGCGTTGGTGGTACATCAGATAATGGTCGACGCGCTAAAAGGAGGTGATGCGTGATGGCAATCCCACTCGTTCCACAACTTTTGCGCGCTCATTTGGCCGAGTTGGCTGAGAATGATCAGAGGCACGATGGCCGTGCTCGATGGGATTCCAGAGAAACCGAACTCGAGCTCGGTGTACTTCAGAATGCCGAAGGATCGGCGAAGGTGAGGATGGGCGACACCATCGTGTACGCCGGTGTCAAGTTCCAAATTATGACCCCTTACCCCGATCGCCCAAATCAGGGTGGTTTGATGTGCAGTGCTGAGATAAGGCCAGTGGCAGGTCGTAACTGGGAACCCGGTCCACCCAGTCCCGAGTCGATAGAGCTCGGTAGGGTCGTAGATCGAGGAATCCGGGAGTCGGGATGCATAGACGTTGACGACCTCTGTATCATTCCAGGGGAAAAGGCTTGGCAAGTTATTCTGGATCTGTTCGCGATTTCTGATGATGGTAATCTGTTCGATGCATTTGCTTTAGCTGGAATTGCGGCATTGAAGACCGCAATGCTACCTGAGGTCAAGTTCGAGATGAGCGACGCTGACAGACCGCTGCCTGTATCTAAGACTCCCACGATGTGCTCTTACCACAAGGTCGGCGGCCGCTTCGTGTACGATGCTGATGGAAAGGAGGAACTCGGAGGCGATGAGCGCATACACATCACACTCGGCGACGATGGGCACGTTCATTCACTCCAGAAGGGACTAAAGGGCATATTCACGGCGGACGAGTTCGCCGAAATCATGGAGCATGCGCAGGGTAGATGCGAAGAACTGCGGCAGATGATATTGAGAGCAGAGGGTTGATTTCATGGCGAAGAGAACTCAGAAGTCTGGAAGCACCGCTCGTTTCGGTGCCAGATACGGTGTCAGCGTGCGCAGGAGGGCCGGTTCTGCACTCAAGAAGAAGTCCAGACACTACACCTGCCCAGTGTGCCATTATCAGAAGGTGCGCAGGAAGGCTGCAGGCATCTGGGAGTGTAGAAAGTGCAATCATACCTTTACAGGTGGTGTCTGGGAACCATTCACTAGGGCCACTGATTCCAATAACAGGATTATTCGCCGTTCTATGGAGGGAGCTACGGCGACCGACATGACAGTGATTGCGCAGCAGGCGGCGCTTGATTACGAGAGAAAACTATCCGAGGCTGAGTTCGATGACTCCGAGGAAGAGTGAGACCCGAATCGCGCTGAGGCTGACGCACGAGGACGCGGAGGCTCTCGCAGCTGCCTTGACTACCGAGGCCGACTTCAGTATCACTGACAACACACTAGAGGTCATAGAGAGCGCTGGTAGCCTAGTCGACCTCAGGGCCCGGTGGAACACCCTAATGCGTGGGTTAATCGCATCCGAGCTTGTCCTAGGAGTCGCAGGTGATGCCGAATGACGGATGAAGAGGTCTCAGTGCAGGATCTGCAAGGCGTCGCGCAGGAGCTGCAACTCGTACGCTCACAGCTACAAGCGGTCACCGCACAGGTTAACGAGATATCTTTGACAATCGAGGCCTTGGGTACCCAGGACCCCTCCAGACCTGTATACAGGGCGGTTGGCAACCTGCTCCTCGAGGTCGAAGACAGAGAGACTCTCGCCAAGGAGTTGGGAGAATCGAAGTCGGCGTTCGACAGCCACGCAGGAAGGCTGGCAGATAGGGAATCTGCATTGGTCTCGAATTATGAGGAGATGGCGAAGTCATTCGAGTCCCAATGAGGCCTAGTATGGACGGCGCGAGCTCGGCCGAATCGCGCCTACAACGGGATTTCCTCAAGCTCAAGCAATCCATATCAAAGGGAGACATCGTGGATGCGATGCTTGAATCCATCAGTATTCTTGAACGCTCGAGGTCCAAAGAGGAGAGGGATCCGATCATCGAGGCACTGGTTCGCATGGAGCGTGCACTGCACGGAACCGGTGATCCGGCTTTCGTCGGCACTGAGCTGAGGTGGTGCGTAGACAGGCTGAATGCAGCGTCCCCAGGTTCGGCCAATCATGGAATCTGCCTACTCAACCTCGCAGCTTGGCACAGGAACCGCGGGGAGACTATGATGTCCCTGTCCACGCACTCGGACATCTCTCTTTCACATGGCCATCCCAACGAGGTTGTAGGACTATCCCGGTTGGAGGTGTCGAGGATTATGGCTAATTTAGGTGACCTTGACCCTGCGATGAGGCACCTCTGGTCAGCGAGGCAGTGCCTTTCGGACTCTGGAATGTTACCTGAGGCCCTTTCCGCATCGCTCGAGTGGCTAGACCTAGCGCTTGAGGAGGTCGACAGTGAATCTCCGAGAATGTCTACTCGTATCGTGGAGGCAGTCCCAAGGAGCGACCCCGGAAGATCTTGGGTGGCTTCAAACCCCGATGATGTGAGGGAGATTGTCGAGTCGTTGATGCCCGTGCTACTGTCGGATGTCTCAGGCAAGGAGCGTAGGGACATCGGGCTACTGCTGGATGCGGCCGAGGCATTGGGAGAGGAGTCGTGGTCGAAGGAGGTCTCGCGCCTGTCAGCAGAGATTCAGGATCCAAGAGTTTTGGATGCGCTCCAGTCGTGACTCAGCAATCCCTCGATCTCCTCGGCTCCCCAACCGACGTCTCGCGGGATCTGCATGCACCAACCTACTTCCTCAATCCTAGGATCATTTGACTGCCAGGGCTCAGGTTCTGGCTTATCATCGACTTCAACCCAAACCACGTGACCACCTTCTACGATGTCGGAATCGTAAGCCTTCGCCGTCCCGAGTAAACCCGTTTCTTCGAACAGCTCCCTCAGGGCGCCTTCCTCGATTGCCTCGCCCTCCTCGAGCTTGCCG
>JASLNR010000058.1 GCA_030745885.1 Candidatus Thalassarchaeaceae archaeon
GTACCGCGATGACGGCACCAATGAAATCGACACGGATGTCGACGGTGACGGGCTGCAGAATGACGAGGATTGGGACGACGACAACGATGGCATCAACGACTACTACGATCCCGACGACGGCAACTGCGGCTTCGTAGACACGGACAACACCGACCCGTTCGATGGCGGTTGGAGCTACCCTCAGGACGATGGCGAGGCAATCGATGGCTCAGAGGATGGCAGCCAACTCCGACCATATCCCAATGACGTCGCTTACACCTACTACTGGAACATGACCTGGGGCTTCAACCCGTTCAACGAGGAGAACAACTTCCTTCTGAACTTCAATGGCTACTCGGGGGACCTATCATTCCCGCGAATCAACGGCAAAATACCGGAGTTCTACTGGTACCTCATCATGAAGTGGAGTCCGTACAATGGAAACAACTTCTTCGATATCGATACCGATGGCGACTCGCTCGTCAATGGAATCGACGTCGATCAGGACGCGGATGGGTTGCCCGACTGGTGGGATCAGGACGAGGGCAACGACGGCGTTCTCGATGTCAATGACATCAAGATGGGTGGAACATTCGACGGCAATTCTTGCGGCACCACCCTGTACAATGCAATCTATGGCGGGCAGCTCATCGAGCGTGATTGCGGCCTGAACTACGCTTGGCTGTACGGATATCCCCTGATGACTCCCACTTGGGCCAATCAGAATCTCTTCACCGTGCCCTACAGCAGCCGCCCCGATTCGGAACACGAGGATGGCTCCTACGATGGAAGCAACTCCCAGGGGCAGAATGATTGCGATAGCAACTGCTTCTGGTTCACCTTCGACCCCGGAAGCAACCCCGCCCCATCCGCTGCGGTCACTTACAGCGAGATCAAGAACAACCGAGATCTGTGGATTGCCTACGTCGGACTGAATCGAGGCCTATTCAGCTGGAACTCAGATTCCAACGGCAATCTGTTCCCCGACGAGGTTGCGGACAGGTTGGACGACTTCGAGGACCCTGACATCGACTGCGGGCAACCGATGCCAGCATTCTCCTTCACGCCAAATTGCATGTTCAATAACACCAACGATCTCGACGACGATTGGGACATTGTGTACGATCACTTCGACGTCGACGATGACAACGACGGCGTTTGGGACTACTTCGAGGTCGATTCCAACGACGATCTCGACGACGATGCGGGAATCGAGGAACCCTACTACTTCACCGGTACCAACTGCGAGGACGAGGACGACGATGGCTTGGATACAGATCCCGATGGGGATGGATGGTATCAGGCCGTCTGGGACAAGGGCGTGCTGGGACAGGGTCTGCTGTTTCCGGAGTACTACGACGTTGACAACGACAATGACGGAGTCCCGGATGGAGAGGACCCCGATGACGACAATAATGGCCTCCCAGACTCCGTTCAAGAAGAGTACGAGGAATGCTTCGTTGGCGAGGAGCAGAGAACCTGGGACCACGACAATGACGGAATCTTGAATTGGGCCGACGACGACTGGGACGGGGATGGAATCCCCAACAGCCTCGAATTGCAATTCGCAGTGCCTATGGTCTCTCCCTGGGACCACGACAATGACGGCATTCGAGACGACATCGACGAGGATGACGATGCCGATGGAATGAAGGACGAGGACGAGATTATGCTATGGCCTTCTAGGTTTGGTAGTGAATCGACCAACCCCTGGGACCACGATGACTTCGGCGAAGGATTCGGCATCGCCAATCCAATGAATAACACCACTGGGCCAGACTCTATCGATATGGACGACGACTCCGACGGCAGGCTTGACCTCGATTGGAACGACCCTTCCATCGGGGACCAACCCAATGCTGACAACAAGTTTGAGGAGTTCGACGGAGGCAGCTCTGACTGGGACTCGGATAACAACGGCATACTCGATGACGACGACAAGATATTCACCCGAATCTCCTTGACTACCCAACCGGTGCTGTGGCTTGATCAGAACAGACCAGCGATATTCAATGGCACCGTGTACATGGTAGACCCCGACACTGGATCATTCGTCCCAGCCCCCCAACTACCAGTCCAAGTCCATATCGAATACACTAGGAACATGACGTCCGCTCTCGAGACCATTGACGTGCTCACGGATGACATCGGCAGGTTCATCGTTGGCCAATTCCTCTTCCCAGAGGACTTGAGCGTTGGCGCGAACACGACCTATAGCGTCTATGCGGAGGTCACCGAGATGTTCCTCCACAACTATAGCGTCTCCGACAAATTCCCCGTCGAGATCAGGGCCAACACTACCGTCGGCTTCGTTGCGGGTCAAAGGTTCAGATCCGACGAACAACCCCTCAAGCTCGATTTCAAAGTCCACTATACAGCTGACTACGAACGCGGGATTTTCGACAACAGACTGGTACACGCCCCCGTATCCTTCACCATCAGCGGAGACCCCTTCGGCAATATCACCCACCCTACCGTCTTCGACGGCTACGGATATGGGTACCGTGCCGATTCTGGTGGCTGGGTGTCCCTTTCATTCGTCCAGACCAGTGGCAATCAGGGAATCTGGAAGCAGGTGCAGTGGAACTCGCTGCTGGACAACGGTCCCGGCGTACCTACAGGTGGGTACGAGGAGATAATCTGGGACAATAACTCGAAGCGCCACACCGTTTTGGGCCCATATACCTACACAAATACCAGCCTCCCAGTAGGAGACTACAGCTTCATCGGATTTTCGAGACCAGATCTCGGTGATGAGTGGCCTTGGCCATATCTAGAGGGCTCCAAGACAGATTCCTTCTTCATCCGCTCCATGCATCGCATGTACGTAGAAGCGGAGCTTATTGCTTCATCCTTCAGACCCGTGTACTTCTGGGATGGGACCCAGTTCACGGGCTCCTCCTTTGGAGCGTGGCGGGCCCTCTTCCATGCCCCCTCCTTGGTGAATGCAGGTGTGGAGTACGCAGAGGCAAGCCTCGGAAAGCCATACCCTATTCTCTGGGATGGTACACCGCAGGGACTCGCCGACGTTGCTGGGGGCAGACTCATGCCCTTCCTAGACTCGAACGGAACACATTGGACCATAACCATGCAGAACGGAGCGGATTTCGACTCCCCGCCCTGCGGGCCGGTCAATCCTTTGGATCCCAATAGCGACATCAGGTGCGAGATAGTTCCTGAGATGTTCACAGGTGAGACCCTCAGGGTCGTCGGCTCTGTTTGGAACAGGACCCTATTCCCGTGGGCTCAGGACCCGTTGGCCCTGCAAGTGGACCTAGACAAGAACAACGTCTTCGCAGGCAGCCTAGAGACGGCTTTCTCCCGAAGGCCATCGATGATAGAAGGCGAGGCGAGATTCGATTACAATTGGACTTGGTTCTCACACTATCCCGCTGGAACATTCGGCATCAAGGCCGATTTTACCATGTCCGACTTCTACTTCACTGGTAACCAATCGGCTGTTTTGGCGGCCACCGGCGCCTATGCAAACGTCACCGTGATTGGTACTACGGACTTTCAACTCAATAACGTGCCCCGCCTCTATCGCGGTCAAAACACGACCGTGGAGGCACGACTGATTGACAACGCATACCAGCCAGTCAGGGAGGTCCCCGTGAACTACAATTGGTCAGCAGATGGCTCAAGCGGCATTGCAATCACCGACAACAACGGCGTTTTCAAGGTTAATCTAACCATCGACGACCTTCATGAACTCGGCAATTTCACCCTGGCCTTCTCCTACCTCGGCGACACCCTCCGTCAGGGCAATTCCGCGGAGATACACTTGTGGGTGGTATCGCGCACTTACATCAGCATCGTTAGCACTACTCCGAACATCAGGTCGAGCGGTGACATGTGGGAATTCACCGCTCAGGTAACCGACGATAACAGAACTGCCTTCGAGAAAGATCTCGGCCAAGCGCTCTCCGGCTGCGGAGAACTAGGGGGGAACGTCTCTGTCATCCTTGAGGGCATCGACTTCGAGGACAGGACGTTTAGGCAGATAGTACAGACCTTGTGTCCGGTAGCGGGTACAATCCATTATGAGAAGATACTGGACCCACAGCTACTCAGAGACGACCCATTTTCCTTCCTGCCGGATGGCTTCGGGCCCGTAAACGTCATCCTCAGGTTCGAGGAGAACCTCCCTCACGAGGGCTGCGAACCCTTGAACATTGAGATGTTAACCACGTCCGGTGCATGGGACCCCTGCGTGACTATCCAGAATAGCGATCACTTCAGGAAGGTCATGCAGTTCCAGATTGATGGCTTCAGCCTAATCGGCAGGACCAACCTCAAGGTTGACGATCAGATAGTGTACACATCAGAGATTGATCCGAACACTGGTCAGGCCATCGAGAAGCCGATGATAGTTACAGGGCAGCTTCTCGATGAGTTGGGGGGCAACCTCTCTAACAGAAATATTCGAGTGACGTACGAGATGGACACCAGTGAAAAGGGAATCTCCGCTTGCATTCCCGGAATCACCGACGAAAACGGCTTTTTCGAAATCATCTGCCCACTCTCGGGCGTGGAGGCCGGACAGGCAAAGGTCAGAGTCGAATTCAACTCCTTCGAGAATAACGACAGGTACCGCTACCACAACGCCAGTGTTACGAAGTTCTTCCCGGTTTTCTCTAACTCTAGCGTAGCAATCTCCGAAGTCGGTCCTTTCAGGTCGGACTACATCACCTATACCTTCCCGAACGGATCCACCTTCGAGATCCTATACCTCAAGGAGGCCTTCCACATCAACGCCAAACTGAGTCAGACCAACGGAAAGCCGATTGGCGGCAAGTGCCTCAATATCTACCTCGATCCCGCTATCAACACTCGTCCGGTCGCAACTGCGATTACAACAGATGGAACAGGCGAGTTCGAGTGGTATTCCGCCGACCCAGATGACAACCCAAGTAGGAGGGGAGTCGAGCCAAGTGGAACCAAGCTCGAGGGCTTCAGGACAGTCAGGGTCGCCTATGAGCCTGACAGGGAAATTCCCGGGGGTTGCAGGGCTGAGGCGAATCCTGTGGTCAACTCGTCTTATACTGATATCGAGATTCTCGTCAGGAGCAAGGTAGACATCCTCCTGAAAGAGCATTGGTCCAGTCCTGTTGGTTATCAAGATGGGGACATCATAGAAGGAGAAGTTGCAATCCTCCGGGACAGGCTAGACCTGACCGTCGAGGGTCAGAGAGTCGACTTTTTCATCCAGTTCTGGAACGGCTCCGGTTGGGAGACCTTCAGAGTCGATATCGTGACCACGAACGAACGAGGCTCTGCCAACTTCACACTGCCCTACACCGCCACCGTGGTGCCCGGTGAGGGAACCGAAGTCGAGGCCGTTGAAGGAAAATGGCGCATCCTGGTCCACTTCCAGTCGATCGACGCCAACCGCCCGTTCTTTGTTGAGCAGTACCTCAACAGCACCCCGATTATCTACCTCGGTGACCCGATAGTGGATGCGAGGGAGAGCTTCCTGACAACCCAGGTGCTGGTGATCTCTGGCATAGCGTCATCTGCCTTGCTGCTGGTTAGTGCGATAATGTACCAGAACTATCGCGAACGTCGCAAGATCGAGATTCTTAGGGGCATTCTGACGGATTCCCTGATGTCATTGAAGGCCTCCAACGACTATATCGAGACGATATTCAAGTGCTACAAGGACCTAATCAAGTACTTCAGATCGAGAGGAGCCATGAAGAAGGTATTCGAGACAACTAGGGAATTCGAGGATGTCATTAACAACATGCTTGGAGGCGTTATTCCGCCAGAGGAACTCGACCTCTTCTTCTCGTTATTCGAAGAGGCCAGGTACTCGGACCATGAAATTGGATCCGGCCAACGCGACCGGGCCATCCAGGTCTTCCAGTCAATAATCGGTCGAATGAACAATGCCTTGGGCGACAGCATGCTCTCGAGGACCGCGGCTACTGATTCAAGGCTCTATGATTCCTCCACGAAGGCAGGTCAGTTTGTGGATTCAGAAGGCCAAGTCAGGTTTGCAGGGATTGACGATTCTGTGGATGATGAAGGGTTTAGAATCTAGTTGCCCCCGGGACAGCCATCACCCTTCGTTGACGGGCCCGGTCGCCCCTCCGGGGCGTCCCGTAGGATTCATAACACCGACTCGGGTGGCCGCGCTACCCACCCTATGGGAGCGATTGCCGTGAGTAAAGCCAGCAAGAAGTCCAATCAGGCTCTGGTGTCACTGATTGATGATTTGAGAGACCATAGCCGGTCGACTGGCTCTGCTCTGTGGCGTGACATTGCACGGAGACTCGAAGCCAGCCGCAAGAATTGGGCCGAACCGAACCTGAGCCATCTCTCTAGACACGCTGCCAAGAAGGATACTATCTTGGTTCCAGGAAAGGTCCTCGGTAGCGGTGAGATCAATCCCGGGCAGACGGTCGCTGCGTACAGCTTCAGCAGCGGAGCTAGGACCAAGATCGAGGGCTCCGGCGGAAGGACCCTCAGCATTCGCGAGCTCATGGAAGAGAACCCCAATGGCAAGGGGGTGAGAATCCTTGTCTGAACCGACCACTGTCTATGATGCGAAGGACAAGGTCCTAGGGCGTCTGGCTAGCCAAGTCGCCAAGGAGATGATTTCGGCCCGCAAGGCTGGCAAGCAGCATCGAGTCATCGTCATCAACGCCGAGGGAGCAATCGTGTCCGGGCCTAGGACTAAGGTTTTCAGCGACTACAGGGCGAAGTACAATCTCAATCACGCAAGGAAAGGCCCGTTCTTCCCTAGGATGCCTGACAAGATAATCAAGCGGACGGTTCGTGGAATGCTCCCCTATCAGAAGAACAGCAGTGGTCGAGGCGCATTAAGGGACCTACGGGTCATGATTGGAGCACCTCCCAACCTCTCCGGTGACAAGTTGCCGGACGATCATGAGTGGGGCGATACCGTAAACATAGACCGCAAGTTCCCCAACAAGTTCGTGCGCTTGGGTGATATAAGTTCACACTTAGGAGTCGATGCAACCAGATGGGGCGGTGAGTGAGCATGGCGAAGAAGGCACCTAAGGTAGTCAACTCGAGCGGCAAGCGCAAGACCGCTATTGCCCGTGCCACAGTCAAGGAGGGCCAAGGAAGAGTCCGAGTCAACGGAAAGCCGATCCACATCATGGAACCGACTCTGGCACGAAGGAAGGCCTTGGAGCCAATCAAGATCGCTGAGGCGATGAAACGGCTCGATCGGGTGGACATCGCCGTTGACGTCAAGGGCGGTGGCCAGATGGGCCAGGTGGATGCGATCAGAACTGCAATCGCTCGAGGCCTAGTCTTCTACAACGACGGTGCAGAGGGCGAGGACGAGGAACTGAGGGATGTGTACCTAGATTTCGACCGCACTCTGCTGGTGAACGATCCCCGCCGAAAGGAACCCAAGCATCAAATGGGCCGCGGCGCTCGAAAGAAATGGCAGAAGTCGTACAGGTAGTGGCACCCATGTTAATTCCAGTCAGATGTTGGAGTTGTGGCAAGGTCATCGCTCACAAGTATCAGGAGTTCAAGGACGCAGTTGATGCCGGCAATGACCCGGGTAAGACCCTAGACGATCTCGGGTTCGAGCGATACTGCTGCAGGAGGATGTTCGTGGGGCACATCGACCTGATTGACGAAGTCGCTCCCTTCAGCGTCGATCGCCAGTCCCAGTCCTGAGCCTCCGTCAGGGCTTTGACCCCGAACCCGCTCCCGAGGCAAGCCCAAGGGCCTGTAGGTTAGTTTGGCCTATACTTCGCGGCTGGGGGCCGCGCGACCCAGGTTCAAATCCTGGCAGGCCCACCATTCACCCTTTTCCACACCCAGAGGTCAGTTTGAAGGGTGTCACCCCGGTGGGAACAACATGGTAGCGGAGCCCCCCACCAAGGACGGCAATCGCGCCAGAATCGCCTGGCTCGCAGAGCAGGTCGAACTCCATTCAGATCTCTATTACAACAAGGCGAAGCCCGAGATTCCCGATGCCGAATTCGACTTACTTTGGGACGAATTGAGCCTCCTCTCACCAGACCACCCCCAATTGAGCAGGGTGGGCTCAGACCCCCCTCCAGGATCCATCAAGGTGAATCACCTGTTTCCCATGCTTAGCCTAGACAAGGCCAGCACCGAAGACGAAGTCGCTCATTTCGTCGCCGAGACCACCGCTCAAGGCAGGAGATTCGTGTGCCAGCCGAAGCTGGATGGCTCAGCACTGTCCTTGGAGTACAGAAGGGGGCGGTTGGTAAGGGCGTCCACGAGAGGAAACGGCGTCAGGGGAGAGGACGTCACGGCCAACGTGAGACGCCTGTCGAACCTCCCGGAAGCGATCGATTGGAAGGGCGACTGCCACGTCAGGGGCGAAGTGGTGATGCCATTAGCGGTATTCAGGGAAAAGTACTCCGATGTGGCTCCAAACCCAAGAAACCTAGCAGCCGGGTCCCTGCGCCAGAAGTACGCCGATACGGGCAAGGGGAGCCCTGAGGACCTCATCTTCCTAGCCTTCGGAGTTGAATTCCCAACTGGCTCCGAACGTCATCCTGAGAGCCCCGACCCCCCGCCATTCAAGCTCGACTCCGAAGCTATATCCTGGCTTCAGGAGGTCGGGATAGAGGTCGCTGGCAACTTCGTTGTCTCCGGTGACGACGAAGTGGCCACAACCGCGGAGATCCTATCCGTCGCGAGACACTGGTACGAATCTCGCGACTCGGCCGTCTGGGAGATTGACGGCGTGGTGGTCAAGCTCGACCGCCTGGACAAGCGCGAGCTCCTCGGAATGACCGCTCACCACCCCAGATGGGCACTAGCGTGGAAGTTCCCCCCCGAGGAGGCGGTGACCGTCCTCATGGAAGTAAACTGGCAGACCGGGAGGACGGGGAACGTGACGCCGGTGTCCAGAGTGGCCCCAGTCACGGTCTCGGGTGTGACTGTTGAGAGCACTACGCTCCACAACCGCGGAGAGGTCGGACGCTTGGGAGTCATGATCGGCGACAAGGTGAGGATTGTGCGTCGGGGGGACGTCATTCCCAAGATCATCGAGGTCATCGGACCTGCTGAGGAATCGGACTTGCACGGCAGGCTCCATGCAGATGGGACCCCCTTCGCAGGCTCCCTTCCCAATAGGGAGGAGGTCGACATACCCAAGGTCTGCCCGCGCTGCACGACGGAACTTATCGAAGAGGGGGCCTTCATACGCTGTACCAACCTCGATTGCCCCTCTCGTCTCGAGCGTTCTATTCTGTATTGGTGCAGGAAACTCGGAATGGATGGAATTGGGGAGAAGCTGGCGGAGCAACTTTGCTCGACTGGCCTAGTAGAGAGCCTTGCTGACCTGTACCGTCTCAGTGATAGGGAGCAGGAGTTGATGAGTCTGGAAAGGATGGCTGAGAAGTCTGCGAACAATATCCTCGAGGAGTTGGAGGCTAGTCGCTCCATGACCCTCAGCACCTTCATCTCGGCATTGGGGCTGCCTAGGATCGGCCCTGAGATAGCCTCCCTAATATGCACGGAGGTCAGGACCATGGACGACCTGATGGCAATGATCTACAATCGGGAGAGTGCAATTGAGCGCCTTGTCACAATAGACAGAATCGGTGAGACCGTGGCAGGCCTTCTCCTCAGCGGGATTTCTGATAGGAAGAGTGAGATCCTCGATCTGTTCGACCAAATCGAGATCCTCGAGGAAGAACCCAAATCAGTCGAAGGACCGCTCGTGGGATCGAGTTTCTGCATCTCGGGCACGCTGAGCCGCCCACGCAAGGAAATAGCACTCTCCATCAAGGCCGAGGGTGGAAAAGTGATGGCATCCGTATCTGGAAACCTCGATTACCTCGTGGCCGGTGAATCCGCAGGCTCCAAACTCGACAAGGCCAATAGGCTCGGGGTCCGAGTCATTTCGGAGTCCGATTTAGCCAATCTTCTAGGTGGGAGCCTGCTCGAGGATCTCCCCGAGGAGCGGCAGGCGACCCTAGGTGAGTTCTGATTAGCCGTACATCCCGCTGGGAGCGCTGCCGCCATCCTGTGGGGGGTTGAGATGCAGTGCCATCATGTCACGAATCTGCCCTTCGATCCTCTGGGCTTCCTCCAGCAGCGGCTCGGGATCGAGGTGAACTGCGGGCAGCAATCCGTCCATGCAGGTGATGATCCTCGCCGCTGCACGGGCATCCGGTATCGCACCCTGACCAATCTCCCCATCCGATTCTGCGAGGATTGCCAACGCATCGATCCGCCGCCGTCTGCACTCGCCCATCATGACGCCGGTCATCCCGCCGACGATGCCCTGTTTGAGCAGGGGCACCCCAATACTCTTCAGAAGTTTGTGGCCGACATCGGTCGAGCCGATGCCGAGCATCGACTCCATTCCCTCTTCGTCATCGAAGATGCTGTGACTGCTGTCTACGCCGTGGGCGAACGAGTCCACCATTATCGTCGAACTGACGCCGGACTCGACGATCCAGTCGATTAGGCTCGTAGCAAGGGGAAGGCTGAGCTCCGGTAGAACCTGGATCTCTGAGGCAATCAGGATGACCTTGTCGCAGCGCTCCATATTGCAAATCGGCTCTCCCGCATAGAATCTCAGCGGCGGCAGCGGCTTCCCGTCTTGGACTAGACAGACGGGTGGAAGCTTGTGATGGCGGACCCCTCCGACCAGTTCCAGCTCCAGTTTATCTACCAAATAGTGGGCAATGATGGCGCTCACGAAGCCTACCGAAGGAAAGCAACTTACCAGAAGTGCACCTGAGGCATTGACTCCCTCGTCGACCTCGATGGCCGGCCCCTCTGCCATGGTCTACAATGCTCCTCAATGCTGTTAACCATTGCCACTCCTGACTATCCTTGAAGGACAGGGATTGGTCGGATGGAAGTCAAAGAAGAGTTCCATACACATCGGTTGTCACCTTCCTCTTGGAATAGGTTCGAGGAGTGCC
This sequence comes from Candidatus Thalassarchaeaceae archaeon, assembly GCA_030745885.1. The sequence goes on from JASLNR010000058.1 coordinate 10,887, forward strand.
CGAGGAAGTACTGGCTCTCGCGAAGAGGCCTTCCTCGCAAGGCCAGCATGCCAGCCTCGTTGGGCACCGCAATCCACAACTCCATGGAGGATTTATGCAATCTGGATCTGAGCGGCAGGGACGTTGACGAGGTGGGTTGGCTGCCACCGACCGCCAAGGAGGTACTCGATCGACACTGGCAAATTGAACGCGATATCTTCCTCGGGACCCCAAGACACCCCAGATGGAAGTCGGAACTAATTAACAAGGCACACGATGGGCTGGCCGGCGCTCTCAATATCCTCTTCACGAAGGCCCACATTCCCCCCACCCAACTCCCCCAGGTCTCAGTCGGAACTTGGAGGGATGTGCAGAAGATCATCCTCTCAAACGAGGGAACCCTCGTTTCCGATTGCGGACGCCTGATGGGGCGCCTCGATCTCCTAATCTCAGACATTCAAGATGGCAAGTCGGTGGGATGGATCGTAGCCGACCTGAAGACCGGGAACCCTCCGAAGGCCCAACTCAATGAGAAGGTCAGCAGACAGTTGAGGTTCTATCGCGACCTGCTCAAGCAGAACAATCCCGATCACCCCCCGGTGCTTGCTGAAGGCTGGTACTCGGCGAACCAGACCATACATCGCGCCGATGGCCCTCCAATCTTGACTGAGGCACTAGAGGCTTGGGAGGGCATGAGACCGACCGAGGAGCCCCTGCAGGGTACGCCAAGCAATTCCGCTTGCGCGTTCTGCGAGTGGAAGGCGTGGTGCCCGACTTGGTGGGTAGCGCGCAGGGACGGCGAACTAGCACCAGGAAGCAGGTTTAGAGACGAGGTCGTTCGCCTCGTGAGGTTCGACGAGGAGTCAGGGGCCTCTCTCTTCGAGCGGACCCCTCCCATCGGCGACGCCGGTGAACTTGCCGGCTCCAATCACCGGTTCGGAGCAATCCTCCGTGACCAGGCGCTCGAGCAAATGAGGGCAATTTCCTCTTCGGATTACGATGGGCCGCTATTCCTCGGTAGTGCGAGAGTCGATGGCAAGATCATGCACCTAGGAGATTGGTCCGAGGTCCTACCGTGGTCTCCGATTCTGGGATCAGCGGTCCAGTGAATCGACGAACTCGTCCACAGTCATCCTGAACTTTCTGGGATAAGTCTGCATCATCTTCCAGAGTAGAAGCAGTGTTGCCCCGGCATCGGCATCAGCCCTGTGCGACCTGTCTATTCGGATGTCGAAGTGTTCGCACAGCCTTCCCAGCCTGTGGCTACCCGGAATAACGAATCTCCTCGCGATTACCAGGGTGTCTATGATTGCATGGGGCTGCGGTACCTCGATCCCGATTCTCATGCACTCCATATTTACGAACCTCCAGTCGAAGTTGATGATGTTGTGTCCCACGATGATGGAACCCTCCATCAAAGACACCATTTCAGCGATGTGGTTTCCAAACCCACCTTGCCCTCTGACGTCGTCATTCGTGATTCCATGCACTCTGACAGCCTCCTCGGGGATTCTCATTCCTGGGTTCACCAGCGACTGCAGATTGATGTGTGATCCATCCGCATCACTGCCTACAAGTGCGTACTGAACCACCCTGTCCGACCTCGGATCGAAGCCCGTGGTCTCGAGGTCGAAGCCCAAGACGCGATATCCAGATAGCATCCCCACAGTCACGCCCCTCCCCACGCGACATCGGCCATCAACTCTCTCAACGTGAGCATGTCGCCATCCTGCACCCAACATGCCTATGAGGAACCGTTTCGCACAGGTAGCGATGGATGCCGGCTCTCGGAGTGCCGCTGCGGCAATCGCAATCCTGCTCCTGTGCCAGATGTTCACCGGGTGCAGCGGTCTCGGGCCGGGAAACCCCAGTGCCAGCATCTCAGCGGACACTGACAGCATCAACGTCGGTGAGACGGTGAACTTCGATGCTAGAGACTCCACAAGTCCCGAGCCCACCATTATCGACGAGTTCCGTTGGCACTTCGGCGATGGAGAGTCGAAGACGACCAAGCAGGGCATCGTCAGTCACATGTTCAACCACGCCGGGGACTATGAGGTCCAAGTCATCGTTGTGAACGACGAGGGCTCCACGGACTCCGCGAGCCTGAGCGTGTTCGTCAACGCGCCTCCTAAGATCGTACTCGACATCCCCGACTTCATCAGAACTGGTGGCACGGCGACTCTCGATGCCAGCGACTCCACCGATCTCGAGGGCGGTGCCTTGGAGTTCCTGTGGGATTTCGATGCTCTACTCGATTCGAACGGCGATAGCGACCCCACCAACGATGCCGATTACAACGGGGCCATCGCCGATCTGACCCTCACGGAGTCGGGGAACCACACCGGGGCAATCACCGTCGTAGACGACAACGGCGCTACCGCTACCGCCCTCTGGACTCTGCGGGTAATCCCTCGAAACTTCAAGGTGGTATGGGAGGAGGCCCATGTCGACTACGAGTGGTCCGGATACCTCGAGCAGGGTGGCTCGTACGAGATCGAGCACATTCCCGGAGAGGGAGCCAGGATTATCCGAGTTATCGCAACTCTCACCCTCGCGAGGGATCTTTTGCCGATACAGTGGCCCGAGGACAACTTCACGTTGGAACTGGATGTCCCACTATCCGGCTGGAGAACCTCGATCATCACCACTCAAGAAAATATCACCGAGAACGCTTCGGCGACCATCGAGAGGGACGGGATGAACGACAACCCGGAGACGGGGTACACGACGAACGCTGAATCCTCCGAGGAGCTCGCCTCCTCCCTGCTCAACCAGCCCGGGCAGAGGTTCGGTCAGGGTGTCTGGAAGTGGACCATAACTGCCGTCGAATGTGATCCGGACCTACCAATTGACAACGTCGATCCGGACGAGGGTAACGACTGGAGGCTGGAGGTCGAGTTCGTCGTGTTAATCCTCAGGATCAGCGAGATCGGAGTCTGAGTTCTCACGTCTGGGTGCGAAGGCCTTTCAACCACCTATTGGTGGCGATGGCGTGGTCAAGTCGATCGAGATTACGAAGGTGTCCATACGCGACCGGCTGGTTGTCGATGCCAACGTCCGCATGTTGGATCCTCAGGACTTCGACTTCTCCCCCAGGGCGAGCATCGACGGCAGCACCCTAAGATTGCGCAACGAGGGCGGTGAGGTTGCTTCGACGAACTTCGAGTTGGACTCGGACCAGATAACCACCGCGGAGCGAGACAGGATGCTGGAGCTACGCGTAAAATTCTCCGTTGAGGGCATGCACGGGGTACTGACACACAAGACGAAGAATACCATGACCGCCCCCAACGCCAAGAAGCTGGCCGAGCCCAGATGGAAGACTCTGCTCCCCCTCCCCCCCTAACCCCGAAAACCGTCGGGATTAAGCACATGACTCCGGTCGAAAAGCCGCTGGACCCATAGTGTAGCCTGGATATCACATGAGCTTGCGGAGCTTGTAACCCGTGTTCGAATCGCGGTGGGTCCGCCATTCGACCTCAGTGGGA
>JASLNR010000059.1 GCA_030745885.1 Candidatus Thalassarchaeaceae archaeon
AAAGGCAGACTGCTCTTGAATTAAATGACCGAAGCCCCTTACCGTGCCGACCCGAGCGAGGCCTGTGAGCGAGCGTAGAACCCGTCTTCTGGTAGTCAAGGCGGCGATGACCGTTAACGGTGGCGCGGCGCGTGACCTGATGCGCAATCTGCCTAGCATCGCCGAGCGTTTTGAGGTGCGTTTCGCCTGTCTCAACCTCTTGGACTCGCAACGCCAAGCCCTGCTATCCACAGGTATACAGATCCTCGAGCCGTTCTACCAGTGGCAACCGAAGGGGGGCCTAGTGAACGAGATTACGTCAGGTCAGGAGCGTAGCGCAGCAGCGGCATGGAGGGAACACGAGTCGGCGATGGCCGCCATAGAGTGGGCTGACGCAATACACCTGACGGGTGGCAACGGGTCGATGGAGTTCCCAGCATTCGTCCCAGCAGACAAGCCCCTTCACCTACACTTCTTGGAGTCAAAACCTGGTATTCACGATGAAGTCAGTCACCTCAACCCGGACGGTAGCGGCGGCTGGAGGCCGCGGCTGATGCACCTGCTGCAGAGTCGGCAGCGGGCGAGGATTGAGCGGTCCTTCCGCGGCTTCGCCGAGAACCCGAGATGGAGGGTGTCTGCGAACTCCGAGTTCTCATCGGGTAACCTGCACCGCATCTACGGCATCAAGGGGGGCGTGCTGTATCCCTCAGTCGACCTTACCGAGTTCAGTCACGAGCTTTCTCACGGAGAGCGGGACGCCTTCGATTCCCTGAATTTAGGGGAGAGTGGTTCGTATGTGGTCACGGTGGGTAGGCTATCGCGGTTCAAGGGCATCTACGAGGCCGTCGAGCACCTAGTAGGGAGTGATTTGGGCCTAGTGGTGATTGGAGGAGGTATGGAGGGTGAGAACGCTGCACTGCGCGCCTATGGGAATGAGGTCGGAGTGGTAGTCAAGGTGCTTTCCGGTATTGACTCCGAGTCCATGCGGGCGGTGATGCGAAACTCCGCTGCGGTCATCGGTCTGGCGCATGGCGAGGCATTCGGACTGACACCCATCGAGGCGATGGCCGTAGGAGTCCCACCTGTCTTCGTCAACGAGGGTGGATACACCGAGACAATTGTCGACCAACTCAACGGCAGGCTGGTGGAGCGTGGGGACATCGGGGCTTGGAGGCGGGCTCTCGAGCAAGCCCGCGACCCGGGTACCCGGGAGCGTTGGGCGCGCAGGGGGTTGGATCGCATAGAGGAGCTTGGCCTCACCCCCGAGAGTCATGCCGAGCGGCTTCATTCAATCATCAACGACGAGGTCTGACATGGCAGTCGATGTCACTCTTGAGGATGCGGAGTGGATGGTCACCCGGGCCGGTCTATCTGGAGTGGTCTCGGTGCAGCGCCTCCCAGGGGGTTGGGACAACTCAAACCTCTGTCTGAATCTCGTGGGTGGCACCAGCCTCGTGCTCAAGATTTGGCAGGCGCAGAAGAGTCTGGATGATGTTCGAACTGTGATACAGCGCCACATCTGGCTAGATGGTCACGGTGTTCCGACCGCGACTCCGATAGAACTCGTAGATGGGAGCAGGATTGCCATCAAGGATGGTGTCGCATGGACCCTGTTGCCACACGTTACTGGGGGTCACCTCGACTCCGACCGGGCCTCTCTGGAGAGTCTTGGTGCGACTATGGCCAGACTGCATGAGGTCCCTGAGGCGGATTGCTTTCCACATGATTTCAGGATGGGTTGGCCGTTGTTCGAGCGCATGTACGAGCTTGCCGATGAGACTGGGTGGACCGACTTCTTAGTGGCTCTCAGAGAGGAGGAAAGTGGGCTGCGCGGGCAGATTCCGGTCGGTCTGCCTCGGGGGATACTGCATGGCGACCTGTTTCCCGACAACGTCATCGGAGATGGTGAGGTGGTCGCCATACTGGACCTCGAGGAGGCTTGGATCGGCCCCTGTGCCTTCGACCTCGTGATGGCTTTTGTCGGCTTCGGATGGGCCGGAGGAAGACCTGTCCAAGAGCGTTGGGACGCTCTCGTTTCGGGTTACGAATCGGTTCGCAGTCTAACGAACTCTGAACGTTCAGCACTCGCTGCCTTGCATCGCTACGCAACTCTGTCGATAGCCGCTTGGAGGTACTGGAAGCACGTTATGACCGAACCCGACACGGATCTGTCGGGCCGCTACCTCGAAATGGTTGATAGGCTCGGCGTGGAGTTTGGATTCTAGGTGGCAGCATGAACGGAGTAGTCCATTCCGTGAACGTCAGTGAGGGTGGGGGGGTCCCCAAGCTCCCCATCAGGGCCGCGAACGTGCGTTACGAGGGGATGGAGGGGGATCACAATAGGTTCCGCGCCGAGAGGAGAGGCGGTGATCCGAGGAGGGCAATCAACATCTTCTCCCTCGAGAGGATCGGGCAACTGCAGGATGAAGGGCACTCCATCGAAGTCGGTTCGACGGGGGAGAACATTACTATCGAAGGGATGGACTGGGACACACTTGAGGTGGGGATGATTCTCAGGGTCGGAGAGGCGACCATTCAACTCAGTGAGCCATGCGCCCCGTGCTACAAGATAGAGGGGTCGTTCGCGGACGGTAGGTTCGCGAGGGTCGACCACGAGCAGGAGTTCGGTTGGTCGAGATGGCTCGCTTCCGTTCTCGAAGAGGGTATGGTCAGCACCGGAGATATGGTCTCAATCCTCGCGCCGGGCGAGAATTGAAAGAAGGTGGCTCTGAGGCGCTTTCATGATGATGAGGGAGGGGCAGCCTAGGCTAGGCTTCCGAGCGAGGCTTCGAAGAGGCTGGAATATCACCAAACTAGGAATGCATGTGGTCAGAGCCGATCCCGAACTGATGGTATACACGTTTCTCTCGGGTCTGTTCTCGATAGGAGCGGCAATCTTCCTGCTGACTGCTACTGGTGGGATTGGCTTCTTTACAGGGGGAGAAGAGGGAGCTGAGTCGGGAATGCTCGTCGGGATGTTCCTTACTTACATGGTAGTGGGGATGATTACGGTATTCTGGAATGCTGCGATAATCGCAAGCGCCTATGAGAGGATTACAACAGGCTCGAACCCGAGTTTTTCCTATGGTATCAAAGAAGCCGCGAAACGCCTACCTGCAATAATCATCTGGGGTCTGATATCGGGAACTGTCGGATTGATCGTGGGCCTCCTTGAGGGCATGGCGCATGATGACAACCCAGTGGTCCGGGTGATTGGTAGCTTGGCTTCATTAGTAGTGCAGGTGGCTTGGTGGATGACCACTTTCTTCGTCGTCCCGATGCTGGTGCTTGAGGGTTACCAAGTTGGCGAGTGCATGCGCAGAAGCCCGGAGCTGTTCAAGCAGACATGGGGTGAGGACGTCGTCAGCACCGGAGGTACGGGAATCGTCAACTTTGTCGTCATCATGCTGGTCGTGCTGATTTGCATGCCTCTGTTTGCACTCGGAGAACTCGGAATGGGTCTCGCCTTCACTCTGATGTTCATCGGAATCGGACTCAGTGTACTGTTTTTCACCGCCTGCGAGGCGGTGAATCGTGCCTCGCTGTACTACTACGCCAAAACCGGCGAGGCCCCTCCATTGGCTCAGAAATACGACTTGGACTTCTGATTTCTGTGGCTTCGCCATTCTGATATACGCCGGGGGGCTCGCTACCGCTCCAAGCAGAGGTACCCGAGTGGTCAAAGGGGCTGGGATGAGGTCCCAGTGCGTAGTGCTTCGCAGGTTCGAATCCTGTCCTCTGCACCACCACTCGGCATCACGGTGAGTTTGATACCGATGCATGTCCCCCCTAGTGGTGTGCCGCGTGCTCGATTGGCCACCCTGATTGTGTCCCTGATGCTGTTGGCCTCCGGGCCGCTTGGTACAGATCAGGAGTTGACAGAGGAGATTCAAGAGAGGCGATGGACCGACTCAAACGACGGCTACGGTCCAATCAACTACACAAACGAGCATACTACTGCCACGCTTACCTCAGAGGGAAGACCTGCAACGCTTACCATGCCAGGGGGGCATGTCTACAATCAGCGCCTGCCTCTAGTCGTCGCTTTGCATGGATACTCCAGTTCCGGTTCTTTCAACGCGTGGTGGATGAGCCTGTATGATAGTGTCCACGAGAACGAGCACCTACTACTCACCCCAGACGGTTCTATGAACATCGTAGGGATGAGGTATTGGAATGCCACCGATGCTTGCTGTAACCTGTTCAACACAGAAGTGGATGATGTAACCTTTCTCGAGGGTCTAATCGATCAAGCTGTCCAGATCTACGGAGCTGACCCGGAGGGGGTGGTGCTGATGGGCCACTCAAACGGAGCTTTCATGAGTCACAGAATGGCGTGTGACCGAGGTAGTATAATCGAGTCAATCGTATCACTTAACGGGGCGACATGGGATGATTTCT
>JASLNR010000060.1 GCA_030745885.1 Candidatus Thalassarchaeaceae archaeon
CCCATGCCCGCCTCGCGCGCTGCCTGCAGCACGCGAACCGCAATCTCGCCGCGGTTGGCCACCAGGACCTTCGCGAAGGGCCGGGGCGATTCCCTCATCCACTCTGGAAGCATGCTCAGCCGTCCTGATCCTCTGATGACCAGGCTGGCTTCCGACCCTCGAGGAATGCCGCTAGGCCCTCTTGGCCCTCTTCGGAGGCGCGCATCTCGCTGGTCTTGTCGAGTGCCCACTCGCGCAGTTCCTCGTCCGTGCCCATCCAACGGTCGAAGAAGTCCGTCAGGCGCTTGGCCTCGGTGACGGCCATCGGGCCTGTGGTGAGCACCATCGCGATGGCCTCGTCGACTAGGCTCTCCATCTCCTCGGCATTCGCTGCGATCCGGTCGACCATCCCGATCATCAGGGCCTCCTCGGGCTCGAAGGTGCCTGCGAGAGTGGCCAGCCGCCGGAACTGGGCGCTGCCGACGCGTCGGTAGACATAGGGTCCTATGACCGCTGGTAGAATTCCCAATTTTGCCTCTGATAGGGCGATGCGCGTGTCTGGGGACGCGATTGCGTGATCGCAGCAGGCGACCAGCCCGGCCCCCCCTCCCAGGGCCACTCCTCGCACGGAGGCGATGGTGAAGCAGGGATGGGACCACAGTCCGTTGAACAGACGGTCCAGTCGCTCGGCATCGGCTCGGTTCTCCTCAGCACCCTTCGTGCCGCCCTCACGCATCATGTTGATGTCAGCGCCAGCGCAGAAGTTCCTGCCATCGGATTCTACGATCAGGACACGCAGGTGCTTCGCATCGTCCGAGTCAAGCAGTCCTGCTGTTGAGCCCACGGAGCGCTCCGCGGTCCAAGCGAGCACATCGGTAATCTCTGTGATAAGTTGGACGTTCAGCGCGTTGTGTACCTCGCTGCGAGTCAGTGTGAGGCGGGCTACGGCCCCATCGACGTCGAGCCTGCAAAGTTCGGTTGCCGGTCTGTCGTCGCTCATGCCCATACCATCACATCCTGAATACGCCATAACCCATTTCCGGCATTGAAGCGTTGAGGCTGGCCGAGATACATAGTCCAAGCACGTCCCTAGTGTCCCTGGGATCGATAACGCCGTCGTCCCAGAGGCGGGCTGTGGAGTAGTAGGGATTGCTCTCGGTCTCGTACTTGGCCCTGATCTGGTCCGGGTCGGACTTGCCCACCGTGGACAGGACGCTCGCAGCTTGCTCGCCGCCCATGACGCTGATTCTGGCGTTGGGCCACATGAACAGGAAGCGGGGGTCATAGGCTCTGCCGCACATGCCGTAGTTGCCCGCGCCGTGGGAGCCGCCGATGATGACGGTGAACTTGGGCACCGGGACGCACGATACCGCGGTCACCAACTTGGCGCCATCCTTGGCGATGCCGCCAGCCTCCGCGTCCCTCCCGACCATGAATCCAGTAATGTTCTGCAAGAAGACCAGCGGGACGCCCCTTTGGCCACATAACTCGACGAAGTGCGCGCCCTTCAACGAGGACTCCGAGAACAGGATGCCATTGTTTGCCAAGATGCCCACAGGGTAGCCGTGAATCCTCGCGAAGCCGCAGACCAATGTATTCCCATAGCGTTGCTTGAACTCGTGGAAGCGTGAGCCATCGACAACCCTCGAGATTATCTCACGCACGTCGTAGGGCGTCCTGTTATCCCTCGGGATTATTCCCATGAGATCCTCGATTTCGTGGGCAGGCTGCTCGGGTTGGGCGACATCGAGCCTGTGCTTGGGCGTGACATTGAGGTTCTCGACGATGTTTCGCACCATTCTCAGCGCCTCTGCCTCGTCTTCGGCAAAGTGGTCAGCGACCCCTGACTCTGAGGTGTGGAGATCCGCCCCCCCCAGGTCCTGAGCGCTGACCTCCTCCCCCGTGGCCGCCTTGACCAGTGGTGGCCCCGCTAGGAAAATCGTACCGTTCCCCTTGACGATTATCGACTCATCCGACATTGCCGGGATGTAGGCGCCGCCGGCAGTGCAGGAACCAAGCACGGCTGCAACTTGTGGGATTCCCTTGCTCGACAGGATTGCCTGGTTGCGGAATATTCGCCCGAAGTGCAGCTTGTCGGGGAAGACCTCGTCCTGCATGGAAAGGAAGGCCCCCCCGGAGTCAACGAGGTAGACGCAGGGCAGGTTGTTCTCCTCTGCTATCTCCTGAGCCCTGACGTGTTTCTTGACGGTCATGGGGTAGTACGAACCGCCCTTGACCGTGGCGTCGTTGGCCACGAACATGCATTCCTTGCCATGCACCACCCCGATTCCAGTGACCACTCCAGCGGAGTGCGCCTTGCCGTCATAGAGCCCGCCTGCAGCTAGAGATGACATCTCCAGAAATGGCGTACCGGGATCGCAGACCTCGGTGATCCTCTCTCTGGGAAGGCGCTTGCCACGTTCCCTATGCCTCTCGACGTGCCGGTCTTCGCCACCCCTTCTAACTGCCTCTAGCCTCTGCCTCAACTCATCGGCAAGCGCGAGGTTGCTCTCGCATCGAGCCTCGAACTCATCTGTGGCACGGTCGATTCTGGTGGGCAGCCTATCCACGTCTCTCAGCCCCCTCAGACAGCACGCGAGCCTTCAATTGAATGGGCTCGTCATCGTAGATGTCGAATTTACACACCTAGAGTAAGTCTTCCGACATCCCTGAGGCCTGGCGCCATGCCCACGACTAGCATGGCTATTCCGATTAGGAGTCGCAGGTGCTGCTGTCGGTGCTCGAAATTTGCTATGGCGAAGAAGTACCAGACCAACGCACCGAGACCGAGCTTTACTATGGCGAAGGTCAACGCGGTGTCAAGCAAGTCGATGATGCCAGCGGAAAATACGTGCTTCTCGCTATAGCCGAAGAAGTCAATGCCAATCCAAGTCGCCAACCCATCCATTAACTGGCCTGCAACAGCAAGGAAAATCAGCGGCTGTGCCATCGATGCCCTCAGCCTCAGGCTCTCGATCATGTCCTTCTCGGGGGACTCGGCCGCCTGGTAGTCGTCTTCGGTCCACCCCGGTGGCAGGATGCCGGCAACCAGTCCGTGCCCGGCCAGCTCTTCCGCGGCCTCCCTACCGTACGAGTACATCGAGTATGAGAGGAGGATGGGTATGCCGATTACTACCACGAGGGGCCAGAGCCTGTCCGTTTGGGGCGGGCTGTCCATCGCATGGGAGGCCAAGGCCCCGAGGAAGACCAGAGAGCCACCCATGCCCACTAAGTAGACTATCCTCTGGACATTCGAGAACGCGCTCGTGGACGCTTTGGAGGTGCAGGCGAACGCTATGGCAACAACGGCACCTAGCAGCATCGGCCACAGGGCAAAATCATCGCCCACCTTTTCGGATATGGAGGGGCCGTAGATGATAAACTGCGTAAGGATTAGAACTGAAGCGAGTGCCTCTATGTGGGTTTGCTGGTCCCCCTCGGAGAATTTGATTCGGTCCACCGAGAGTCCTGCCGCTCCTGCAAGTATGACCCAGAAGGCGGCCTGGAAGTGGATTCCAGGGCTTACGAAGTACGGAGCGAGGCCGGGGCCGAACATCTCGGCGTCCTCGACGACCTCACCGAATGCCGCCCATGTGATGAACGGTAGAAGCGCTAGCACGCTAGCGTCGCTGGGGTCGATGTGGAGGTTCCTCAGCCACGCTGAGAAAGCCACAACAAATAGTCCCAGAACCAGCGCGTAGGTCATCGTATTGACAGTGTTGTACCCGGAGTCGCCTACTGACTCCCCCCTTATTGGATCGATGAAGAACTCGAACAGGGCTTCGGAAAGTGGGTTTTCGATGCCTGCCCACACGAGCCCGAACCCAGTGAAGATGAGGAGGAGGGTTAAGCAGAGGGCGTTGATGGCCCATCTCTCCCAGGCATACATCTCGTCAAAGCTGGGCGAGGGGTCGCTCCACCACGTTGACAGCCGGTTGAGCACGATGCAACGAGAGGCATGTCCCGCTTATGCGTGACGGTTTCGTCACTCCTCTCCGAAAGTCACGCTCTCGTCGTCCTCGAGCCCAAGGGGCTCCGACTCTGCCCTCCTCCTGCGTGCTTCGGTGAATCCTGGCACCATTATGTCGAACGAGTCCGAGTCGGCTACCTCGCGCTCCTCGAATGTTTCCAGGGTCTTGAAGCGGAGCCTCTGCCTCTTCCTGTCCTGCTCCAAACCGAAGAGCACCGTGCTGTGCTCGGAGCCCCCGAGGATGCCCTCAATGGCAGTGGCGGAGAGAGCCAAGCCGTCTCTGTCTCCTATCACGACCACCGTGGAACCGTATATCGCAATCTCGCAGTTCGACATCTCCTCGATGAGGCTGCGAATTCGGCCGTTGGTGCCAATCAACCTGCTCCTCATACGGCGCGTCTGGTTCGGCTGGCGCCCGACCCATTCCCGGATATCGTAGATTCGCAGGAACATTTCGTCCTCGATGAGCTGTATGGCACGCTTAGGTGCAAGGCCCCTGCCTATCGCGGTGACTACGTCTGGCATTTTCATCCTCTTGATGGGGTCAGTGTCCTCGGACCACTGTATGGAGACGTCCCCCGTATGGGAGTTCACGCTAATCTCGCCTCCGCACGCCTGCTCAATCATTTTGCGGGTCTGGCCGCCCTTGCCGATCAGAACCGCGATTCTATCCTTGGGCACTCGGCAGAGATGCTCCACGACAGCGCCCGACCCGCCGCCCTGCTTTAATCCCCGCTAGGGAGGGGGGCGAGTTTCGGAACCGGGTCGTCCAGAACCCTGACGAGGCTCTCGGCAATCGAGATCTCGTGTCCCTGCCTGCCAATCCAATCGGTCAGGCGGGTAACGTCTCTGACTAGGAACTCCTTGGCGCTCGGGTGCCTGGTGGTGACGGCTTGGCCGACGTCGATTATCCATGGCTGGCCATCGTGCCAGAGGACGTTGTACTCGCTGAAGTCAGCATGCACGAGGTCGCAGGTCTGCCAGAGTAACGCAGCCATCTCCAGCAGATCCTCGAACACCCCCATGGGGTCCTCGAGCTTGATGTCCTTCAGCCTGGGACTCGCCGCCTCGTCGGTTCCGATGAACTCCATTATGAGGACATTCTTCAGGTTGGACTTCGGCTCCGGAACTCTGAGGCCGTGCTTCCTCATCCTCTTGAGGTTCCTGGACTCCTTTCGGACCCAGATGTTGACGAGCTCCCGGTGGCGCCGAGAGAGTCCCGAGAACCTGGGGTCGCCGTCTATGTATTTGGCCAGTCCCTTGAATACCGCATTGGTAGTGTGGAAAATCTTGACTGCGAGAGGGCCCTGTTTGGAGGTTGCCCGGAAGACATGGGCTTCTTTGCCCCGCGCAATGGGGTAGTCGATGGTCTCGATGTTGCCCTGCTGCATCAGCTTGTGCAGTGCTAGCAGCGTCGAACGGTCGAAAACCTGATCGAAAACCCTCCTGTCCACCCAATCGTACTTACCCTTGCCCATGACTCCTTGGAGGGCGTCCTCGATGTCGTTGAACATCCGCTTGAACCTAGGCTCGGAGATCCATTCGTGCTTCTTCTCGGCCCTGAGCAGGCTGTCGATGTCGGGCTCCTCGTCCCAATCCCCTTCGCGAGGCATTCACTCACCCGAAGAACGAGTCGATATCGTCCTCGTCACCATCGTCCTTGATTGGCTGTTCGACCTCTTCGGTGGGTTCGTCCTCGTCTCCCTCAATCTCGGGCTCGAGAGACGGGGGTTCCTCATCGAACTGGGCTACCTCGTCCTCCCTAGTCATGCCGAACAGGTCAACTATCTCGGGAAGGGCCCCCTTTCGCGAGAGATACAGGGATTGGGTCTTTGTGTAGCGCATGCACACATTCGCCTTCTCATCTTGGAACTCCCACGGCTGGATGACGATTAGGTCTCCTTCGCGGACCCACTGCCGGCGTCGCATCTTCCCGGGTATCCTCGCGAGTCGGGTCTCGCCATCCTCGCAGATTGATCTCACTCGGCGTCCGCCCAGAATCTGGTCGGCAATCGCGAACATCTCGTTGACCTTGCGCTTCGGGAGGGGTACGCGAATGCGGTCACCGCTCGACTCTAGTTGCGCGAGCAACTCAGTATCGACGGTTTCCTCCCTACGGGCCATGGGGATGGGTCAAGCGGCCCCTATGTGAAGTTGAGCCTGTCATTCAAGGGCCGAGGAAGGCATCTGCGGCGCCGCTTACCGTATCAAGAGCAGCCTCGCTGAGCGATCCTATCCCAAGCAGGATTGTCAGGGCCGCGCAGATTGCGATGGCCACCCTTAGAGGAATGGCACCCTCGATCGGAGTGGCGTCATCGGGCACCTCAAAGAACATGACCAGCCCTATCCTGAGGTAGTAGAACAGGGATAGTGCGCTATTTGCTGCGATTGCAGCGGCCAGCCAGAAGGCGGGGTTGACGCTCGTGGCCCAAGACAGCACAGCGGTGCTAGTGGGGCTCCCGGTGCCCGCGGTTATGTCGATAATCCCATTGATCATGAGCAGCTTCGATAGGAAGCCAGAGAACGGCGGGACCCCCGCTAGGGAGAGCATGAAAACGAACATGGAGGCCGCGATGATGGGGTCGCGGCGGGCCATTCCGTGAAGGCCCTCGAGGCGGTGGCTGCCTCCCTCGGTCTCGATGACCGAGAGGACGAGGAATGAGCCGAGTTTGAACAGAACGAGTATGGCTAGGTGGAACAGCACTGCCGTGACCACCAGTGCGTTGGCATCGGAGTCACCCAGACCGGTTCCGATGACTGCCAGTGCAGCCAGCATGTACCCTGCGTGGGCCACGCTCGAATACGCGAGCATGCGCTTCGGGTTATCACTGGATAGCGCTGCCAAATTGCCCCATGTCATGGTTATAACGGCGATTGCGGCGATGATAGCCATCCAGAAACCCTCTCCAGTCGAGGGCATCGCGACGATGATTAGCAACCTCATAAGAGCGGCGAAACCCATGGCCTTCGAGGCTGTTGCCAGCAAGCCCGCAACCGGAGACGAGGCCCCTGAGTAGGCATCTGGTATGGCGAGATGGAAGGGCGCTGCCCCGACCTTAAATCCGAATGCCACTAGCATTAGGCCTATGCCGATCACGGCGAACGGGTCGAGCGTTTCCATAGCGTCCCAGGATGAAGACAAACCCGCTATGCTCAGATCGCCGTTCCACAGGTAGAGCAAGGACATTCCATAGATTCCAGCGGCTGAAGCCACAGAACCGACGATGAAGTACTTGGCTCCCGCCTCGCCTCCCACGTCATGCTCCTTGTGGAATCCGACTAGGACGTAGGACGAGAGGGACGCAAGCTCCATGCACAAGAAGAGCATGAAGAGGTGAGTTGACTTCGCCATCAATGACATTCCCAATCCGGCTATCAGTAGCAGGATGTGGAAGTCAACCTGTCTTCTATTGTCATAAAGAGCGCTGACTTTACTCGTCTCGGACCCGAGGCTGTCTCGTCTATTTGGAGCTCTCGCATTCGGATCGGTGGGCAGCCTGTGGGTGGTCGCTACGGCGACCAGTAGCAGTGCCGAGGTGAAGATGACGGTGAGGAGGCTGCTGAAGCGATCGACATGCAGCACGTTGCCGAAGTCACCGGACTTCTCTCCGTTGAGCATGTAGGCAGACAGACCCACTGAGGAAGCCAAGGAGGCCAGGGCTATCGCGTTCGGGATTCGAGGGTCCCGGGTGAGGTCGAACCTGTTTCCCCCCAAGAGGATGGGGATGCGAACGCTCGTGAGGGGCAGCCTCATCCTGGCGTCACCTAAGTTCGGGACTAGGATCATGGCCAGCAGGCCGGCCAGCATGATTATCTCGGGCAGCACTAGGTCGTAGGCCAATCCATCCAATTCCGAACTCAGGGCAGCACCCCCTTGGATCTCATGGCCTCGGCGAGCAACTCAGTGACAACCTCACCGCTCCAGTAGGACATCATGTCCCAGAAGATGAAAGGCAGTATACCGAACAGGACAGTGAAGGCCGCCAGCACGAACATGCCGGCGTTCTCGTGCCATGTGATGTCACGTGGGCTCTCGCCGTGGAGAGTCTCGGGGAGAGTTCCCCGGTGCGGGTCATCGGACTCGAAGATTGTCCTCTGCATCGAGTTCAGGTAGTAGGCAGCCGTTATGATGAGCGTCAGAGCAGGCAGAAGGACCAGCCATCCGAAGGTCATCCAGAAGGCTATCAAAACGGCCACCTCGGCCACGAAGCCAGCGAGCAGGGGCAGGCCGAGGCTAGCCATCCATCCAAGCATCATGTGCCCAGACAGCCACGGGCTGTGATGGGCCATGCCCCGCATGGACCCGATCTCGAGGGTGTGATAGTGGTGCTTGAAGGCGCCAGCCACTGCGAAAAGGAGAGGGCTGATGATTCCGTGCGCGAACATCATGAATAGGGCCCCGGCGATGCCGAGTGGCTGCATAGTGGCAATTCCAAGGAATATCAGGCCCATGTGGGAGACCGACGAGTATGCGACCATGCGCTTTAGGTTGGTTTGCCCCATGCATACCCATGCGCCGTATACTAGGCTAGTCATACCGAGCACTATCAGAAGCGGGGTGAACAGCACAGTAGAGCCTGGGAACGCGGTGACCGCGACCCTCAGGAAGCCGTAGGCCCCCATCTTCAGCATCACCCCTGCCAGTACCATGGATCCCGCCGTCGGAGCCTGAACGTGGGCGTCTGGAAGCCAAGTGTGGACGGGCACGCTGGGCATCTTGGTTGCGAACCCAATCAGGAGGAGGAGCCAGACGAGGTGCCTGAGGCCCTCGGATGGTATCAGGTTGTCATTGGCCAGCATGGCCAGGAGATCGAAGGTGTGGCCGGTGTCGGTCGAGGCGGTGGTGTGGAAGTACATCACCAGTATGCCAATCAGCATGACAACGCTGGCCGCGAAGGTGTAGATGAAGAACTTCATCGCAGCATAGCGGCGGTCCTCTCCCCCCCACATCAGAATGAGGAAGAACATCGGTATCAGGGTCAACTCCCAGAACACGTAGAATACGAATAGGTCAAGAGCAACGAAGACCCCTAGAAGGGCACCCTCCATGACCAGCAGGAGAGGGAAGAAGTGGTGCCCGTTCTTCGAGTCCCACTCGACTAGCATGGACACCGGTATGAGCATCGAAGTCAGCCAGATCATCGGGAACGAGAGTGCATCTGCACCGACGTGCCATGACACCCCGATGTAGGGAATGAGATCCACGGGTGTGTTCTCGAGATGATAGTCGCCCAGTCGTATGTCCATCCAGCTGATTTCGCTGATTGAGGACATAGCCGCCCATGTGGATATGGCGAATAGAGCGAGGGCCACGCCCAGGCTTACGTTTCGGCTGACCCGCTTTACGCTCTCGGCTGCCCGGCTGGGGAGGGCCAGGGGGAGCAGTAGCAGGAGCAGCCCGACCGCAATCGGGCTCAGCGCGAGAATGGTCAGTATCAACCACTCACCCCCCATGCCAGTGCGAAGATAGAGAGGGCGCCGACCGCGGTCATCAGGATGTAGTCGCGGGCCCTGCCTGTGGTCATCCTCCGGACTTGTATCGACCCGAGCACCGAGCTCGACTCAACCTGCTTCACCAGCCCGTCGATGACGCTCTTGTCGAACCAGGCGGCGAAGGCGGCGAGGGGGATTGCGGTTTTGGCGAGAGCCCGCTCGTACAGTTCGTCGAAGTAAAGGCGCCTCTGAAGCGCCTCGGCGAGGCTGGAGTCCGCTATCTCGGTCACGTCCTGGGAGCCGAATCCGTCGGATAGGAGGACCAGCCAGGCGACCATGGGGTTGGCCTTCTCGCCCTCAGCGAGCCTGCCACCATGGACCCTTGCTGCGTAGATGGGCCCGATTACCAGAGAGAGAAAGATGGTCGTCCACCCCACTAGTCTCAGGTTCGCATCATCGGGTAGGAAGGCGTGATCGAGCTCATGGATTACAGCGCTGCCGAGTCCCCCATGGATGGAGAGGTGGCTAGATTCTGCCGAGAGGTAGTCAATCACCCCCAGAAGCGCGAGCGCGAAGCCGCCCAGAGCGCTTATGATTGACAGGATGACAAGCGGCTCCTTGATCCAGGGGGTGGTTTCGTGGACATGCTCGGCGACCTCGTGCTTGGGCTCGCCTGCGAAGGTCATGAACCACATGCGGGACATGTAGAATCCCGTCATTCCAGCGGTGAGAAGAATCAGGATGGCCGGGCCGAACATCAGCGGCTCGGCCTCCAGGCAGGCCTTCCACGTCTCGGCGATGATGCCTTCCTTCGACCAGAACCCCCCAATCAGCGGGATGCCGATAATCGACATCGACCCGACCATCATCGCTGTAGCCGTGACTGGCATCCTTGATGCCAGCCCACCCATATTGCGCATGTCCTGCGGATCGAAGTCTCCGTGTTCGTGATCCCCATGATGGAGGTTTTCGTGTGAGTGGTGGATCTCGTGGATGACAGACCCGCTAGCCATGAACAGCATGCCCTTGGCCATGGCGTGGTTGAACAAGTGAAACATCGAAGCCCCGAACACGAAAGCGGCTGCGTGGTGGTCACCGTGGCTGTAGAACCAGAGCGCTGATCCGAGCCCGGTGAAGATGTACGCCAACTGGCTCATCGTGGAGTAGGCCAGGACCTTCTTGATGTCGTTCTGGACGAATGCAATCGAGGCGGCCATGAAGGCGGTGATGCCCCCGATGTAAGCCACGATCAGCCCGAGGTCCTCGAGGCCGGCGACGCCGTGGTGACTCACGTCGACGAATGGCACCATCCGGGCGACGAGGTAGAGGCCCGCGTTCACCATCGTGGCTGCGTGAATGAGGGCGGACACCGGGGTGGGACCCTCCATGGCGTCGGGCAGCCATACGTGAAGAGGGAACTGCGCTGACTTGCCCACAGCACCGACGAACAGCAACAGCAGTGCCCAGAAGAGCCGGTCTGAGTCCACAGCCACCCCACCCACGCCGGTGGAAGGGTCGTCGAAGACGATAGCGAACTCCAAGGAGCCGTAGATGTCGTATAGGATCAGCAGCCCGACCATCAGGAAAACATCGCCAACACGAGTGGTCAGGAACGCCTTCTTCGCCGCGTAGGCTGCCTTCGGCTTCCAGAAGTAGAATCCGATTAGCAGGTATGAGCACAGCCCCATGATCTCCCAGAAGACGAATAGCCACAGGAAGTTGTCAGCGAGCACCATCCCGAACATACCCAGGGCGAACAGGACGAACTCGCCGTAGAATCGGTGGTTTCGGTTCTCGTTGATCTGGTCGGTGTTCATGTAGCCCAGGCTGAACCAGCATATCAGGAAGCACAGGAAGGTGGCCACGAACAGCAGCATCAGGGTGACTGAGTCGATCCACACGCCCATCCCAAGCACCCTCGTCTCGGTCATGGTGTAGTCCGACTGAATGACCTCAAAGGAAATCCAATCGAACCAGGTCGCAACGCTGTCGTTCTGGAAGCGCGCGGCCTCGGTCAGGTAATCGAACATTATCCAGAGAGCCACGGTGAGGGATATCAGCAGGGCACCGAGCCCGATGATGCCTCCTTCCTTCAGCTTGTTCTTCCAAGTCTCGTTGCCGTTGTAGGCCTGTCCGATGATAAGGATGGCAGGGAATGCGACGAAAGGAGCGAGCACGATAAGGAATGCCGCTTCGAATGACTCCATGCCCAACAGGTAGAGGGCTGGCACGACAAGGAGAACTGGGGCGAGTGGCAGCAGGAGGTTGTACTCGTTTCCAGGCCTCGCCATCTAATCACCTAGTTCCTCAGTTTGCTCGCGCGTTCATCGAGGAATATCGTCTCCTGGGTGCTGTACATCGATAGCAGGATGGCTAGCCCGATGGCCACCTCTGCTGCGGCGATGGCGATGGCGATGGCTGTGAAGACCCAGCCGTTTACGTCACCGTAGTGAGCGGCGGCGGCCACGAAGTTCAGGTTGGCTGCGTTGAGCATCAGCTCAATGCACATTAGCACCACGATCGCGTTCTTGTGGTAGAAGGTCCCGAGAAGGCCGATGCCGAACAGTATGACGCCCAGACCCGCAATCCAACTGGGATCGATCATTCCTCCTCGCCCCCCATGTCCCATAGAAGGTTGACAAGGCGCTCGTCGCGCACGAGATAGGAAGCCCCGATCATGGCCATGGCGAGTAGCCCGCCGAGAACCACGATGGCGACGGCCCAGTCGTTGAAGAGGGCGTTAGCGAACTCTAGGGTTGTCGGCGCCTCTCCGGCCTCGTTCCAAATGGGGTGCTCCATCACCTCCCTAAGCAGAATCAGGATGAAGGCGAACACGCCTATCCCGGCCATCCCCGAAATCGCCCTCATCAGAATTCAACATCCTGTATTCTTCTGCGGGTGAGCATGACGCCGAACTGGACAACAATCATCACTGACCCCAGATAAACAAGAATCTGAACGGCTGCCAGCATCTCGGCATTGGCCATCAGGAATACTGCAGCCACGGCAGTGAAGGTCAGCATCAGCCACAGAAGCGAGTGAGCGACCCTATTCGCGAACACGCAGCCGATCGCCCCCAGTATCGCAGAGCCAGCGACGATTACGAAGACCAGTGCCTCGAAATCGATAGCCATCGAATCAAGCCTCCGCTCTAGCCGCCTTTCGGGCTCTCTTCTTCTTCTCCTTCTCAGCGCGCTTGGCGAGCTCCATGTCCACCCTCTCCTGATGAACCGCAGGCAGGACCCTGGTCCTGTCAGCGTC
Source organism: Candidatus Thalassarchaeaceae archaeon (assembly GCA_030745885.1). Next base: position 12,644 of record JASLNR010000060.1, read on the forward strand.
CATCCTGAGATCGTCCCTCGTGAAGCCGGACATCCCGTCATATTCGTTGGTCATGAAGAAGGACTCGAAGGGGCATGCCTCCATGCAGAGGCCGCAGAACATGCACCTGCCCAAATCAATGCGGCCTGAGACGATATCCTGCTCTGCTGGTTTCAGAGAATTGAGCTCGACATCCTCGTTTCCGGAGCCGTCCGACCAACGCACGGTGGCTATGTCGCCCGTGATGTCGATGACCTCGGCGAAGTCGTACTGCTGCGGGGCGACGCCATGGTCATTGACTAGGTCGAATCCTTCGGCAATCTGGTTGAAGTCTTCTTTCGGTTTGGCTGCAAGTCCTCCGACCTCAACCTCGCTTCCGTAGCCGTGCAATTCGTTACCGCTGTCCACGGTGTCGAGGACGTTGACTCTCGTCTCGGAGGTCATGTGCAAGCAGTCGTTGGGGCATACCCGCACGCATGCCTTGCACGCCGTGCAGGTCTCCCAGATGATCCCTATCCTGCCGTTGTAGTTGCCGGGCACAAATAGCCAGGGCTCGAGGTCCTCGAGTCTCTCGTATGGGTACATCACCGTTACGGGCCTCTCGACGAATGGCATCAGCTGGCTCGTCTCGCGGTCGGCGGAGAATCTCTGACTTGCGCTAGGGTGATCCTTGCCCACTCGAGTCCTTGTCCTATTGTCGACCATGTCCGCTGCTTGGCCGTGGTAGTCGTTCTTCAGGAACCTGAGTTTTCCGAGGAAGGGCACCGTGCGCAGGGCGGTCTTCATGGTGATCCACATGGGTCGAACAATGAGGTTCCGAAAGCTTGGGGTTCCGTGGGGGTGGTAGCTCATGACCTCACCTCCGAGTCCCTGTGGCTCCCGGGCGAGGCCTTTACTACGGCATAGGTGCTGTATGGCCGACGCATGCTGTCGATGGCCTCTTTGTCCTCGTCGACCACCAGAACGACGAAACCCAGTACTCCGAGCAGGACCATGGCAACTGGGGCGATGATTCCCCAACCGTCATCCCAGACCTGTACCCTGAGGAAGATCGCGATGGCCAGATTGAGGATCGAGAGGGGGAGCAGCCACCGCCATCCGAACTCGAGGATCTGGTCTGTGCGAACCCTGTGGAGGGAGGCTCGAATCCAGACGAAGACGGCGAATAGCATCCAGGACTTGCCAAGCACCCATGCTATTCCGGGCACTATCGAGAACAGGAGCCCAAAGATTCCGCCAACCACGGGCAGCCACTCCAGAGTCCCCTGGAAGGGCGCCTCCCAGCCCCCTAGGAAGAACAGCGTGAACAGGAGGCAGGCTGCGAACGATCGCATGTACTCGGCCATGAACATGAAGCCCCACCTCAGGCCGCCGTATTCGGTCCACCATCCCTCGACTAGCTCAGCCTCAGCCTCGGGCATGTCGAATGGGATTCGCTCGACCTCAGCAATCATGGTGATCAGGAAGAGGGCAGCGCCCAGGGGCATCATGAACACGTTCCAAATGTCGCCCTCGCTGATCTGGAAATCCACAATCTCGACGATGTTGAAAGAACCGCTGAGAACGCAGACACCGAGCACGGTGATCAGCAGGGGAATCTCATAGGCAGTGAGTTGGGCCGCGGAGCGCATGCCTCCGATGAGGGTGTACTTGTTGTTGGATGACCAGCCGGCGAAGAAGACCCCAAGCGGAGCAATCCCGAAGACGGCCATCATGAAGATTGTCGAGAGCTCGGGGCTGGCGATGTAGAAGTGGGGCCCGAAGGGAATGAAGGCGAAAACCAGTACTGTTGTGGAGATGATGATGACGGGAGCTACCTCGAAGACGGCCTTGTCGGCGTTCTTCGGCACGATGTGCTCCTTGCCCGCAAACTTCGTGAAGTCCGCGAAGGCCTGGAAGAATCCCGGGAGCAGGAACCAGTAGCCGTGGTAGCTCCGATTGTTGACTCTCGAGACCGTCTCCAGAGGGTGGTCATTGCCCCAAATGGAGTTGAGGAACCTGTTGACCCATCCTATGGGCACGCCCATTCCGAACGGAAGTTGGTTCCACCACTCACCGGCGGTGACGCCACTCTCACCGACCCAGAGGCTGCGAAGGGTGGTCGTGGCGCCGAGCCTGTCCATCAGGCGTCCGATGAACTTCCGCTCGATGTAGGGGATCGGCAGCATGGTGATCATGACGGTTGTGAAGACTATCGTACACACGATTGAGGCGTTGAAGAAGGCCTCCAATCCGGGCTGCATGGCTGCAAACTCCTCTTGGAGATTGAGGATCGGACCGATGGCGATGTCATTCGGCCATATTCCTCTGGGGAGTGAGACGGTCATCTGCAAATCGACGTCTCCGGACGGCAGAACATCGTGCAATCCATCCATCGACCAACCAACAAGCTTCTCCACCCCTCCCCTGAGATCTAGCCAGTCACTGCTCGGCATCATCTCACCTGTCTGTCTCTCCGATGCATGGGTCGAATGAGCCCATAATAGCCGGGATGTCTGCAACCTTGTAGCCGATCATGCATTTTGATGCATATGGTATGGTTAGGAACATCGGCGAACGAATTGAAACGCGGTACGGATGTTTGCCCCGAGCCTCGCCGCCTCCTGCAAGGTAAAACATAGACTCGCCGCGACTGTCCTCGAAGTGGTGGTATCCGGAGGCTCCCTCAGGGGCTCTGATGGGTGCCTTAGCTAGGATTGCGGGGTCGCCGGGCTCGTGGTAGGTGTCGGCACCACGAGGAATCTTCTCTAGGGCCTCGAGAACCATTAGGGCGCTGATGCGCATCTCCTCGACCCTGATCCGATACCTGTCGTAACAATCGGCCCCCTTGATCGACGGTCGCTCGACTGGCGGCTCCCAGTCAAGCTCGCTGTAGACCGAGTACGGATGCGCGCAACGGACATCGTAGTTCACGCCTCCAGCGCGGAGATTAGGGCCGGAGACGCCATGGTTTACCATTTCCTCGGGCTTTGCGTATCCCACCCCTTGGGTCCTGATGAGGAAGATGGTGCTCTCGTCGAACAGGGCCTCGTACTCCTGAATCCTATTGAGGAAGAGGCTGACCTTAGCTCTGGCCCGTTGAGCGAAGCCATGAGGAAGATCGCGCTTGACGCCCCCAACCCTAGGGAAGTTGTAGTGCATCCTAGAGCCGCCCAATTCTTGGAGCAGGTCCATCATCATCTCCCGCTCGCGCAGGCACCACACCATGATGGATAGATTTCCAGTGTCGGGGCCGTAGGCGCCCAACCACATCAGGTGGGATGCTATCCTCTGTAGTTCCACCGCGATAAGTCGGATGTATTCGGCGCGCTCGGGAACTTCGACTTCCAGAAGGTCCTCTACGGCGTAAATGTAGGAGTGTGACCAAGTATTTGCGCTGGCGTAGCACAGTCGATCGCAGTAGGTGGTGATCTGGGTGAAATCGCGCGCCTCGCATATCTTCTCGACGCCACGGTGGATGTAGCCGAGGTCTGGCTCAGTGTCGATTACGGTCTCTCCATCGACCTTGACCTTGAGAGTCCACAGGCCGTGCGTCATGGGGTGCTGGGGGCCCATTGAAATCCACATCTCCGCCAATCCAATTCCTCCTCACTTGATCTTGCCCGCATCGGACGGCTTGCGCAGGAAGCCCTGTGCATCGTCGTACATCTCCTCGAAGTCGTGGTAACGCAGTTTGTGTTGCTTCTGGAGTGGGTGGAAACCGGTCGGGGTCTCGTGGGGTTGCAGAACCCTGCGCATTCCGACGTGCCCCTCGAAATCGATACCGACCAAGTCCCAAGTTTCCTTCTCATTCCAATCCGCGCCGACCCAGATATCCTGGACCGATGCCACGGAAGGCTCTCTGGTCTCAGGCAGCTCGATGCTCACCTCGATCTCCAAAGGCACCCTGATGCCCTCGACCTTCGTGGGGTCTGTGATTATGGGCTCGACCATGCCACCGATAACGGGGGGGTCGGACACTGCCATTCGCAGGAAGTGGTAGATGACCTCCCAGTTCTTCTCAGGGCCACCCTCCGGCCAGTGGATGCCGGTGATCATTGAGCAATAGTCCACTCCGTGGGTGTTTCTGAGATTCTCGGCCAAGTCACGCCACCGCTCGGGGGCGCAATTCACCGAGACTACGTTCCGCGGGCTAGTACCGCTGCTTCTCTCCACGACCTCGGCTGTGATGCCCTCCAATTCGGAAACGGCCGCGGCTAGGCTCTGTGCAGCCGACCTCTGAGTCGCTGAAGAAACGATATTTCCCACGCTTGTCCCTCCTAGTCGTCTCCGATGATGATCGGCTTCTGGGAGGCTGGCCTACCGTCATGGGGGAGGGCTCCAATGCGGATGATCTTCTGCCGGAGCATATCGAAGCCGTCGATCAGGGCCTCCGGGCGTGGCGGGCATCCTGGGATGTAGACATCTACGGGAATCACGGTATCCACGCCCTCGAGGATGTTGTAGGACTGGAAGTACGGGCCGCCAGAGATTGCGCACTCTCCCATGGCTATGCACCACTTGGGCTCGGGCATCTGCTCCCACAGCCTGATTATTGGATCAGCGAACTTCTTGCTAATCGGCCCGTTTACCAGAAGGACGTCGCACTGGCGGGGGCTGGAGCGGAAGAAGACCCCGAAGCGCTCTGCATCGAACCTGCTTGCACCCGCTGCAGCCATCTCAAGGGCACAGCATTTGATTCCCAAATGAAGGGGGAAGAGGGATTTCCTTTGACTCCAGTTGAACACCCTTCCAGCGAGGACTCCTATTACATCCTTGATTCGGCTTGCCTTCATCGCTTCGTCCGTGATGTCTCCCACGGTGTCGACCAGCATCCTGCTGTTGAATACCGAGTAGTTCTGCCCATCGTCAGCCATCACATCACCTCAGATGTAAATCCTGCCTCGCTTGCGGAAGACGTGCCAGACGCCCAGCCCCGTCAGGAGGATGAATATGGTCATCGTCAGCATGGCGCTGAAGACTTCGCTGTCGTCGACCGCGCCGCCCTTCTGGATTGCCATTACGCCACCGAAGGCCAGGAACATGACCGCGATGTCGAAGACGAGGAAAACGATTGCGTACCAGTAGTACTGGAAGTGAAAGTTGATGTCGGCATCGCCGACCGGATCTGAGCCGCACTCGTAAGTGCTTTCGCGACGCAGGTATAGGCTGTGATCGGTCTCGTATCCAGGTAGCAGGATCGATCTCATCTTTGAGCTGTCGGACCCCTTCTTAGTCGGTCTCAGAAAACGTGTCGCAAAGAAACTGAACACTGGGAAACCGATTCCAACAAGGGCCATGACGGCCACGGGAAGGTACATTTCTGTTACGGAGGTCAAGACGAACACCCTCGGTCCCGTAGGGACCGACATGGACGGCGACCAAAAATTCGGACATAAGCGTATCCGAAGAAGGGTCAAGGGCGCTGCTCATCATCATTCTCATCGTTGAGAGACTCGACCAATAGACGATCCTCGGAACGCGAGCGGACGAATAGGTAGAGGACAAGGAGCGAGCCCACCAAAATTACTGCAATGGCTATGAAATCCTGCATCTCATCCGAGATTTCCCCTATTCCCAAAGTGGATGTAACCGTCAGGTCCACGGGTTGTCCCGCGACAGGAAGGTCCTTCGGCTGCACCGTGATTGTGAAAGTGTACTCATCGTCGTCGATCATCTCGCTCGGAGGCGTCACCCTGACCTTGACCTCGCGAGTCTCACCCGGGTCCAATTCGAACTCGTCGTTGATCACATCGACTGTCCACCCCCTGAGCGAATCGCTGGATAGGACTTCGACGTCCTCCACCATATTGCCGTGATTTGATACATATAGGATGAACTCAGAATGCTCTGGATATCGGGTCTCCTTCTCATCCGATGTCTCCAGTGTGAAGCGAAGGTCGTGAATGGTCCTGATGTCCACTGCAATATCGACGAAAGAGGGGGTTTGAGCTGTATTCTTCTTTGAAGTGACTCCTATCCTCAATACCCCCGAGGTTCCGCTCTCTATCCCCTCAAGGACTTCAAGTTGTATCTCGACTAGAACCCGGTCATCCGCGGGAACCCTGATGTCTCCTTCGACTTGGGAGCCGTCTACTCTGATAGATCGAAGAACAGAAGAGTCCATTCCCGTAATTGAGACAACGACTTCGTCAGCACCGCCATCACCGGTGTTGGAAATCCAGAAGGACAGCGATGAGGTGCCACCCGGTGGTAAGGCCAAGTTCATCAATTTTGGATCATCACCTGGACTCTCGAAAGCCACGGCCATACTGTAGTTGTAGATGGAGACAATCGTCGTCACCTCGTCGGTCAACAGAACCTCTGTTCCGACGATGCCTATTCTGACTTCGAACTTCTCCGACTTGTTATCGATATTGTCCGAGACTAGGACTTCCAGATAGATGCGTTCGGTCTGATCTGAATCAATGGTTACCAGAGTGACATTGTTGCCCTCTGAGTCCTTGAACCGGGACGCCCACTTGGTCTGCTCGCAGGTGTCATTGATATCCGGGTCGCAGGAACTCAGGCCGAACGAGTCCTGAATGTTTCCAGTATTGGTCAAGTCGATGGGATAGGCGACCCATTGCGTGAACCTGCCAGTCTGAGAATCCGATGCGAGGGACATTCTGCCACTGTGGACCGGGGCGACCGTAACAATGACGGAGACCTCGTCATGGGTGACTCCGGATGAGCTCGATGTGAATGTTATCGAGTACTCTACACCGGCCTTCGCCCTCGCTGGGACCGTTATCTGCGCATGCACGTATTCCCTATCGCAGTTTGACGAAGTCGTGCAGTGCTTGCCATCCACGGTGATGGTGGTCTGTGACAGTTCAACTATCCAACCCGGAAGGAGATCCTTGACACCCAACGCGAAAGTGTCCTGGCCGTTCCCGGTATTAGCGATTTGGATCGAGGTCGACTCCGTTGCGCTAGGCTGGACGTTGCTCAACGTCGGTTGGGTGAGGGAGAGCGAGGCATCTCGGACCTGACCGAGATTCACTCTAAGTAGGGATTCGCACCCGACGTTGCTGCCGGCGCGCCCTTGGATGTAGACGTCTATCGAGCCGGGCTCGACGGAGTCGTCAGGAGTTATGACAAAGTCGAAAGTGGTCGAATCCTGAGATCCTCCAGGCTCGGATAGAAGCCTGCTGGTAGGAGTGTCGAATTCCACCCAATCGCTGATGTCGTATCCCTCGGCCATCGCGTAGGCGCTGACTGTCCACGCAGTGTTGCCAGTATTCACCAAAGAGAAGGAGTTGCTTGCAGATTCCCCGGGGTCCAACGTATGAGAGGAGAGTTGTAGGGATGGGTCGCAGGTCTTCACCTCAGGAATCTTCAGGGTTAGGGGGAGGCTGTCATTTGCTTGGTCAAGCGTATTTGGGTCACTGGTCACGGTCGCCTCTAGGGTGAAGCAGTGGTCACCTGATTCAGTGGAGCTCCCATCAGGCAGATTCACCGTCACGGTGGCCTCCTCAGAATCGCCCGAGTTGAGGTTCATGGTCTGTGGGTCCACTGTGGCATCGAGGCCGTCTGAATCACAGTCGCTGGATGATGTCATGCTGAGCTGAATGTTCTGATTATCCTGCTCACCACTATTCTCGACGTCTACGATCCACTCGGCGTTATCCTCCTCTCCATCGTAGTTGATGATTCCATTTCCAGGATTAGAATAGGTGAGTGTGACGGAGTATTGTCCACCGCCTTCGGCCGACGTTGTCACCTTGATATCCTCGGTCGCCTGACCGCCGAGATGGGTTCCCGTAGCGGTGACGGTGGTCTCGCACTCGCCTGAGGCCTGGTCATTAACGCTCACTGTGAGCGTCTTGTCCTCCGAATCACCTTCATTCAGAGAGAAGGGGACCGTGTCGATGCTTGAGGTGAATCCGTTGCAGTCCGAATCCTGCGAAGTGCTGAGCGAAACCGTAAGATCCTCGTCACCGTCATTGATGACCGTGATTGTATACTCAGCCGGGTCGTCCGTGGTGGCCTCCTTGGCCAACGAGTCCGCGGTCATGGCCAGAGAAGCCGCAGCTAGCACCGTCGGAGAAAGCAGTGAAACGAGCAGGAGGGCGGTGAATATGGTCGCTGAATCGGGCCTTCTCATCGAATCACCGACTCAATCGCCCCTCTAAGGACTTCGGGCACTGCGTGCGCCAATTGTCACGGTTCTGATAGGAGTGCTGCAAGGTCGTTGGCCAAATCGGCTCACTCTGCTTGGTAATCGGGATCCGGTACCCACTCCTGCCTATCCGGGTCCCACAGCCAGCCGGGATACTCCGAGAAGCGCTCCAAGTTCGGTTCGCTCTGCTCGACCTCTGGCTCTGGCTCGACTTCCGGCTCGGAATCCCACAACTCCTCCTCGTCCAAGGCGTGAGCGTCATGAGCACGCGACTCCGGCTGCTCCCAGACTGATTGCTTCCGATTGAATAGGGCTTTGAGGTCGCCACCAGCCCTCTGGTATAGGGCTGCAGCACCGGCGAGGGTTACAGTGAGGAGCGTTGCGAGTACGAATACCCATGTCGGAGTCCCGTCATCGGAGTCATCGGGTTTCACGTCAATCTGCAGGCTGATGCTATGGCCCGATACGTGCTCGGCATCTGCGAGCATCAGCACCACTTCCCCATCGGACCCAGAATTTGGGATGAAGGAAATCTGCACCGATCTCGTCTCTCCGGGCTGCAATGTGACTAGAATTCCATCTAGAATCCTGACGTCCCAACCAGCGGGCCCTCCGGTGACGATTCGATTTGAGATCACTGAGTTGCCGGTGTTCTGCAGTTCGAAGTAAAGAGTAGTAGAGTAACCCTCGTGGGCCTCATTCATGTTCTTGAGAGTCCAAATTACCTCATTCACGGTTTCGATCAAGAGAGAGATGGTGTGTCTTGACTCGATTCCACCATCCGATAGAACGAGGGTGATCTCTGGTTCGGAGCCCGCCTCCTCGTAGACTGGGATGATTATGGTACACCACACAGTGGATGTTTGTCCGGGGGGGACCTTCGATGGGCTGACCGAGCAGGTAGAGGACCAATCTTCGCTAGGTAGCTCCATGGTGGCGCTTGGCTGCCAGCTCGACGTGCCTTCATTGGAAACCTTCCAAGCCATGTCGAAGCCCGGTTCCCCCACTGGGTGCGCTCCTAATCCCAGTGGAGTGTCAGCGCTGTCAACTGACGAGCCGTTGATGAAGACCACCTCGTTGAAGGACATCGTCGGAGCAGCGCTGGAGATGACTTGGAGGGTTGTGTTCCAATCGATTGAGAACCCGTCATCTGTCAGGAGCCTTACCTCCACCAGACCGCTTGCAGCCAATCCGTTGCCCTGAATCGAGAAGGACCACTCAGTGGAAGAGCCCCGGGGTACTGTCACATTGTGCAAGCCACCCGAAATTGTCCATCCCCCGGGAAGCGCTCGGTCAATCGGTGTGAGCAGCAACTCGCGGTTCCCCTGGTTGGCGATTTGCAGTGTTATCTCATGCAGGGCATCGGCGGTTACCTCTGTCTGGGTGCCACCGGAAGCCGGAGTGAATTGGATTGAATCGTAGGTTTCGATTACGAGAGGCAGGTCAAATGTCCAGGTCTCCGAACTGACTCGGGATTTGACGATTAGTTGGGCGTCGAAGATAGCACCCGCGTCAATCAAGACCCCGGGCGGCTCGATGCTGATTCCCACCTGAATCGAGGCTTCCTTGCTTAGTGTTCCAGTTGAACCCTCAGCGGATCCCGGAAACGGGCCTATATCATCGAAGCCAAGGTCCCATCCCGCAGGGGAAACCAGTTCGACATCGTAGGTCTGGGCTCCGTTGCCCTGATTCCGAATCTCTATTTCCAAATTGGTGTTCTCGAAGGAGTCCACTGTGATCGACTCCCCGGGCAGAGTGACATCGGGTTGGGCTAACACGGGAACGTCGAAGAATATCTCCAATTGCGATGCAACGTCGTACTCCACGTCGGTTGCGGTTACAACTATCACGTAGGTGCCGGGTTCTGGCGAGGCAGGGTGCACCAAGGTGAGATTGACGGTTGACGACTCCGCTGGCCCCAAGTTGACCTCGGTAACCTCGAACGCTTTGAACCATGCAAAAGAGGCGCCGTCTCTTGATCTAACGGGGTCGGACGCGTCGATGGTGGCGTTGGTCTCGAACAGGGCCAGATTGGTCATCACGATTGTCCAAGTCGTCGTCGTATCGATTGCATCGCCAAGCGTCTCCCATGGCGAGTCGGACGATGCCTGGATGCCGGGGGCGCTGACGGGTACGAATTGAACTAGGATGTTATTGTCTTCGGATAATTCCTCGAGTTGGTCATTTGGATCAATCTCGATGCGGATGGAAGAGTTTCCTACGTCGTTGCCCACCGGCGTCCAGTCCCATTCCAGAATAGCATCCTCGCCGGGAGACATCCCTAGGGTCTTCGTTTCGATGTGGTTGCTGTTCACATAGGCAGAGACGTGAACCTCTGGGAAGGATCCAGAGCCCTGGTTGACTACAGAGACTGAAAACTGGGTCTCCTCTCCGACTTGGGGAATCGGGGTAGAAATCTCGAACGAACTGGGAATTATTGCGGGGTCGGGATTCAGATCGTTGACGTTAACACCCCGGACGGCGATCGCATAGGGTTGGTAGTGCCTGCTTCCACCATGTGAGAAGTCCTTGACCTTGACGTTCCATACCCCCGTAGATGCGGAGTCGATGAGGACGACCTCGACGTTGTTCTTGTTGTCCATGGCCCCTCCTGTGGTCGACTTTCCGTTGCTGAAGTCATTGCCGAAGTAGGTGACTTGGCCGTTTGGGGAGGTGACTTCCAGGTTCAAGTCGTTCCTCAACTGAGTGCTAGACCAGGTCGATCCCGGATAGTCCGACCATGCGAGTACCACTTTCAGGGGCTCGCCGGCTCTGGTGACTTCGAAGTTGTACTCCGCCTGCTGTCCGCTGGATAGTCGCGATCGGTCATCCACGTACGTTCCTATGTCGCCATCGGGAACCAAGGTGTTGACGAGGTTCAGCCTCCCCCATCCTTCGTCTCCGTTGGGAATGTCGCGGGTGCCCATGTCCTCGGCACCGAGAATGAGCATGGCCTTCACCAGGGCCCCTTGGGGGGCCGGTCTCTCGGCAACTTCCATCAGGTACTCCCTGACGATTACCGAAGCCCCGGCGGCAGCCGGCGTTGACATCGAAGTTCCACTGTACTCCACATACCACTGGTTGTTGAGATTGTTGGGCGCGTTCGCCGCCTCCTGAGACCTGCAGGATCTCACGTAGTCCCCAGGAGCCACTAGGTCCGGCTTAATCCGCCCGTCATCTGTAGGACCCCTGCTGCTCCAGTAGTACATCTCATTGGCCGAGCTGTACCTGTTCACGTGGGCACCCACGGTGATTACGTTCTTCGCTGTCCCGGGTGGGGAGATTCCGTCGTCCCTCTCGTTGCCTGCAGCAAACAGAACCGTCATTCCCTCATATATCCAATATTGGTCCCAGGTTGAAGTCCGATCGTCGGCGTCCTCCGATTGGGTGGTGTAGTCGCCACCGGAATCCAAGCCGCCCCAGCTGTTCGAGTGGAGTCTAGCGCCACCCGAGTTGTAGGCAGTGCCCAATAGGGTGTAGACCCCGGGTCCTGCCAAAGTGCCGGTTTCATCATCCTCCATGGCCTGCATGTAGAGCTCCGCCTCCGGGGCCACTCCCTCATAGGTGCTGGTTCGAGAGCCATCGCCGAGGACCGTGCAGGAAACGTGAGTACCATGGCCGTCGTTTGTATCGGCTGTAGTACCGTCGCCCGAGACGTCTACTCGCTGTACAATTCTGCTTCCACCCGGGCCGAAGTCGCCATGGTCATGATCGATGCCGGTGTCCGCCACAGCAATCCTCTGGCCACTCCCATTCAGGCCAGTGAAGAATGCGGTCTCCGCTATGTTGACGCCCATGTGAGACCGGACTTGGTCGTTGAATGTGGAGAGAGTGGGGACGGGGGAGATGAATGCGACTTGTGGGTGCATGGCGATCCCTACGGCTTCGGATGAAGGCAGAGAGCCAAATTGGATGCCAATCCCCGGTGACCAAGGCTCTTCCAATGACAGGATCGCTAGGTCTCTCAAAGATCCAATCAGCCCGAGTCCAGGAGTATCCAGTCTATTGAGCTCCGCATCCTTCCAGCCTATCAATTGGACCTCTGTGAGGTGATCTGGGGCGCCGCCCCATAAAACACTGTCAAGAAGAAGCGCAAGGGGCACCTCGTGACTAGAAGTGACGATGGGTAGGCCACTAACGACCCCTAGTTCTGTCTCACTTCCTTGGACCAGGAAGCCGGAGGGAGGGATCGTAGACCTAATCGCCACATCGGCGGAATCGGAAATCTCGACACGAGCGTCCCACAAACCGATTTCGGAGTCGATAAGGACGATCATGAGGTCGGGTCGAGGCACCTTGAGCCGGTCTGGGAGTTCGACATCCAGAAGCAGGCCGGATTCGGTATAGGCTCCAATCGACGAGTCGGCTCGGACAGGTCTAGGGGCCTCGGAACCAGGAAGTATCTCAGGAAGGCCGAGGTCCCTGATGCTGTCGGGGTCTGGAGAGATCTCAATTCTGGTAAACTGTGGCACGAGAGGGTTCGCATCGTCCGTGATGAAATCCGAATCAGGGCTAGATATCGGTGCGAGAGATGAGAGCAGCAGGACTAGGATGAAAATCGAAACTTGCTTTTTCATCTCTTATTCCCCCTTCAGATTCAATTTGAGGCTATGGGTTACACGGCAATATACAGCGTAATCGAATTATTGGATGGACTAGAAGATCCTGAACGGAGCCTCGTCCACGAACACCTCCCTCGTCCAATCTCCAACCTCGTGAGTCCACCTCTCGGAGGCATCGCCGCCCCCGTAGTACTGGTAGTTCAGAATGATCTCGATAGTGTATTTCTCCCATACCGATTGGCCTGCGACGATCAGTTCGAGGTCGTCTCCAGCGATGGAAGTGTGGGCAGGAAGTTCGTCTATTGCGAAGTCCGAACGCCCTTTCTCAATTCCGTCAGCATCGAGGAATCTCATCGTCAGAGTTACGTCTTCCAGGGTCCTGCTGCCCTTGTTATCCAGTTCGGCAAGCAGGACATGCCCGGAAACCGCTTGCATGTAGACGACATCCACATCGACGTTGTCATAGGGAATTACCCAAACCAGCACGAACAATGAGGCCGAGAGAATCAGGAAGGCAGTAATCGAAGCGAAGACCACTCTGGTTGGCGTGATGACTGCGGCGGCGCTATCTCCGAGCCTTTCAAAAATATCGTGAGCGGCCTCGGAGTCCTGATCCTCGTCATTTCTTGTTGCTACATCCTCCAACAGGCCCATCATCCATCCCCCCATAGCGTCGCAACCAAAGTGAGGATGCCAGAAGACAGTGGTTCTGGAGCCATGATGTGACTTGTGGTTCCAGAGATTCCGGGAATCATGTTGAGGATGGATAGGTCGGATGCTAGGCCGTTGACACCTAGAGTCGTGCCCGAGGGAACTCCGCCCGTCGTCTGTGCATCAAGAAGTACGGCTCGGAGGTCGAAGTCCCTGTTTTCGATGGTAGCAGAGGCCCTCGCTGACACTACAATGCGCCCTCCCTGAACCTCCTCGATCTGGATGATGCTGTAGGGTCCGATAACCTCCCTGATATGGATCGTAGCGCTCTTCAGGTTCTCACCCAGAGCCTCCATCTCCTCGAGAACGATCGGTGGCATGGTCGGGATATTAGTTGCGCGTATGTACAACCTATCGACGCCGTCTCCTCCTGACCTGATGTTGAGGCCGTATGACGTGGTCGGCTTGATTGCTAGCCTGTCCGACATGCCCTCGGCCAGAAGGACGAAGTCGCCCCGGCTGTTGATTGCTCTTCCAAGCGCCTCGATATACAATGACATGCCCTCACGAGAGGCGGAGAAGTCGAGGATTGGCATTCCCTGGAAGGCTATGTTTTGAGTGATGTCAAAATTCAGGTCCGGTTCCGTGGTCAGATTCATCGAACCCGGAACCTCAGTCAGGAACATGGTCGCCGGCCACCACAATCCATCCATCCATTGCATTTGTTGGAGCATGATCGAGCCGACGCCGAAGCCGTCGGTCCTGTACTGCTCTGGGACAGTCATGTCAATCGAGACCGCCGTTCCCAAGCTGGCTTGGATCTCAACTGATTCTGGAAGGTCTTGGACCATCATCTCAGTCCGGCTTCCCGCCTCCCTGTCTATGAGCAGGGCGTGGAACCAGTCTAGTCTAGTGGACATCCCGAACAGAGTGGAGGTCGAGATCTCGGTGATCCCCCCGACCGTTTCGATATTGAAGACCGAGTCGAGCAATAACGAGGTGGAGGAGCCCTGCTCAAGGCCTTTGAGGGTGACGAATAGATCCTGTCCGTTGACTCCCCTGTAGACGAAAATCATTTCGGGATGCTGCGGCTTCCAACCATCGAGACCGAGGCTAATCGCCCAACTCTGGCCATTCATCGTAGCCGTTCTCGAAACCGAGAGGTCGATGGTGGGAGGCAGATTGGGTATCCAAATCCGGAGGTGGAATCCATCGGAGATTCCCGAAGGAACGGAGTTCAGCGAAATCCCATGAACCCAATCTGGGTAGTCAATCGCCTGAGATCCCATCGACGACTCAACCACTAGGTCGAAATCGGTGTCTGCTTCCATACCAAGTCCGAAAGAGAACCCATCCTCCCCCGACCCAGATCCGGTCGAGATGTCAGTGGTTATTCCAGCGAGAACGCTGTTGACGGATTGTCCGAGATCAGCAAAGCCACTGATGAAGAAGGCTATTCCCGACACACCGCTCGAGGCATTCAACTGGGGGATGGCCAGCGATGGTCCTGACTGTGATCCAGTTGGGATCTCTAATGACACTCTCGATGGTAAGGGATCAATTTCGGCTATGACCGTTAGAGGTGAATGTTCACTGGTGGGAGCGCTTCCCACGTTAATCTTCAATGAGTTCGAGCCGTCGATGGTCGCAAATGCGCTGCCTCTGCCAGCCGATCCAGAAGCCCCCTCCTCCTGAGGCGGCATCCAACCGACCTCCCTCAGGCCAGAGATTCTCATGGACAGCGTGGAGGTATCGGAAGAGGGGTCGTGATGGAAAAGGAAGTGGTCTCCCGACATCGATAGGGGAGACGATGAGTTGCTCAATTGGGACTCGATCTCGGTGATTGGCGAAGAGGAGGTCCAGGAGAAGGAGTTTCCAGAGGTTGTTGTGAACGTCGAAGGGAATCCAGAGATTCTCGCAGCTTGGCGCTGCATCCCCTCCACCCCCGTGTAGACGATTGTGTCGATTGGCGTCGAAGCTGTGTACTCCATACCATTGGGGGTGATGCTGATTGAGATGTTGTCGGGGAGGTCTGAAAGCAAAATAGACTGGTGGGAAGAACCGTTAATTCGACCGGAGTCGTGATTGATGAAAGTCAGAGCCAGAGATTCGTTCGACCGGGTATCGAAGCTCAAGGATTGCTCGTCCGAGATGTCTGAATCAACTAGAGAGAACGCCTGTAGCCCGCTCAATAGAATGCTGGCGGCGACGGGTACTAATGGGTCCACGGGACCATGATCGGTCTGAATGCTGTTCAGACGGCGATCTTGGGCCAGAACAATATGATTACCTGGGACAATTGGATGGTCGGAGGACCCTATCTGCAAATTGATGGATTGGATGGGAGTAAGGGACCTGCTCGCCCTCCAGTTGTCTGTAAGCAAAAGATGGAATGACCTGCCGTCGAGACTACCCGAACCCATCCCCCCGCTAATCACCTCGACCATGGAAGAGGGGATCTCATTGAGCACGTTTCCGACATCGAGGAACAAATCGACGATGTTGAATATGACTGAGTCCATGATCTTGGAAAAGAAATCGAGGTTGTCAGTAGAATCGAGCGAGGTGTCCGACTCTCCTGAGTCACCTAGGCCAAATGAGCCGAATACAGCTATTGCCGTCGGTATGGATCTCGCAACGATCCGAATTCTCCTGTGGTCCTCCTCGAGCCCGCCTCTGGTGAACCAAGACGTGTAATCTACCGACTCTAGCGACTGGGCTGATCGTAAGATTACTAGGCTATTGGGAGGGTATGCGGGATTGACGGGAAGTGTTGGGTCGTCGACGTTCTGACTGGTATCCCTCGTGAAGTTCTTGATGCCGATGATCAGCCCCAGGTTCTCAGGTAGGCCTCCGGGAAGCTCGGGGTTGTCTGCTGAGCCGAGCATCCTGAAGATTCGCCTGATGTCGTTATCGGACATCGAGCCTTCCGGCATGCCCCTGAACCATCCCAAGGAGTCGGTGACATTGCCAAAGGCACCGTCCGATTCAGACGGGGGCAGGTTCGACCTGTTCTCATGGAAATGGATGTGCATGTCAGACCTTTCATCGGCCCAGTACTCGATGGTGGTTAGGCTACGCTCGCCCTCCATGCCAGTCGTGGTTGGGAGGACGCTGTCGGTTCGAATGACGACCTCGGCCGATCTTGGAATGACATCTGAGTCGCCGTGAGGATGAAACCTAGCTTCGAGGTAGGCTAGTTCCCATAGATTCCTGTTTTCATTCTCATCGGGTGGCGATAAGTGCAGGTAACCGAAGCCTACAGAAACGCCACAAGAGATCTCGATAGAGGGTTTTGAATGCAATTCTGAGGAGTTGTAGCGATCCGGACAGTCAGACTGCCCAGAGTTTTCCATCCTCAAGGAATAGGGTGAGGAGATTGCCGCGAATTTAATGCCCGACTCAATGACCTCATCTGTTCCAGTGTTGAAAATTCCCAGGGTCAGTATGCTGATCAAATCGAGTCCAGCAGATGAGATGTCAAAGTAGAAACGCTCGATTCCGACCTCGAACTCGAAGTCGTAAGGTACCGTGGTAAACCTTGAGTCGATGACCCAAATGTAGCTCTCGCCCTCCCCCAAAGCCAAGATTGAGTCAGTACCTGAATACGACATGGCCTTGATGATCGAGACCTGAAGCGAATCGAGGTCATCCCAGTCAGGATCGTTCATACTGCCTTCGAGAACCTGCACTGAGAAAACTATGCCCGGTTCGATCCAGAGCGTGTCGCCCGCAATGCCCCAGCCACCAGCGAACTCCCATGATATCTTCAGACCGACCTGGAGGTCGTCATCACCGTCGTCATCGATATCGATTGCATGAAGCAGCGGCTCCGTCTGCAGGTCGAACAAAGAGAGAAGTGACGCACTGAAAGATACCACTTCGACCTGTTCGATTACTTCGCCGCTGCTGTTAGTGTACTGTGTCCAAATCACGTAGTCTGTGATATTGAACAAGGTCTGCCAAATATTTTCTACAAAACCAGGAGGTCT
The DNA here is from genome assembly GCA_030745885.1 of Candidatus Thalassarchaeaceae archaeon. Next base: position 29,932 of record JASLNR010000060.1, read on the forward strand.
GCTGCTGGGATCAATCAGCATTTCGTAAGGTGCAGGGTGGACTGGTTTAGGGGGCGAGGTCTCGGCCATCGTAGCCCCCTCGATCGCCGAACCGACCATAGATAGTGGATTCGAGTGGTCAGATGGTCCCGCTGCCTCCCGAACGGCGTCGATTCTCGGCTGAGCTAGAGTCGAGACCGAGTTCGAATCCAAGATTTCCTGTCGCTCGGTGAGCATGTCACCCAGCTGGTCTAGAACATCGAAATCCTTCGATTCTATCCTGACCTCGCCGTTGACGCTGGAAAGCGGGGAGAACAGGGGGAGTACCAGCAGGGCAGTCAGAAGTAGGGTGAGGTGTGCGGGACCACGAGATACCCGAGAAACGCCTTCAACACCGCTCATGTCCAAGTCGCACCTCCTAGAGGTTCGCTATATGGTATTGCCCTGCCTGTACTCCGGGCCATTGGGGTTTGGACAGCGCAATGAAGCGCGGTCATCCGAGGCTGACGAACTCCTCGGAATCACAGTATGGGCAGTTGGTGTAGGCGGAATCAATGCCATCGGGAAGTTCCAGTTCAAACGGTCTACTGCATGACGAGCACTCCCTCCTGACCTTCCTGTCTACTGCAGTCTCAGGTTTGGAGGCTTTTGGCCCCTCGTCAGAAGGCAAGTCGTCCTCAGTGAGCGATGAGCCAGAAAGATCTGAGGGGGATTGGGTGGGGATGAGGTCTGCAAGAATTGGGTCGGTCGAAATTTCCCTGTCTGGCATCTGCCGAGATGGAGGTTGGAAGGGAGTCGGATCTGGACCTCTCCACATTGCAACCTGAGTCTCCATCGATGGTGACGATTCAACAGAATCATCCTTCTCCTCGTCTTCAGAGATATCCAAGACCCTGCGTTTGACCGCGAGGTTGAATGCCACGAAACCACCAACAGACAATATCAGGATTGCAATGACTGCGATTAGAGCAATCGAGAACAGCCCCAGCCCTCGGCCGTTCTCGCCGCTCTCGACGATGACCAGAATCTCGGCCACTGACACCAGTCCCGCTTCGTTCTCAACTTGACATACGACATATTGCGGGCCTGCGTTCTCAAAGACGTGAATTACTTGTGGGCCGCTGATTTGCATTTCATTCGCAGTTCCCTGCCCAAATGTCCACGTATACTCTAGCCTGTCGGACTCCGAGTCCTCGGCCATAAGCTGAAACATCGTAGGGTCTCCGACAACGGTCTCCAACTCTTCTTGGTATGTACCGATAGCAGGGGGGGTTACATCGATGATGGTGATGGTGACATCGTCCCGCGAGCTCCTGCCGGCCTTGTCTGTCACACGTAAGGAGATGACGTGATTGCCTGCAGCGTACTCCGTGGAGATTTGGAAATTCAGGGTGGAGCTGGGCTCGGTGATGCTATAGTTAGATTCGAAAACAACATCGTCAACCAGCCAGTCTAGGCTGTCGATTCCCCAATTGTCGGTGAACGTGCCACTGAGGATGATAGTCTCTCCGAATCCCTTGAGGATCGGTCCCCCTGCTCCAATCGTCACCATTGGGTCGGAGATGTCCTGAACCTGAATCACTCTGGTTGAACTAGCGCTTCTGGAATCTACCGACATCACGGAGAGCCTGATGGTATAGTTTCCTGGACTGTTCCATGAATGGGAAGTTGTCGGCCCTGTAGCATCTGCTAGACCATCCCCATCGATGTCCCATGAGAATCCAGATTCTAGGATCTGGTTGGACTTGTTCGGAGTATCTAGTGCTGAGAGGGTGATGGTTGCACCAACGTCAACTGAATCCAACGAGGGCTCGCTGGAGATTGTTGGATCGAGTACGGGGGTAAGGGTGATGGTCACAGTCACACCAGCAGGCGAGGTCCCCGCCCCTCCTCCTCCGGGCCCTGCACGATTGTCCACGATGACATAGAGGTCCTCGCCGTTAGTGTCGGTGGCCTGCCACGGGAGGTACCTCTCATTGGTCACAAGGAGCATGTCGGCGGAAGATATCCTCGAGGCCGAGGACCAGTTTACGCTGGGGGAGTAGAGTGAGTAGGCAGACTGGGTCATCACGAAGATGTCGGGGTATCCCTCCATAGTCCTCGCATGTATCTCCACGAAGGTGCCCTCATCCACGGAGAACGGGCCGTGCGCTATCGCGAAGCCACCCACTCCCACCCGATGGATTGAGTCCGATAGGGTGTACTGCTGGGCGATAGTCGTCCCACCATCTAGGGAGACTTCTGCCGCTTGACCGCCTTGCGCCCCCTCTCCCCCGTCTTGAGGATGTTCGAGGTTGTCCAAAAATAGGTACCATCTCGTCTCATCCCTGTCACTGGGAACTGTCCAATGCCATTCGCCAGATCCGCTGAAGGATTCGAACACCGACTCGCTCTGCCAAACCGAAGCCGAGCGGTATGACTGCTCGTTCTGGTACACAGAAACGCTATTTGCCGAGAACATCAGTATGTCGATCTCCTGATTGGTCGAGATCTCGAAGAACAGGGTCGTGCCGGGATCCTGAACTCCGAGATCGACCCTGACACAAGTCTGGTCCGTCATGCTCCAGTTGTCGGGAAGCGAGGCCAATTCGGAGTTGACGCACGTGATGATGCCCTTGGGACTGGCATTGACTGTCGAAGCCATCGAGTTCAGGACAAGCATCGCCAGAACCACAACACGGGCCCATCGCATCGAGCGACCGTCCGCCCTCGCCTTTTGAACGGTATCGCAGTCGCGTTCGGTTCCTGATTGTGCCAGCCGGACGAATCAGGGGTTTCGCGGGATTGGGGTTGGTGGGAACCAGCGCAGGACGACGACATCGCCTATGGAGCGCACCCAGTTCCATGGAATGGCCACATGAGTCCTGCCCTCTACGAGGCCTTCGGGGGGGTCCGAGACGAAGATGTGCGTGCACGACCACTCGTTTACGTCGATTACCGCGTCGTGCACGGTACCCAGCAGTCTGCCGTCGGGGATTATCACGGGTAGCCCCCTGATTTCGGATGCGTGGCGGTCTGCCATCGACGGCTGTCGCTCAGCATCGCGCATCAATCTGACGGTCGAAGCGGGTTCACTTGCCCCGGTTCTTGTTCGCCTTTAGGCTCGGTCGGAGCTTCTCCGCACCCTTGCCCTTATTGTGCAGGCCTCGTCCTCTCTTGCCAGCACTCGTCTTGCCGCGGTGGGCCCGACCGCGGTGGCTGGAGCCTTCCGCAACCCAACCCAAGTCCTTGTCGGACTTGATTGCGGGGTGAGAGGAATCTATGAGGATTATCTCGTAGAACTTGTTCTTCCCGTCCTCGCCGACCCAGTATGAGTTGAGGACCTCGAGGTTTGGATAGCGCCTGCTGGTTCGCTCCTCGGCAATCCTCTGGATCGACTTGGCCATGGTGATCTTCTTTATGCCCGCCTTGGACGGCTTCCTCTTCATGTGGATCTTGCCCTTGCGCAGGCCGCCGCGCCGCACTCTGGTGCGAACCAGAACGACTCCCTGCTTGGCCTTGTAGCCGACACTGCGGGCGGCATCCAAGCGTGTCGGTCGGTCGATGCGCTGGAATACTGGCTCCCTGCGCCAGCCTGCCATTCTGGTAACGAGATACCGAGAAGGTAGGTTCGCCTTTGGCTGCTTCCAGACTTTGCGGATATGTTGATGCAGACCCATGGACTCACCTCTAGCGGCCCGCCGACCTTAATCCCCTTTAAGAGCCTGCTTGCATCTGCGGATTCAGTGATTGAGCAGCACCTCGATATCGACCTCGTTGAGCGTGACTCGCTGAGAGGCCACGAGGATATCATTCCTGCAAATCTGGAAGGGAGAATCGAGAAGTTGCTGGATAGGGGATTCTACAAGCCCATCGTCGTTGATTCAGAGACAATGGTGATTCTCGACGGTCACCACAAATGGACTGCTGCAGGGGTTCTGGGACTGGAAAAGGTGCCTGTGGTGAGTATCGACTACCTAGAGAAAGCCTCGGTAGTCGTGGACGTATGGCCTAACTGCGGCAGGGATTCGGTAACCAAGCAGGAGGTCATCGAAATGGGTCTGTCCGAGGAGGTCTTCCCGCCCAAGACGAGTCGTCACAGTTTCGGCTTCGATCTTCCCGAAATCCAAGTCCCCCTAGATACTCTGAAGACTTAGTGGTCCGCGCTCCCGGACTTGAACCGGGGACCCCCTGATGGCTGCCTACAACCAATGTGCTTCCTGTCTACAGTCAGGTGATCTAGCCATCTGAGCTAAGCGCGGTCTGAATGGTGGGGGGTCTTTCGCCTTATCTCGCTTTCCGGTACCATCGAGGGATTATGGGAAGTTAGTGTTGAATGGAATCTCCCCCGCGATTTCCACTAGGTCTGATAATCGGCCCCGACAGGAGTCTTCCCCCCTCAATGGTTAAGAAGGCAAAG
>JASLNR010000061.1 GCA_030745885.1 Candidatus Thalassarchaeaceae archaeon
CGCCACCGTCGATGGCCCTGCTTCTAGAATTGCGCTGCTGGACTGCGGCTGCGAAGGAGCATGTCCAAGATTTCCCCATGACATCGTCCCGGATGGTATGGCGTACCCGACTTGCTCCGCGCTATGCCTCGATCCCTCGGAGCAGGCCGCAATCGCCGAGTTGGTCCTGCATCATAGAATTACCAGACTGATTATCGGTGGTTGCGACTCTTCTCCCTTGCCCGTGAAGCTGAGATATACCCTCGACTCTCTAGGCTGCGAGACCAGCGGTCTTGGGTGGCTGGATGACCCCAGATCTTCGGACGAGTCGTGGAGGGAGGCATCCATATGCTATTCGACTTCCCAGATGACCGACTCTGCATTGGATTGAAAGAGGGACTCTTGGACGTAAGTCCATGAACGCAGCCCGCGTGGTGCTCGCTGCTACGCTGCTCCTAGTAGGGCTATGGGCAAATCTCAATCCTGAAGTCATTGATGGCTGGGTGGATGATGGGGTTCCCGCCCAAAGCGATGACATTCAGTTGGTCGGTCTGCAGGCCGAGGAGCAATGGTTAGTGCTCAGGGTGCAGTTCCCGGATCAGCCATTTTCCCAGTCTAAGGCCGACTCGATGCTTGGTGGCGACGACTCAGCGGCCAGTTACGTCGACCAGATGAGCAACTCTGCATCCACACTCTCTATTACCGAGTCTTCTGAGGTATGGGTATCGCCCCACCCTGAGTCTCACTGGGGGGCAGATTCGAATGAAGAGAGGGACGTTGGCGTAACTGCCTTAGTTGAACAGTCGGCCGCGGCGTTACTTTCCGGTGAGGACCTGTCCAAGTGGGACTTCGACGATGATGGGACTGTGGACAGACTGCTAATTCTGCATTCCGGCGGCGCGCAGGAGTCCGGGGGCGGTTCCGATGCGATCTGGAGTCACATGTCATGGCTTGACGAGCCATTGGAGGTGGGTGACTGGCAGGTCGGGCATTATACTGTAGCGTCACTCGACTCGGGGATAGGCACAGTAATCCACGAGATGCTGCACCAAATGGGAGCGCATGACCTGTATGACGTACACAGCGACCTACCCTCCTCGAGCTGGAATGGCCTTGGTGACTGGGACATTATGGCAAGCGGCAATTGGAACGGCAACGGGGATGTCCCTGCTATGCCGGGCGCAGCCACTCTGAACCTCATCGGTGCTCATCGCAGCATAGCAGTGAATCCCTCAATCGGAGGCAGCTACGAGATGGCACCAATCTCCGATGGAGGTAGCAGCCTATCTATTCCTATAGCGCCCAGTGAGACGATTTGGGTAACATTTCGAGGCGATTCCGGTTTCGACTCAGCACTGCCCGGTCACGGCATAATCGTCGAGCACTCCGATGACAACAACGGTAACGCGCCTGACAACTTGGTCAACACCGATCCGGACAATGCATGGGTCAAGATAGTCGAAGCTGACGGCGATGACGGTCTGCAGAGAGGGAGGGACACCGGCAAGGCAGGGGACGCCTTCTCGACTGGAGACGAATTCGGTAACGAAGGGATGATGATTAGGGACAACAGGGGCAGACTGGTAGGATGGATAGCTAGTGTGACCTCAATGACCCCGTCCTCCGCCACGCTTGTCATCGAGCCCGGGGAAGCATCTTCTGTGGACATCCTGACCCCTAGGTCTCCTATCCAGTTCATCTCAGGGGAGTCTGTTTACGCCACGGTAACAGCATCACAACCATGCAACCTAGAGTTGTCTCTATCCTCAAGCCATAGCGGGGACCAAGTGGTTTCGGAAAACATCGAGATCTCTATCGGTACCCATGAGGTAGAGATTCTGAGCAGTGCGGCGGTA
>JASLNR010000062.1 GCA_030745885.1 Candidatus Thalassarchaeaceae archaeon
ATCGCTGGTGCCATAGTAAATCGTGAGGGTGATGTTGGTTCCGTTATCGTAAGTCTCCCATGATATGGTGGTCGAGTTGGCCCCCGACGGATCTGGAGAGAAGAGGTCTCGGAGAATTGCCGGATAAGCGTAGTATTCGCCCCTCAGGGGGTCGTCGACCCAGACTGGAAGACCTTCCAGAGCGTCGAAGGTATCCTGAGAGAGCGGGAAGCCCCATGCAGCGTGGTAAGGGGCGAGATTGTAACCAGTGGTATTCGATAGATGCATGACCCACGCATTGAACTCTTCTTCATCGGTGTTAGGAACTTCTGCTGCGGGCAGGGTGTAGTAAACCGTCAGGGCGTCAGTTATCGGTTCCCAGCCCCATTCCTCCTTGATTATCAGGAAGGTCTCCAGTGCTGTCCAGACTGACCAGTTAGAGATGTTCGAGCCGTCCTCGAAATAGGATCGAGGGGGGTCGGCTGGATGCAGTTCCGGGGGATCGACCAGTTCCTCCATGAGATAGACGCTGGCGAAGTTACAACCAGTCTCAGTCATTCCAGGCAGGGTGGATGGCATCCACTGGTGGTTGTGTCCGAGCTCATGGAACATTCCCCAATCACCGTTCTCGCTCATGTATGATACGTTGACCACACCGGCGACACTAAGATCGTGAGCCATGAAGGGGTAGCCGGAGTGCATCCAGCCTGCTGAGATCTGGGCATCGAAGACCGCTCTCTCGACCCTCGGCCATGGGGTGTAGCCGAAAATCTCGTGCTCCATTCCCAAAGCCTCGTCCCACCAGTCCATCAGTTCCTGCGGGTTGTCCAACTCCCTGATCTCGTGACTCGGCACTGTCAGAATGAACTGGCTGCTCCCAATCTCAGCCCAGGGGGCAGGTTCGTTTCTGTACTGCTGCTGCCACTGGAAGACATCGGTCTCTCCGTGTATGTACCTCGGGGCCCTGACTGCATTAGAGATGGTTAGATCGAATTCACCCAGTGTCGAGCCGGCTTGGATTGTGATGTATATCGGTCCGCCGAAAGCGTTTCCGACCTCTATCGTGGTGCTGTCGACGTACCACCATCGGGCAATCTGCGGGTGCCTGTGCAACTGGCTCTTGCCCCATAGGCTGTCGCTGTGGGCGCCGACCAGCACATAGGTTCCCGTGTCGACGATAGAGAGGGGGAGCGTCACGGTGACCACCTCGCCCGGGGCTGCGTACAGGCCGGTCGTCATACGCAGGTGAGCGCGTGCACCGGAGTAGCCGAAGTTGCCGGGAAGCCCGCTCTGATTGCCATCTATGGTTACGTCCCGAGTAGTCCTAGTGGCATTCGCCGGGACCTCTCCGGGGAACTCCACATGGCTGGGGTGGGCTGGCAACTCATTGGCAGGGAGGCCCTGGGTCAGTGCGGCCTCGACCCTCAGCAAGGTATCGGCCACGGGGTCATCCCCCAGGTTGTAGCCAACATCATCCCACAGGGTCCCATACTCGATGATTGTCCAGCCGGTCTGGTTGAAAACTTCGCGCAATGGGCTCCAGAAGCCGTGGAAGTCCAAGGAGACAACACCAGTGCAAATCGAGAGGGAGTCATCGGCAATCGCCGCGTCTTCGGCGGATAGGGACTGGTTGTCTACTCGGTCAGCTCGAATCGCCTCGATGGCCGCTTGTGGGCGAGTCAGTTCGTGCGGTGTGACTCTGAAGTCGACGCTATTGTATCCCCATGCGTTGGAGACGAACAGGCCCGTGGTCTTGGCGATCTTGTTGCCCGGGTAGTTATGGGAGACATCGCTATTGGAATAGGACCAGTACCAAGCATGGCCCCCCATTATCAGTCCACCTCCGGCCAGCATGAAGTCGATTAGATTCTGGTTGTCAGCATCGTCGTGGCCGTTCCAAAACTCGTCGAGCAGGCAATCAATTCCCGAGAGGTCCTCAGGAGTGACCGAGAGGTGGACGGTGTGGCCCTCGTCCTCCAGTTCGTCCTCGAAGCCTTCGTATCCGGCCCCGTAGGCCAACCCTACCTCTGAGTTCTCGCCGCAGACCCATTCAACGGCTCGGAGCGAGAAGGAAGTCTCCTTGGGTCCCGCGCCGTCGACCCAGCTCTCGTGGCCGTATCCCAGCATCTTGCCCCGGCCGACGTGACTGGCCGAAATGACGGGGATGGTGGAGCCGTATCCCTCCTGTGTGAATCCCACGGGGAAAGCCCATTCCCCTATCGGCAGTACTGGTGATGGCCAGCCCCCCCAGTTGGTGTTTCCCATGCCGCGAAGCAGGTCGGACTGATCGGCAGTCAGGTCGTGAACGGCCATCCAGAGGCTTTGTCCGGCCGAGCCACCGGTGTTATTGGCCCAGATGGTGTACTGGGTCCAGTCGGTGCGTTCGTCCGGTGTTCCCCCTATGGTTCCATTTGACAAGAGCACGAGTCCGGAGGGCAGAGAGGGGTTGACCCCCCACGTGTCTATTTCCGGCCCGGTGTTGGTGACAGGGATGAGTACGCTCTGGTTGGCCTCAAGCGCAAACTCGCCGTCCGGCCAGGTGATGTCGGTGGGGGGTTGGCTGACGATCCTGAAGTTGATCTGCGTAGAGTCGCTGCCCCCGGTGTTGTTGGCCCAAATTGTGTGACTCCCCCAACCCTGCAGGTGAAGCGCGGTTCCGCTGACGGTTCCGTTGGATGCGTCGAAGTGGAAACCCAAGGGCAGAGGGGGTTCGATCTCCCAAGATACAGGTGTGCCCCCGCCCCATTGGGGCAGGATGATCCCGATGGCATCCCCTTGGGACAGTTCGAACTCATGGGGGGAGTAGGACAGGCCCTCGACGGGAATGTCCCGGACTTCGATGGTGATGGACGTCGTCACCGAGCCGCCGGTGTTGGTGGCGGTGATGGAGTAGCCCTTCGGATCCTGGATTAGCAATGGAGTGCCCTCGATGGCCCCGTCTTCCTTGAGCTCCATTCCCAAGGGGGGGTCTGGATCGATCGACCAAGACGTCGCTTGTCCTCCCGAAGTGTTTGGCGTGATGGAGGCCTGCTCACTGTATGTGAGGGTGAAAGACTGCGAACCGTAGTCGATGGCCTGGGGGGACTGGTGGAGTGTGATGATGCGCAGTGTGACGGATGCGCTACCACCGGCGTTGGACGCGGTTATGGTGTGGTTCGAGTCACCGATTGATGTCGGAGCACCCGTAATCGATCCAGAGTCCCCGAGAGCCAGCCCCTCTTGCAGAGGCGGTTCTACGGCCCATTCCACCGGAGCACCGCCACTGATCTCAGGGGCTTGCAGAGGGCATTCCTGTCCCACGGTGCAGTGGATGGCTTTGGAGGGATATGCAACCGACAGAGGTGCGATTGGGAGAACTGTGATCTGGATAGTGTCCGAGGCTGAGCCCGCTGCGTTTGTCGCTACGATCGTGTGCGTGAGGCCTCGCGACTCGGCGGTTGGGGTGCCGAAAATTATCCCGGACTCCGGGTCCAGGGAGATACCTGCGGGGAGCGTCGGGTTGACTATCCAGCCCTCCGGGGCATCGCCATGGAAGCTTGGTGTGAGCGTCTGCATCTGGCTTCCGACAACCAGTGTGATCGAGTTCTCGCCGAAATCGAGCATCTCGGGCCTAGTCATCAGCCTGCAGTGCTCTCCGGTGAATACCTCCG
>JASLNR010000063.1 GCA_030745885.1 Candidatus Thalassarchaeaceae archaeon
CGTCAATGAGATGGCCAAGGTAAGGCACCGCTCCGGAGGCGAGTACTGGACTCCCGTGACCATTAGGACACCTGCAGGCGGGGGCATTCGAGGGGGGCATCACCATTCCCAGTCTCCTGAATCCCAGTTCACCCATACGCCGGGGCTTAAGGTGGTGTACTGTTCTACGCCCTACAATGCCAAGGGCCTGCTAATCAGTGCAATAGAGTGCAACGATCCAGTGGTCTTCTTCGAGCCTAAGAGGTGTTACAGGGGCCCTTTCTACGGGGACCCCCACAATGTCCCCACCTGGAATGGCCACCCAGAGGCTGAAGTCCCAGAGGCACACTACAGAATCCCACTGGGTCAAGCCCGTCTGGCAATGGAGGGCAGCGACTGCACTGTTATCGCATGGGGGGCTATGGTTCACGTCTGCGAGCAGGGAATCAAAGATAGCGGCATCTCCTGCGACCTGATTGACCTCCAGTCGCTATTACCCTGGGATAGGGAGGCTATTGTGGACTCCGTGCAGAAAACCGGGAGATGCGTAATCGTCCACGAGGCTCCCAAGACGAGCGGCTTCGGAGCTGAGATGACGGCTTCCATCCAAGAGCGTTGCTTCTATCACCTAGAGAGTCCGATCGAGCGGGTCACTGGCTGGGATACCCCCTTCCCCCACACAACTGAATGGGATTACATGCCGGGACCGGGTCGTATCGCAAAGGCGATACAGAGGGCCATGGGGGAATGAACGTGACGAAGTACGTCTTCAAACTGCCCGACATCGGCGAAGGTGTCGTCGAGGGCGAGGTCGTGCAGTGGCACGTTGGCATTGGCGACATAGTCAGCGAGGACGCTCCAATCGTGGATATGATGACGGACAAGGCCACTGTGACAATCCCATCCCCTACCAGTGGGGTTGTTTCTTCAATCAACGGAGAAGTCGGTGACATGGTAGCCGTTGGGACGATGCTCGTTGAGTTCGACACCGATACGGCCTCAAAGGCCGTCGCAGACACCCAGGCCGTTCCCGAGCCGGATGCCGCCCACGAACCTGAGCCAGCGCCCGCTTCAGTTGCTAAGCCTAAACCAGCCCCCTTGCCTGCACCGAAGACAGCCCCCTCTCCGACTGTGCCACCGGTCGTGACGGCCGCTAAGAGGACTAACGGGAGGGTGCTGGCAAGCCCGGCGGTTCGCAAGCGAGCCCTGGAGTCGGGGGTAGAGTTGGGCACGGTTAGTGGGAGCGGTCCTGCTGGGCGTATCAGGCATGCTGACTTGGACGCATTCATTGCCGCCGGGGGGTCCGTTCCTGGAGCAGCTCCGGCTGCTTTCTCCACCAGTCGTACCGGAGTAACCGAGGTCAAGGTAGTCGGACTTCGACGCAAGATCGCCGAGCAGATGGTCAAGAGCAAGTCGTCGATACCCCACTTCTCATTTTTCGAAGAGGTAGATGTGACCGAACTCGAGGAACTTCGCCAGACGCTGAACTCCAGCAGGCACGACGGCCAGCCCAAGCTGACCTACCTTCCATTCATCATGCTCGCCCTCGCCAAGATTATGCCCGAGCACCCAGAGTGCAATGCCCTCTTCCACGAGGACGAGGGGGTAGTTCATCGCCACGCTGCAGTTCACATCGGCATTGCGACGCAGACCGAGCGCGGCCTATACGTCCCTGTGATCAAGCACGTCGAGGCCATGGATTCGTGGCAGGCCGCTTCCGATCTACTAAGGTCCTCACAAGCGGCCCGTGATGGGTCTGCCAGCCTCGATGACCTCACGGGGTCGACCTTCACCATCACCAGCCTGGGCCGTGAGGGCGGCCTCGGGGCCACCCCCATCATCAATCACCCCGAAGTGGCGATACTCGGGGTGCACAAGGCACGTGAGATGCCCGTGGTCCGGAACGGGCACATAGTCGTCAGGCGCATCATGAACCTCTCAAGCTCCTTCGACCATAGGGTGGTCGATGGTGCAGACGGGGCTCGTCTGATTCAGCATCTCAAGAGAATGCTCGAGCACCCGGCTATGATCTTCATGTGAGGTCGCTATGGAGAAGTCTAGGAAGTGCCAATTGCTCGTCGTCGGTGCCGGCCCTGGTGGTTACGTAGCAGGGATACGAGCCGGCCAACTAGGTCTGGACACGATCGTTGTGGAGGGGGACAGGGCCGGAGGTACCTGCCTGATCAGGGGCTGCATTCCGAGTAAGGCGATAATTCACGCAGCCGACCGCTTTGAGGCATTGCGCCAGCACGCTGCAGAGGGAGGGCACATGGGGCTGTCGATAGGCGGTCAGCCAGAGGTCGACATGGCCGGACTCGTCTCATGGAAGAACGCCATCGTGGATAAGCTCAACAAGGGCGTTGAGGGACTTCTAAAGGGAGCGGGCGTTGAATTGGTAAACGGATGGGCCACATTCTCCGGACCCAAGCACTGTACGGTAGAGACATCTGAGGGCCCAGTGGGAATAGAGGCCGAGAACGTCATCATCGCTACCGGATCGAGTCACATTGACCTCCCATTCATGCCATGTGACGAGGAGTTCGTACTCTCGTCCACTGGCGCCCTCGATCTCAGAAGGCTGCCCAAGAAGGCCGCCATAGTAGGAGGGGGGTACATCGGTCTCGAACTGGGTTGCGCCCTAGCAAAACTAGGGACTGAGGTCACGGTTGTGGAGGGACTTGACAGTATTCTGGCAATCTTCGACAACGAATTGCGAAGACCATTGGAAATCTGGCTCAAGAGACACGGGGTCACCGTTCACACCAACGCGCTTGCTCGCGGGACCGAAATCAAGGGCAAGGGAGCATCGCGCAAAGTCGAGTTGACGTTCGAAAAGGAGGGTGAGGAGCGGTCAATCAAAGTCGATAATGTCCTAGTCACAGTCGGTCGAAGACCTAACACCAAGGGATGGGGGTTGGAGAACATGGGAGTCAGGATGGACGCATCTGGGCGTTTTATCAGAATAGATGGCCAGTGCCAGACCAACGTCCCTGGGGTCTTTGCGATTGGTGATGTATCTGGGGAGCCGATGCTGGCTCACAGGGCGAGTGCACAGGGGGAGATGGTCGCTGAGATCATCGCTGGCCACTCAAGGGAGTTCGACAAGGTGGGCATTCCTGCCATTGTTTTCACAGAACCCGAGATAGTCTCTGTGGGGCTCACTCCCAGCGAGGCGAAGGAGCAAGGCGAGAAAGTCATCGTCGGTAAGTTCCCACTCGCTGCCAGTGGGCGCGCACTGACTCTGGGGGCAGATATGTCGGGGGGCTTCGTCCGCGTCACCGCACGCGAGTCTGACCATGTCATCCTAGGCGTGCAAGCAGTCGGCAGCCACATTGCAGAACTTCATGGGGAGTTCGTCCTCGCACTCGAGATGGGCGCTCTGCTTGAGGACGTCGCAGGCACTGTTCACGCTCATCCGACGATCACAGAGGCATTCCACGAGAGCGTGCTGAAGACTCTTGGTCGTGCGATACACACCATCTGAGGCGAGCGAATGGATCAGATTAGTGTGCTCCGAGCAGGCGTGGTCGAGCATCATGTCATTGCAGAGGTGATGAAGGAGATGCAGCAGCAGAGGATCGATGGCGAGATTCCCGATACCCTGATCATGGTCGAGCACCCCGAGGTAGTTACAATCGGCCCCAAAGCTGTGCGTGAAGGGGTCGTAGTGGAGGGTTACCCGACATCCCTCACCGATAGGGGCGGCGGCATCACCTGGCACGGACCGGGGCAACTGGTCGTATATCCGATAGTCAAGTGGGTTGTCGAGGAGCAGAGCGTCCGAGGAATCATCGGCAGGCTCGAGGACTGGGCAATAAGTACCCTTTCCGACTGTGGCATAGAGGCATACAAGGACCACTCCATGCAAGGGGCGTGGGTCGACGGTCACAAGATCTGCTCGATTGGGCTGTCATTTCTGCACTGGGTCAGCCGCCATGGCATGTCCATCAACATCCGGACCCCGGGCACCCGCGTGGAGGACCTCGAGGGATGCGGCATGAGGGCTGGCATGCACACAAGCCTCGCTCAACTGGGCTACACTCACGACCCCATGGGCAGTCCTCTAGACATGGCACGCATCGAGGAGGCATTACTCGGCACCTGCCAACAACACCTCGGGCGCTCCCCTCTTGATCCCATCGAATGGAACCCGGAGATGCCCGCATGAGGCGGCCTCGCAAAGGCGACTTGGCGCACCACTGGACGCTGGATCCCGAGACATCATTTCTGAATCATGGCTCATTCGGGGCAACGCCCGCCGTCGTCCTCGAGGAGCAGAGCAGTCTGAGGGCTCGGATCGAAAGGGAACCGGTCAGGTTCATTGAGAGAGACTACCTCGGCCTTTGGGACCACGCGCGATTGGCCCTCTCCGAGTTCCTCAACGCCAATCCCGATGGCATGACCTTCGTCACAAACGCGACAGCAGGGGTGAATACCGTTCTGCGAAGCCTCGAACTTGAGGAAGGGGACGAGATAATCGTGCCAGACCACTCCTACCAGGCCTGCTGGAACGCCGTCGACTTCGTCACCGAGAAATCGGGTGCAAAGACGGTTGTCGCGGAGATCCCGTTCAGGGTCGAGGGCACGCAGGAGGTGATCGACATCATCTTGGGCGCTGTGACCGACAGGACGGTCCTAGCACTGATCGACACTGTGACAAGTCCGACTGGGATGAGGATGCCTTTCGAGGAGTTGGTCGTCCAACTACAATCCAGAGGGGTCGACGTCCTTCTCGACGCGGCCCACGGCCCTGGCATCGTCCCCCTTGATCTTGCTGAGCTCGATGTGGCGTACTGCACCGGCAACTGCCACAAGTGGCTGTGCACCCCCAAGGGCTCGGCCTTCCTGCACATACGGAAGGACCGCAGGGGTCTCGTGCGCCCGTTGAGTATCGGTCACGGAGCTTCGCATGTGGGCGATGCTCAGGAGAAGTTCGAGTTCGAGTTCGCATGGCCGGGGACCCAGGACCCGACGCCGTGGCTGTGCATTCCGAAGGCGATCGAGTACATTGGTGGGCTCGTAGAAGGTGGCTGGCCCGAAATCATGGAGAGGAACCACGCTCTGGCCGTCGAGGGACGGAGTATTATCTGCGAGGCACTGGGAACCACCACTCCCTTCCCGGACTCGATGGTCTCTGCGCTCGCAGCGATCGAGATGCCGTCCGATGGCGAGGTCGGAGCCATCAGCCTCGAGGGGGATCCCTTCCACAACCGCCTCCTGGACGAATACGGAATTCAGGTCCCAGTCTTCCCATGGCGCCATCACGATATCAGGTACCTTCGCATCTCAGCCCAGTTGTACAATCACCTTGACGAGTATCACTATCTGGCCCATGCCCTCAAGGAGAGCGTGTGAAGGCGTGGAATCATTGAAGCGGAAATGCTTGGAGGACAGGTCATGCCAGAGGCTGTCGTTGCAATCACAGGGGCTTCGGGCGCACGCTATGGCGTCAGGCTGATCGAAGCCTTGGCAGAAGCCGGTTGGGAGATGAGGTTGATAGTGACGCGCGAAGGTGCGATTAATCTCGACCTCGAATGCGGAATCACCCCGAAGGATCTCGCTTCCAGATCCGGCGTCACACTAGAGGACAATGACAATCTGGCTGCTATTTCAGCCTCAGGCTCCGCTCGATTCGATGCCTATGTGATCTGTCCGGCCAGCGGCACGACGATTGGCAAGATCGCTGCGGGAATTAGCGACAACCTAGCGACCAGAAGTGCCCTAGTGGCCATGAAGGAGCGACGCAAGCTCATCCTCGTTCCGCGAGAGGCACCTTACTCGACCCCCCACCTCAAGGCGATGGCCAACCTCTCCGAGTGGGGAGTGGTGATCCTGCCAGCAAGTCCCGGATTCTACCACTCGCCGACCACGATTGAAGAACTCGTTGACTTCGTGGTGGCCAGGATCCTCGACCAGATTGGCGTAGGGCACGGCCTGAGCGAGCGTTGGTCCGGTGAATAGGTAGGCGTCGGCTGAACGATGTCCGGCTGGCACCTATCTGGCATGGGTTCAAGAACGGCCCGGAGGCGCTAGGCAACGATGATTGCATGAGTCAGTGGAGCTCCAGGACCGTCGACGAGCTCAAGCAGGAGTTGCGTTCTAGGGGGATGCCGGTATCCGGCAAGAAGTCCGAATTGATCGAGCGATTGGAGCTTGCAGGCTCGGATTCACCTGTCCTCGATGCGGAAATCGTCATCGAAGTCACGGGGATTTCTCCTTCGACTGCTGTGAATCGCCTCAAGGAGGGTCCCGCCGCCGCCATTTCACGCCTGAAGGGGCTACCGGTTGCCGCAATGGCGGTTGCCGTACTTCTGGTAGTCGGAGCAACCGGAGGGGCCTTGCTCTTCGCCGATGACCTCGTGGAGTGGATTCAAGGGGAGCCCGACTACGTTCTGATCGACTTCGACAGCAACCAGACTAGAGCGTATGCCGAGGGGCTCGTAAGCCTCGGCCACCCCCAGTGGCAAGGCAGGCTGTCTGGGTCGGTGGAGGAGGAGAACACGGCTCAGTCGATCAAGCTCAATTTCTCGAGCAGCGGCATGCCTGCGACGCTTGAGGCGTTCGAAGTCCCCCTATTCTACATGGGCAACGAATTCGAAATCATGATTTGCTCGCCTGGTAGCATCGGCAACATACTCGGCGGCCCGACCCCGTGCTCTGTGGCCGACGTGAACAGGGACGAGACTGAGTTCACCCACAGGGTGGATTATGTGGTCCAGGGATACAGTGGCGACGTCGACATAGTCGCTAGCAGCGATGTCAACGTCGTCGATCTGGGGGTGGGCAACGAGTCCGCTGATTGGGAGTCTGCGGCCAACGGCATAGGGCTCGTGTGGCTGATGGACGAGCATGATGGCGAGCCTGCCACTGAGAGCAATACGGTACTTCTGCTCAGGGCCCAAGAAAACAGCCTGAGAGGTCTGATTACCGTTAACGCGAGGCAGAACTGCGACAAATTGGTGTCCGGCGATTGCGTGCCCTACTTCAAGTCCGTAGACATCACGCAGTTCGACGAGAAGCCTTACGACATTGGATTCGTCATGGTATCGAGGAGCGTTGGCGAGATAATCGCAGACCAAGTCGTCAATGGCGGGGACATGCTTCAGTTCGTTATCGAAGTGGACAACCAAGTGAATGTCAATGTCCACGTGCCGTGCGGGATTATCGAGGGTGGGTCTGATTCGCTGATAATCATCGGAGCCCATCACGATACGGTGTACAACGGCCAAGGAGCTGTCGATAACACGGCTGGCACCGCCACTGTTCAGGAGATGGCTCGACAATTCGGCATTCTCCAGTCAGAACTCGGGCAACCCAAGCACACGATCTACTTCTGCACCTGGGGTGGTGAGGAGGAGGGGCTCTGGGGCTCAACGGAGTGGGTCAAGAAGCACCAGAGCACGCTCAGGGAGAATCTGAGGCTATACGTCAATCTCGACATGAACCACGTCGATGCCCAGAGGAACTCGGGACTGACCCTTCAGGGCAACAGCCCTGGCGATGTCAAGCGAATCGAGGGCCTGGCCACTGCCTTCGCAGAGTCCTACCCGAATCTCGCATCCAAGTACGACATCAGCGTCAGGCTGCTAGATTCGGAAGAGATGCCCTACAACTCTGACCACGCCCCATTCGTATACGGCCTCGACGAGGGTGAGGACGGGCAGAAGCACTACGGCAAGGCCGTGATGTGCTATGGATCCGGTTCCGAGGAGTACCACACATACCTCGACAGCATGGATCGCTTCAACGAGGAGAGTCTGGTCGTTTCCGGAATCATCTACGGCTCATTAGTGCGCTACCTAGCATGGGACTAGGGCTACCTCTTGGAAGTGTGATCTCAAATTTCACAGGTCTGAAGTTCGCCCCCATCATCACTCGGTTCCATGAAGACCCATGAATGATGGGTTTTGTCGCAGTACTTGCAGTAATATCATCCCGCGCAGTGGGCGAGCACTGCCTCGTAATCTGGCTCCTCTCCAGGATTCTCAGCAACCCAGACGTAACCCATCGAACCATCCGGCTCCACCACGAACACCGCGCGCTGCGAGGCCGTATATCCGGGAGCGCCGAAATCGTTGATTGCTAGACCATAGGCCTCGATCGCATAGCGCTCTACATCGCAAAGCAGTGGGAAGCCAATGCCGTTGGCTGCGGCGAACTCGCCATTGGCGAATACGTTGTCAGCAGAAATGCCGAGAATGGTCGCATTAGCCTCCTTCAATCTCGACATTGAATCAGTGAAGGTGCAGAGCTCGGTGGTGCACACCCCGGTGAAAGCGGCGGGATAGAAAGCGAGTACAACCCTCTTATCGGAATAGTCGCTCAGGCTAACCATCGCCTTGTCGTGTGCCATCAACGTGAAGTTGGGTGCCGCTTCGCCTACGGATACCATGAGGCGGCTGTTAGGTCATTGCTTTCAACCATGCCCATGCAATGCGTCGTGGTCATCGTGAAGGAATTGGTTTCCATTGCCGATTGGGATGAGGTGATGACCAAGGAGAGAGTTCTGGTCATGGTTTCAAAGAGTGACTGCGACGAATGCGAGGCTGCGCTGGCCGGCATATCTTGTCTAGGGGCAGAAGACGTCCGCATTCTGTCCCTAGACAATCCCGAGGCATCGCCGCTGAAGGCCGAACTTGAGTGGTTGGGGGTGGAAGTCGACGTGGTCCCCTTCTGGAGGCTCTTCGTTGGCGGCGAGGTCGGTGGAACCGTTCGTGGTCCGAACCTCGAACGAGTCAGGTCGATGCTTTCCGAGTCGTAGTAGGTCACATCCTCTGCGGGACCGCGATTCCAAGCAGCCCCAGACCGAGCTCCAGCTCCCTCGCTGTCAGGTCGCACAGGGCAAGCCTGCTGTGAACGGTGCTCTCGTCCTCGGCTGAGAGAACTGGGCATGCCTCGTAGAACGAGGCGAAGGCCGAAGCGATCGAATGCAGATGGGCACAGAGCCTATGCGGAATGTATGCATGGGTGGACTCATCCACTACTGCTGCGAAGTCAGTTAGTCGGCGAGCCAGTAGGCATTCCTCAGGTAGGGAACAGGACAGTTTCGATTCGCCCAGGGAACCACGGTCCCCCCCCCACTTGCGGAAGATGCTGCAGATTCTAGCATGGGCGTATTGCAGGTAAGGGGCCGTATCTCCGTCGAAGGAGAGCATCCTCTCCCAATCGAAGACGTAGTCCTTGGTTCGCTCTGTCGAGAGGTCAGCGTACTTCACCGCTCCGATACCAACAATCTGCGCCACACGCTCCCGCTGCTCCCCATGAAGGTCTGGGTTCTTCTCCTCGATAGCTGCCCTTGCCCTCGCCACAGCCTCATTTAGTAGGTCGAAGAGTTTGATCACATCGCCCTCACGACTCTTCAGAACCTTGCCATCAGTGTCCAGAACAGAGCCGAAATTGACGTGGACGGCACTATGGCGCTCATCCATGAATCCCGCCTGTCTGGCTACTTGAAACACCATCTCGAAGTGCTGCCTCTGCGGTGTTCCGACCACATAGAGGAAGGAGTCGCACCTGAGGCGCTCAACTCGGTCGATAATGCAGGCGAGGTCGGATGTAGAGTAGTTGTAGCCACCATCGGCCTTCCTGATAATCATCGCGAGGGGTTCGCCCTCGCGATTAACCCATCCTCCCGGGTAGGCGACATCGGCCCCCTCGCTGTTCTCGAGAATACCTGCATCCTCCAAACGCCCCATCACCACTGGTAGGAGGTCCTGATAGCTCGACTCCCCCCTTATGTCGTCGTCCGTCAATAGAACGCCCAACAACGAGTATACCTCGTTGAAGTAACGCATCGACTCGTTGACAAGGACTCTCCACAGGCGCAGTGTCTCCTCGTCGCCACCTTGGAGCAGCACCACGCGCTGCCTTGATCGTTCGGCGAACCCCATATCGCTGACGAACTTGGCGCGGGCTTGCTTGTAGAAGGAGTCGAGATCACCGACCCCCAAGTCATTGGCCGCCTCGTCCTCCCCGAGGTCGAGAAGGTGTTCGATTAGCATGCCAAATGGCGTGCCCCAATCACCAACATGGTTCTCACGATGCACGAGGTGTCCCCTGTACTCAAGCATCCTGACTATAGCATCGCCGATCACAGTAGAACGGAGGTGCCCGACGTGCATCTCCTTGGCAACGTTGGGAGCTGAGTAGTCCACTGCGTAGGTCCGACGTTCCTCGGGGCCTATTCCCAGCCGTGGATCCGGCATCAGATTCTCTATGCGCCTGGAGAGCCAGGACGGTTGTGCTCGGAAATTGACGAATCCGCTGATTGAAGAGACATCAGCGATTCCTTCCAAGGCATCTCCGATGAGATCGACAACCTCGTCAGAGATTTCCAATGGAGGTCTTCCCAGGGTTTTGGACAGCGCATGGCACGGTAGAGCTGCATCCCCATGGTCCTCCACAGTCGCGCGCCCGAATAGCGGTGCCCATTCGGTCTCGTCAACACCAATTTTCGACATGACCTCGGCCAATGCGGGTCGGGCATCCTCAATCAGGTCCCTCATCTTCACAGCCTCATGCGATAGGGTACCTCAACAGGGCAGCGATGCCTCCAAATGCGGTGTTTAGGGTTGCCCCCTCCTCGGTGTCGAGGGAGATTAGTCTTACTTCGGCAGAGGTGTGACTAGCGAGGATTGTCAACTCATCAATCAGCTCCATGGTGCTTTCAGAGTCCTCGTGTACGTTATCGGATTTGCACTCAGGGCAATCTGGAACATCCGATATCCTGTTCTGAGTCTCCTTCCATTCGTACTTGCAAACCTTGCACAGTAAAGCGACGCGCCTCTTGCTCAAAGCCTCCGAAAGCAGTAAGGAAGCCACTGCCCCCTGTTCGAGGGCCAATCTCACCATTGCCTCGCCGTAGGTTGCCTTGGGAGCGCTCTGCATCACCTCACGCAGGAACCCGTCTACTAGGGTCCGCTCGCGATCAAGTTCGATTTGGTCCATCATGGAGCCAGCCCTTTGGATCAACTCCCTCAGGCCGCTCTCGTTCGAGTATCCGACATCGAAGAATGGCTCCGTGATGAGTTTCTTGATTTCGTGATGGAAGTAGTCGTGCTTGACCACGTAGTCCTTGGTTGCTCCCGGTCCTCCAATAATGACTCCCCTAAGGTCTTGAGTCATGGGCAGCCAGTAGTTGCAGGCTCTCTCTGTGGCCTTCTTGAAGAACTTGTGAGCGGCCTCCTCTATGAGACGCTCGAAGCGTTGCGCTGATTGGCCGCCCCGTCCGTGCTTGGAAGGGACCAGAGAGGTGATGTGCTCTTGGCAGTGAAGGCGCTTGCCGGAAGCCAAACCATAGGCGGCCTCGGAGCGATCGATTACAAAGAGGCCATACGAGGTTCGATCGATGAGCATCTCCTCGAGCTGGCTGATCTCGAATGAGGAGTCGCATCTGTACCTGAACGAGGAGAATGGTTCGGGGGGATCGTCTATCACGGTGGTGACGAGTCTCGTCTTGTTGTTGCCAACGATGACGTGACCGACGAATATGGCAATGCCACCTTCGCCGGGGGTCTTGTAACGGTTTATCGTGGAAACAGCTGATTCGATAGCGTCTGAAACGTGCTTCCTAGTCGACTTCGACTTGATATTGGCAGCCTGGCCGGCCTCTTGGCTCAACTGCTGCCTTACATCGTGAATCATGCGATCAGGGGGTATGACCACCGTGACTAGTTCGGTGCCCATTCCCCTCATCTCGGAGAGTTCCTTTACAGCCTTCTTCAGCCGCAGCCTCCGCTGCTGTTGCGCGAGCTCTTCGGACATGTCGTTCCTCCGTGAATTGCCGCAATGGGCGGCATTTCAACCCTTCAGCGCGTCTCGAGCGTAGGCATTGAAAGGCAGGGGGTCCACCAAGGGTCGATGGCGACGGTAGTCGTGGCGTTGGGTGGCAGCCTGCTGCGTCCCGAGGTGGAGGAGCGTCACGATTGGCTCTTGGAGCTGGTTTCCATAGTGAGGGACCGTGTAGCCATTGGTGACCGCTTTGGCCTTGTGGTCGGCGGTGGTGCACCGGCGAGGGAGGGTATTGAACTGGCACGCCCCATTATCGATGACATCAGTCATCTAGACAAAATTGGAATCGCCGCAACCCGCCTGAATGCCACCATCATCAGAGAGGCATTGGCCGATGAGGGCATTCCCGTCTCGGACTCAATCCCCCAGAGCGTGGACGAGGCCGTCGAGGCCCTACTAAGTCACAAGGTGATTGTGATGGGCGGCACCGTCCCAGGCCACACTACCGACGCAGTCGCAATCCAACTGGCCATAGATTGCGGGGCTGGCAAGTGCATCATCGCTACCAATGTCGCGAAGGTCCATGAGCAGGACCCAAATGAGAATCCGAGGGCTAAGGCTTTCGACAGACTCACGCTGGAGCAGTTGCAATCGATCGTCGGGCCGGCGGAACATGCCAAGGCAGGGAGCTCGCAAGTCGTGGACCCCGTTGGCGTGGGAGAAGCCGTGAAGCATGGCCTCCCCTTGGACATCCTAGACGGAAGGAAGCCACAGAATATCCGCTTAGCCCTCGAAGGCGGTGACTTCGGCGGAACCGTAGTGGCCAGGTGATATATTGAGTCGTAAGGAAACCATCCTCAAGGCTGCACGAAGGACGGCTCAGGAGGCACGTGCAGCGGCCTCACGCGGGAGGGATTCCCGTGCTAGCAGGCAGGCCGAATCTGGAGTCAGGTCGCACAGACACTGTGTGGTATGCTGGACGCCTATCCCCCTGGACAACGACCCGCCAATCTGTGGCAAAGACGATTGCGCCACCATGCAGGGAAAGAAGGAACGGTCCAGACGAAGGCTGACCTTCATGATGTACCTCTTCCCCGCCATCGCCGTATTCTTCGTGATTCTCGAAGTCTTGGGGCCGTCAGGTTGAATCGGCAGGGCATCAGGGGATGATTCCATGATGGTCAGAATCATGTCCGTTCTTCCCGGTCTGGTCGGTCTTGCCTGTGCAGTCATTCTCATCGCAAGCCTAGTAGGATATCACTCCGATGAATCAGATATGGGGGTCCCAATAGTCCCGTGCTCGGACGAAGATTCGGTAGGTTGCCAAGTGGGAATGACTGGTGAGGACCTCTCTGTGCCCATCGCATTCATGCTGCTCGATATCAAGCTCGAGGCTGAGTGGGAGAAACCGGAAAGGAGTTGGTTGGCCGTGGTCGACGCTGCCGCTGTGGACGATTGCCCGCCCGACCCGAATGGCCTCACCACCTGTACTGGTGAGGACTTCGCGGATTACATCGTCGCGGGCGGGTCGGATTCGGACGGCTCGCTGATTTTCGAACTCAGCCCTGGAGACTATCGATTCATCACCGCTGGCAAGGACGGCTCCACCCTCGACTCGCAATCGGTGACGCTGAGCACCTCGGTTCACATGAACAACTACTTCGAGATTGCACTAGCCATCGTATCCGTGCTACTCTTTGCTGGGGCTGGCGAGATGGCGTTCCCGATGCGAAACCTGTGGAAGCGCTTCAGGGATGCTTAGGGATTTGGGTTCAGCATCCTTGAAGAGCCCCATCTCGGTGGACCGAACGTGGCGGGTATGGCGTGTCCGAATTGCGGTTCTTCCATTGAAGTCGATAGGGAAAAGGGGCTTGCCCAGTCCTACGGGGGCTATGACCTGTTTTGCGTGGTCTGCGGCCACGTTTGGCACATTGAATGAATGTGCTCTATTCAATTCGGCCGTGCTTCTCTTCGGTGCGCGGCCAGTTCTCGGGGAGCGAGAGGGGGTCGATTATCTCGTCGGCGGCGATAATCTCGATGAGATGCGCCCTCAACTCCTCCAAACCCTCCCCAGTCTCTGCGCTGGTTCGCATCTCGTCCCTAACAGACGTGGACTCGAGGAGATCGGATTTGCTGCTGACCACGACGATAGGTCTCTGCGAGATGAGCCCTCGGACCTCCATGAGTAGGTTCTCCTGCTCCGAGACAGGAGTGGTGGAGCTCTTCGAGTGATCCACTAGGAAGACCAGTGCGTCGCCTAGATGCTCAAGGGCCGCAATCGCCTGCTTCTCGATCTGGTTCCTCTCGGTCATAGGCCTGTCCAGCAGACCGGGCGTATCGACCATCTGGTAGGACCTCCTTCGATGGACGAAGTGCCCTAGGTGCAGTTGCTTGGTGGTGAATGGATAGGACGCCACTTGGGGCTCGCCGCTGGATAGGGCGCTGATCAGTGCGGACTTGCCCACGTTGGGCGAGCCTGCTACAACGATGCACGGCTCCATGGGATCGATTGACGGCAGCTTACGAAGCGTGTCCCGAGCCTCGCCCAACCACAATACCTGGGGGGATATCTGATTGATGATAGATGAGAGTCGCCCATAGGCGTGACGCCTGGCCTTGTGGAAGCCATCAATGTCCCTGAGCCTGAGAATCTTTCTCTGGGCCTCCCCGGCGATGCGATGGGACTGCTCTGCGGCCCACTGTAGGGCAGCCAAGTTTTTTCGGTACGAATCGCAACCCACAGCGGCGTCGACCAGAGCGCGATCGAACTCAGTGAGAGCATTGAGGCTAGGCCACCTGTCGACGTAGGAGGTCA
Organism: Candidatus Thalassarchaeaceae archaeon; assembly: GCA_030745885.1. The sequence goes on from JASLNR010000063.1 coordinate 14,525, forward strand.
GCGTCTTGGCGATGACGTCAGAAGCAGATTGGACCATCCTGTTCATCTGCTTCCGGACACGATGGTACTTGTCCGGGTCCTCGACTAGGTCGGCTAGTTTGCTAGCCCTCCCGAAGGCCTTGTCGAGAATCTCCTGGGGATAGAGGACGGTTGGGATGCTACGCCATTCCACCGATGCCATTGGCTTGCCTCCGTCACCGCCGCCACGGCATCGCACTTCAAGGCATTAGTCGGGTCCGAAACCGTCAGAACGTCCAGTGGGACCCGTTTCTTTTTCTATGACGACGCGAGCGTCGAAGCATGACAGGAGAACGCAGGGGGAAGCGGGTCGGAGACCTACCAGATTGGGCAATGCGCTTGTACGAGGATTATGGCTCTCCAAAACTCGAGGACCTAGGGGATGTGTTCCACGGCCCGCTGATGGATCGCAAGTCGGGCCTCAGGAAGGACGATATCATCGAAGTCCTCCTAGACAGGAGGATGCTGCCCGAAGGCCGCGAGCCGTGGGTAAGGGGGATGCTGATTGGCACCACACGAAACGCCATCGAGATTCTCGACCACAGCGGAGACTTCCGTTCTGTGGCAAGGGACGTGATTGTCGAAGTCAGGCTGATCACGCACCTTCGAAGGACCTACATCGAGGACCGTGAGCTGCTGAAGTTCGAGAAGGATGACATGCGTCGCCGCTCGGAGATGCACGAGAAGGCCGAGAAGACTGGCGAGGGCTACGAGAGCAGCCTTTGGGGCTGATGTGATGAGTAGCCTAGCGGAGCGGGAATGCGTTGCATGCAAAGGCAGCGTGCCGCCGTTGAGCGAGGACGAGTCGGCGGAGCTCTCCGAACATCTGCAAGAGGGCTGGCAGGTGATCGACAACCACCACCTGGCTCGCTCGTGGAAGTTTCCTGACTTCGCAAGTGCGATGGGTTTTACGAACAGCTTGGGCGTCATCTGCGAGCAGCAGAACCACCATGCGGACTTCGAACTCGGATGGGGGAGGGTGCGGGCGGTAATTTACACTCACAAAATCGACGGACTCACCGAATCTGACTTCGTCCTCGCAGCTAAGTTCGATAGATTATGAGGTGCCGCGTTGCCACATGCACCTTTCCGCAAGCACGTCTTCGTCTGCACAAACGAGCGCGCGAAAGAGCATCCGCGCGGGTGCTGCGCGGACAAGCGCTCGCTGGAAATCATGACGCGCCTGAAGCGAGCGGCTAGAGCGGAGGGCTTGGACGATGTCAGAGTCAACAAGTCCGGGTGCCTAGACCACTGCGAAAAGGGACCGTCCTGTGTGGTCTACCCAAAGGGAACATGGTACACGCTTCCGGATGATGACGAGGGGCTGAGAGCAATCCTCAATCACCTCAAGGGCGGTGAAGCTGCGCGAGAATACATCATGGTGGGCGAATGAAGAAGGTGGTCTATCCCAAGGTCGGAGGACCAGACTCCATCGAGATCATCGAGGTCGGGGATCCGGTAGCTGGGCCGGGGGAGGTTCGAGTCAGGGTCCACAGGACCGGAATCAACTTCGCCGACCTCATGATGCGACAGGGGCTGTACGGCTCCGCACCAGACTTCCCGTTCACACCAGGTTACGAGACCGCCGGAGAGGTCATGGACGTCGGCTCGGGCGTCGAGGGGGTTTCTAGCGGGGATCGGGTGATTGCCATGACTGGCTTCGGGGGGTATGCCGAGCAGGCAGTGGTAACTGCCAATCGCATAGTCAAGCTGCCCGACTCAATCAGCTTCGACAAGGGGGCGGCCATCCCCGTTGCCTACGGCACTGCATACCACATGCTCGTCCACCTAGGGGGACTGCGGTCAGGCGACACGGTGCTGGTGCACCACGCTGCGGGTGGCGTTGGAACCGCGGCAGCCCAAATCTGCGCTACATACGGGGCCTCGCTAGTGATCGGGACAGCATCGGGGCCCAAGCAAGAGTTCGTGGAGTCGCTGGGAATGCGATTCGTTAATCGGGAAAGGGAGGACTTCGTCGAGGTGTGCAAGCGGATGACCGATGGAGAGGGCGTCCACCAAGCCATCGACCCCGTCGGCGGCAAGCATCTAATGAGATCTTACAGGGCGCTGCGCAACGGCGGGAAGTTGCACGTCTTCGGCGCATCCTCGGCAGTCCCCGGAGAGCGCCGCTCGCTGCTTGCTGCGATGAGGATGTGGCGGAGCACGCCGAGCTTCGACCCGCTTAAGATGATGAACTCGAACAAAGCGGTTTTCGGGGTGCACATGGGGCGCCTCAAGGACGATCAAGTGTTCAGAGGGCACCTCGAGTCCCTATCCAAAATGATGCTGAAGGGGCAAATAGACCCGGTCATCGACTCGGTCTGGCGCTTCGAGCAGGTCGCCGACGCCCAACGCCACATGCACGACCGCAAGAACAGGGGCAAAGTCCTACTCGACTTCTCGTAATCACAGTCCCTCTGGGACGACCATTGTGAGGACCTCGCCATTGCAGGCGAATTCGACATCATCTGGGAGGCTGATTCCCCCTGCGCCCCAAGAGGCGATTATTGGTATGGCGAGCTCCCGGTAGGCATCGCTGTCTATCACTGAATTTAGCGTCTCCATATCAGGCCAAATGGTGCCAGCGATAATCCTCTCACCATCTGCGACCAATGCCCCTCTCAAACACCCCATCCCTATAGCGTAATCGAGGAAGTTGTCCTTCCAGACATTTACCATTTCTTCTGTCACTTCATTGCCGCCAGTATTGACGACCCAGTACCTTGCTATTGGCATGGGCGGCCTTGGAACCGAACTCGTATAACCATTCCTGCGGAATAGGAAATAGGAGGACCGTGGCCCGATTACAGTCGTACCGGACGGGTCGCGCCGCAAGCCTGACACTTCAGCTGGGTTGTGCGGTCCTCCCTCACGAACCTGGTGTCCGGGGCCTTGCACTCGCCGCACAGGATGTAGGCCTTGACGTATGAGACAATCTTCTCCTTGATTCGCTTCGGTGGGATGCGCCCCTTCAGCATGATACGCACCTGTTCCCGGCTGCCCGATGTCCCAAGCTCGTTCAACAAGTACTGGAATACGTGGTTGGAGTCCCTGTCCATCGCATCGACGATGTCAGAGAAGTTCCTCAGGATGGTCTGACTGCCCTCGATCAAGATGTCCGGGTCGGGCATGGTCCAGCGCGAGCGCTCTCTGATGTCCTTCGGGATGCGCTCTCTGGCTCGGTCCAGCAGCGACTCGTAGTCGTGGGTGCTCACGGCCATGCGACCGGAGGGGCCCTTTTCACCCCACCGGGCACGCAAAGAGTCCTTGCCAACGGTCAAGGACCGCTTCAGCGCCCGATGGCCATGAGTGAGCCGCTTGAGGTCAAGGTCGCGCGGACCCATCCAGACGCGCGCATGCCGACCAAGGGAAGCGCCCATGCAGCCGGCTGGGACCTGTACTCGCTTGAGGATTCTGAGGTACCCTTCCGAACTAGCGTCAGGCTGCGGACGGGGTTGCGCGTTGCAATACCAATCGGCTACGAGGGACAGGTGAGGGCTCGCTCATCTCTCGGCTCAAAGGGGTTGATCCTGCCTCACAGCATCGGTACGATTGACGCAGACTACAGGGGTGAGCTATTCGTCCTCATGACTTGGATTGGAGAAGGCGACTCTTACGTGGTCAATGCGGGCGAGAGGATCGCCCAGTTGCTGATCGCCCCCATTCCCAAGTCAGCATTCACTGAGGTGGGGCTCGAGGATTTAGGGGAGACTGCGCGCGGAGAGGGTGGATTCGGTAGCACCGGGCGTTTCTGAGTCGGCGCCATAGCCCATTTTCCCATAGATTTCCCCGGTGGATTCATAGCAACGCATCGTTGGGGAACGGTGATGCAGTTGAGCGTAGACGAACTCAGGGCGAAGGTCGAGGAGTTTCGTTCCAGTGGGCTTAGCACCCAACAGATCGCCGACGAGCTTTCGCTTTCGCAGACTACCATTCAGTGGCTTTCGACCAGCGACTTCGTGATCGAGGACAAACCATCTGATGTCAAAGTGGGATGGAGGTCCATCGCGGTGAAGAGCGAGCGTATCGAAGCGGCGGCATTCATTTTCTCCGACATCATCGAGGAAATGACCGGTGATGAAGTAGACACCATCGTGGGAGTCAGCATCAACGGCATCGCCTTCGCTCAGTCAATCTCCTCCCAGTTGAGCCTCGAACTCTCTGTAATCAGGAGCATCAGTGAGGACCGCAGCGGCCACCTCTCAGAGGTCTTCGCCAGTGTCGCCGGCAAGCGCGTCGTGGTCGTCGACGACGTTTATTCTACTGGCACCACCATGAGGAAGACCGCTGCCAACCTGAAAGAGGCTGGGGCGGATGTCAGACTCTGCTTGGTGCTTGTGAACAAGTCCTGGGCCGATGACGTCGACGGCATCCCACTGCGGGCCTTGGTCAGGGCGGCGACAGTCTGAGGCGTGGCCATGCACTGGGCGGATCACACCGCGCAGAGGCTGAGTGAGCGTGGAGGGGTTCAAGTCGCAGCCTCGGGCATTACACCCTCGGGTGAATTCCACGTCGGGCACCTTCGAGAGATCCTAACTGCCGAGATGATCCACAGAGCCTGCTTGGACGCTGGTCTTGATTCGCGCTACCTCTTCATCGTCGACTCCATGGACCCACTTCGCAGGGTCTACGACTTCCTCTCTAGGAAATACGAGTGCTACATAGGACACCCATTGGCCTACGTTCCCGCACCGGGCCCGGACGGTGAGCCTGGCGATGGAAGCACAAGCTATGCAGAGCACTTCCTGAACCCCTTCCTCGATGCCCTCGGGACCATCGGCGTAAGTCCCGAGGTCGTGATGAATCACGAGACGTACCAGAGTGGTGACTTCGCCAATAGCATAGACCTTGCCATCGAGCACAAGGGGGAAATCAAGGGGCTGATAGAAGGAATCTCAGGCAGAGAAGTCCCAGAAGGCTGGTTCCCCTACAACCCGATTGGTTCCGATGGTAGCCTCGACGGAGTGAGGGTGACTGGTTACGAGCGCCCTTTCGTGCACTGGGTGGACAGTCACGGCGTGGAGGGAATCTCGGACATTCGCAAGGGAGAGGGCAAGCTCCCTTGGAGAATCGATTGGGCGGCCAGGTGGGGGATCCACGGCATCACATGCGAGCCAGCGGGCAAGGACCACGGAGCTGCCGGCGGCAGCTTCGACACCGGAATTCCGATCAGCCATCGGCTTGGGGGAAACCCTCCCGAGAAGATGGTCTACGAGTGGATCCAACTCAAGGGGATGGGTCCGATGTCGAGTTCCTCTGGTCTCACGATTGGCCCGATGGAGGCACTCGGCCTAGTGCCACCTGAGATTATGCGCTATGTGATTGCGCGAAGCAAGGTGAACCGCCACATCGACTTCGACACAGGGGGCGCGCTCTTCGAAACCGCGGACGAATATGAGAGGCTGGTCGCAAATCCGCCATCTGGCAGCCAAGAGGGTATGAGCAAACGGCAGCGGGTGGCCATGGAGACCCAACTAGGCGCCATCCGCCTGAGTCAGGTCGAGATGGGGGGCGACCCGGCGGACTCGATAGGGGGCGTCTCCTTCCGCCATCTCGCAATGCTTGCTCAGATCAAGTCGTCCGATGAGGAGGTCTGGGGCTCCCTACAACGCTCGGGCCACCTCGTAGGCGAGCCTAGCCAGACGCTCTCCGGCAGGCTCGCTCGAATGCGAACTTGGGTCGGTGGCCCGCACTTCCCCGAGGGAGCCAGGATAGAAATCCAGACCGGAATAAACGACGAGGCTCGTGCGAGCCTGAGTGACGAGCAGGGGGGCTTCATCGCCGTTCTGGCAGGCGCCCTAGCCGGCTGCGAATGGGGAGATAAGGCGATCAACGACTGCATCAGAGAGGTCTCGGACGAGGTCGGGATCGCCAAGCGAGAAGCATATGTGGCGCTTTACTGGGTTCTGCTCGGCAGGAGTCATGGTCCCAGGGTTGCCTCGATAATCGCTGAGATGGGCAGGGGCAGATTCCTCTCCCTACTCGAAGATGCATAGCCGGTGGACGGTGGATTTTCACTACCGAGCGTCCAATCGATGACTACGTTACACCTCCGCATCGGACCCGATGTGAATGGCCCTCCGTGGCATGTACATCTTGACAAGGGCCGCATTGGCCAAGGCTACCAAGGCTGGCACCAGCGCAGCCTCGGTCATTCCCTCGACAAACGCCCACCTCGCGTTCTCGATCAGCTCGAGCCCGAGCGAGTTGCCCTGAGCAAGCAACTCGGCCCCTATCTGCATGGCTGCGGGGAATGATTGCAAGACTACTCCGGAATACTCCTCCAGACCCCCTGGTACCACCATTTTGCGCTGGTAGATCTCGTTGAGCAGGCTCCCGACGATTGCTATTCCGAAGGCACCGCCAATCTCCCTGCTGGCATCGTTGGTCGCACTTCCCACACCAGCCTTGTCATGAGGTATGGAATCCATCACAATTGTCGTCGAAGGCGCCATGGTGAGCCCCATTCCCATCCCGCACAAGACGAATATCAGAGCCAGGACGACGTAATCCGTGCCTATCTCGACGGTAGTGAAAATCAGCATCGCCGTGGCAATCAGGGTGAGTCCGAGGGCCACCACATTGTTGCTACCAAACTTCGCGCAGAGACGGTCGCTGTTCGCTGCAGCGGGCATCAGCCCCAGCGGCAGCGGCAGGAATCTCAGGGCCGCCTCGAAGGCGGAGTGGCCACGCACCAACTGGAAGTGGAGCATCTGAGTGAACATGAAGGAGAACATCACGAAGAAGGCTAGGCTGATGGCAATCAGGCCCAGAGAGAAGCCTCGATCCCGGAAGAACTGGATGGGGAGCATCGGGTGCTCCGTTATCCTCTCCCACCACACGAATATTACAGTCAGAATCAGGCCCAGTGCCCCGAGGCCCATGACCTCACTACTGGTCCACCCGGCACTCGGTCCCTCGATTATGGCGTACAGGATTGAGCCCAGCGCGGCGACGGAGAGCACGGCTCCGACGTAATCCATCGGGGCCTCCCTCTCGTCGCAGGAGTTAGGCACCAGCAGCAGGCCCAACGACATAGCCAGAGCGATTATCGGGGGATTAATCCAGAAGACCGCTCTCCAGTCGAAGTTCTCCACCGCCCATCCCCCCACCAGAAGGCCGATTGGAGCGCCAATCCCGGCCATGCCGACCCACACTCCGACAGCCTTTCCCCTCTCCTCGGGCGGGAACACCACAACGATGATCGACAGGGTCGCAGGCATCACCATGGCGGCCCCCAGGCCCATCAACGCCCTTGCACCAATCACATGCTCGGAGGTCGTAGCATACTGTGCGGTCACCGCGGAGACCAAGCCAACTATTGACAGGCCCACCATCAACGCGGGCTTTCGCCCGAAGCGGTCCCCAACCGCCCCCATCACCAAGAGCATGCCACCGAAAACCACCACGTAGGCGTCCATGATCCACTGCAGCTCCGTATTGTCCGCACCGAGGTCCTTGGAGAGCTCGGGAAGCGCCACGTTCACGGTGACGTTGTTTAGCAGTGTTATTACCAGACTTAGACTCATTATTCCTAGAATTGCCCATCTTCTCTGGTGAATCGTATCGGCATCCACGGTTCGGGGAATCCGCTATCGCTAATAATCAACAGGTTTCAGATTATATTGCCTAGGAATACACTACCCATTGATTCATGGAATCAAACGTCCTTCCATTCCGCCAGCGACCTCGATCACTTGGCCCGATATATGTCCAGATATCTCGTCTGAAGCTAGAAAGACCACAGCGCTAGCCACATCCTCAGGGGTCGCGAGCTTCTTCAGTGCCATCGTCGCAGTTGCGCGCTCGACTAGCCCCTCGTCAACCCCCTGTTCGATTTTCTTTGGGGTGACCGTCCATCCCGGAGCGACCGCATTGACACGGACAGAGCCGATTCGCGAGACGTCGTTCTTCAGTGACATCAGCAGACCTGATGTGATGGCGCCCTTCGCCGCAGCATAATCAGCATGTCCGGATTCACCGTAGATTCCTGCAGTCGAGCCAACCAGAACGATTGACCCTCGCCCGACCTCTGCGGCATGGCCAAGGAAGGCGCGAGCAGTGATTACTGTCACCCCCAGATTGGAGTCCATGGTGGAGGCCCAGCGCTCAGCGTCGATCTCCCAAAAGGGCTTGGACGTGCTGGGATAGTGGCCGGCATTGGCGATGCAGACATCGAGTCCTCCGGTTTCAGAGACGATGCTTCGAACCATCGATAGCGCTTCCTCGGCATCGCGCAGATCCGCACGGATGGCTATTCCATCGATTTCCTCGGCCAGCGATACTGCAGCAGCAGCCGAAGAATGGTGGTGCACTACCACGCGCGCGCCCTCGGCGGCGAACGCCCTGCAGATGGCCTGACCTATGCCACCAGCACCGCCGGTTACGAGTACAACCTTGCCATGCAGACCGGTTTCCACGCAGGACGGGAGATGTTCCGCTACTTTATGTTCTCAGACTATCCCGTGACATGTGAGTCCTGTAAGACGAATTCATACAGGGGCGTCTCACGGGCCTAAATCGCCACCTCGAACTCGGCCAGCAGCCCGACCGAATCGTAGAGGCTGGGCCCACTGCCTAGGAAATAGACCGACCCAAGCCTGCTGCGTGAGTCCTCCGGGGTGGAGTTGTTGCTGGCAGCACACGAGTCCGTGCAGCCATCAGCGAAGGCCACGTACACCCGTCCCTCGCGGTCGATGTGGAGGTCGTTGAAGTCGAGAAGGTTCCGGTTGCTGGATTCCCCGATCGTGCGACAGTCCCCGCTGTTGAGGCATATGCTGCCAATCTGGACCGGGTCGGGCGAAACCCGCACCGTGTGGAAGACCGGATTAGGGTCCAGGGCGTTCAGGCTGTAGGTGATGTACAGGTAGTAGCTGACATTGCCTGTCGCATAGTGAGGGTTGCCGTCCCAGGCCACCTCATCGATGTCAGGAAGTCCAAGCTCGCTGGCATTCTCGCTGCCGAGGTAAGTGATCGCAATCCGCCCCGGGTCACCGGAATCGATGTGCGGGAATGTGGTGGAGATCACCTCGATGGGACTCACGCGAGTGCTCTCCTGCTCCCATGTCTGGCCTGAGTCCTTGCTACGCGACATGTAGACACCGAAGTCAGAGCCGATCCAGATGTGGTATGCGTTGGACTCGGAGTCCGTTGCCACCTCGGAGTTCTTACGTGGGTTCGGCGTACCGACATCCTCTCCCATCGTCCGCTCCACCCAGGTGAGCCCGTTGTCCTTGGAGACCACGATGGTCGGCGTCTCGACCCGTGGGGTAACGTAGACGGTGCCGTCGGGCGCGGTGGTGATGGCGCCGTGCAGTCCGCCGTTCTCCGTGGCAAGGCCGAAGACCAGGCCGCCGACCTCGAAGGTGGCTCCTCCGTCGAAGCTGGTGTAGCAGAAGATGCCGGCACCCTTGTTGTAGCAGAAGTAGACTGCCTGCTCGTATATCGGGTCCATCTGTCCGGGAATCCCATAGCCCTCGTCGGTCCACGGGCCCGTGCCGAGTTTGATATGGTCGTTGAGTGGGATTGGCCCGGAGTCATGCGGGTTGCCCAGCCAGTTCACCCCGTCGTCGTCGCTCCATGCGATCCAGGTGGTCAGGAGCCCCACCATCTGTACGTCGAACACGCGATCAGTCACGGGATCGACCCACAGCCAAGGGTCACTGGTCGAGGGATGCTGGAATATCGAGTTCATGTGCTCCCAAGTCTCGCCGTGGTCGCACGAGCGCATGACCTTCTCGAAGGCGGTGAAGAACACGCAACCGCTCGAGGTGATGCCGATGCTGGGCTCGGCACCATCCTCGCCCACGTTGCTGAAGACGAAGCTTAGGGGCAGTGGTTGGTAGAGGTCCAATGATAGGCTCAGGCCATTGGGCCCAGTCAGGAAGACCCCCTCGGGCAGGGAGAGGCCATCGGGCGGGGGCGGAGGCTTCTCATCCTGAAGGCAGCCGGAGAATGCAGCAGAAAGCATCAGGGCTCCGACGAGGACGGCCTTAGCCTGCATGAGACGTCGGCAGGGTCACCGCGCAATTATCTTGCCATTACCATAGAGTTCACAGATGCCCCATTGGACTCCATAGATAGTACAACAACCTAAGGCTAGTGTCTTGGGATTCTATGCAATGCCCCGAGTCGGCCGTTTCCTATATGGGGTGAGTTCAGCCAGTGCCCAGCTAGAGCGAACTGATCTGAAGCAGCCTGGGCTCTGGAATGCCCTCCCTCGCCTCGTCTATGGCCTCGACCTCCATCCTAGCGCCAGCCATCGTGGTCACGAAGGGTATGTTGAGTTCGACGGCGAGCCTTCGCATCATATTGCCGTCAAGCACCGCCCCGCCAGACGATCGGGGCGTGTTGATGATCAAATGAATCTTGCCCTGCCTCATCAGATCGAGGGCGTCTGGGGACTTGCCCTCCGCGATCCTGTAGCAGGTCCTGACCTCGAGTCCACCGGCCTCGCGCAGCACGCGTGAGGTGCCCCGGGTAGCGTACAAGGTGAAGCCCATCTCAAGCAGGCGCCTAGCCATAGGGATGGTGTCGCGCTTGTCCTCGTCCTTCACGGTGATGTACACGCCGCCCTCGGTGGGGACCGGGAGTTCGGTGGCTAGCCTCGCCTTCAGGTAGGCAGCCGACGCCCTCTCGTGCGAGCCCATCACCTCCCCGGTAGACTTCATTTCTGGTCCAGGGGCCGGGTCGAGCCCTCGCAACTTGATGAAGGGGAAGACCGGGGCCTTGACGCAGACCGCGTCGGTTTGTGGCGCGGGGACGTCGAGGTCGGCCAGTCGCTCCCCCAGTGCTACGCGCGCAGCGATGCGCGCTAGCGGGATTCCGGTCGACTTGGCCACGAAGGGGAATGTGCGCGAGCCGCGTGGGTTGACCTCAAGCACGTACAGCAAGCCGTCTTGTATTGCGAACTGGATGTTAAAGCACCCCCTGATACCAAGCTCGATGCCTATCCGAGTGGTCCACTCCCCCACCTCCGAGATCAATTCCTCAGAGACATTCTGAGGGGGGATGAAACAAGTGGAGTCCCCCGAGTGGATTCCCGCCTCCTCGAGGTGCTCCATGATCGCTCCGACGAGGACTTGCTCTCCATCGCACACAGCGTCGACGTCCAGCTCGACGGCGTTTCCCAGGAACTTATCGATCAGGAGCGGACGGTCGGGTGCCAGGTACCCCTCACGCATGTACGACTCGAGCTGCTTGTAGTTAGACAGGATCTCCATGCCCCGCCCCCCGAGCACGTATGAAGGCCTGATTAGAACGGGGTATCCGATTTCGTTGGCCGCTTCCCTGACTCCGTCCGGAGTCGTCGCAGTCGCACCCTCGGGCATCCTGAGGCCGCACCTTGCGGCGAACTGCTCGAAGCGCTCGCGGTCGCTAGCCTCGTCGACGGCCTCGGGGGTTGTTCCCTCCATTACGAGGTCTAGGCCGAGATCGGAAAGGTGGGGAATGGTTTCCGACAGGGGAAGAGCGAGGTTGATGGCCGTCTGTCCTCCAAATTGTAGCAGGATGCCGTTGGCATCCTCACGCAGCAGCACCTCGGTTACGCACTCGAGGGTTAGCGGATCGAAGTACAGCCTGTCGCTGGTGTCGAAGTCGGTGGACACGGTCTCCGGATTGTTGTTGATGAGAATTGCTTCGTGCCCGAGGTCCTGGATCGCACCGGCAGCATGGACGCAACCGTAGTCGAACTCTATGCCCTGCCCTATCCTGATCGGGCCCGAGCCGACTACGGCAATACGCTGCTTGGTCGAGTTCGCCAGACCGGGCACGAAGTCGATGCCTTTCTCCGAAGAGCCGCCCTCGTAGGTCGAGTAGTAGTATGGGGTCAATGCAGCGAACTCGGCTGCGCACGAGTCCACCATACGGTAGCGAGGGTGGAGGTGCAAGGAGTGGCGACGGTGGCGCACAGCCGTCTCGTCATTCCCCGGCGGGAGTACCTTGAACCCGCTGTCAGGGAAGCCGGCCAGAGCATCGGCGATGTGCAGGTCGGTGAAGCCAGAGCCCTTCCATGACATCATCTCGGCCTGGGGTATCTCGGCTGGTCGCATGCCAATCTCACCGGCTGCCCGGATCTCAGTCTCAATGGCGGCGATTTTCTCGAACCGGTGCAGGAACCATCTCGTGACCCCGCCTGTCAGGTCCCTGACGTCATCGATGGAGTAGCCCCTCCTGAAGGCCTCGATGATGGCACCCAGTCGCCTGTCTGTTGGTATGCGAAGCCAGTCCTCCATGAGGGCGGTGGGCAGGTTCTCGGATGCCCGCTCGTCCATCGACTCCCCGTCCGATGCATCGGACATCGTGAGCGGGCGGGGATGGGGGTGGCCGTACTCGAGGCTAGCCCACGCCTTCAGGAAGGCCTCCTCGAAGCAGCGGCCGATTGCCATAGCCTCGCCGGTGGACTTCATTGAGGTACCTATGGTCCGGTCAGCGGTGCGGAACTTGTCAAACGGCCAGCGCGGGATCTTGACCACGCAGTAGTCGAGCGTCGGCTCGAATGCTGCCGTGGTGCCCTCTCCGGTGATTGGGTTGGGCAACTCGTCGAGGGTGTACCCTACGGCGATGAGCGCGGCCATTCGCGCTATCGGGTAACCGGTGGCCTTGGAGGCGAGGGCAGAGGATCGGGATACCCGGGGGTTGACCTCGATGACCCGGAACTCCCCCGTGGACTGCTCGACTGCGAACTGAACATTGCAGCCACCCCTGATGTTGAGGCGCCTGATCAGCTTGAGTGAGGCATCCCTGAGGACCTGGTGGTCGCGGTCAGAGAGCGTCTGCTGTGGGGCTACCACAACTGACTCGCCGGTGTGTACTCCCATCGGGTCGATATTCTCCATCGTGCAGACGATTATGGCGTTGTCAGCGCCGTCGCGCATGACCTCGTACTCGTGTTCCTGCCATCCCAGAATGCTCTCCTCGATTAATACCTGGCCGATTGCGGAATGTAGGATTCCCTGACTGGCAATCTCCACCAGCTCTCCCATGTTGAACGCGGTGCCACCACCCAATCCGCCTAGGGTGAAGGCCGGCCTGATGAGAAGGGGGAACCCGTCAAGCTCCTCGGCGGCTTCGATTACTTCCTCGATGGAGTCGCAGGCAATCGCCCTGCAGACGGGGAGTCCGATACTCTCACAGACCTGCTTAAACTGGTCCCTGTCCTCCGCCTCGTTAATCGAGACGAGGTTGCATCCGATGAGTTCCACTCCGAGTTCATCCAGAGTGCCATCGTTGGCCAGAGCGGAAGCGATGTTCAGCGCCGTCTGACCACCCATGCCGGCTAACAGGGCATCGGGCCTCTCAGACTCCATGATTCGCTTGACCACCTCGGGCAGCAGGGGCTCGATGTAAATCCGGTCTGCCATCTCAGGATCGTTCTGTATGGTGGCCGGGTTGGAGTTGATGAGTATAACTTCGAAGCCATCGTTCCTGAGAGCCCTGCAGGCCTGGGAGCCGGAGAAGTCGAACTCAGCGGCCTGGCCTATGCGAATAGGTCCGCTGCCGAGGATGACTATCCTGCGGAGGTCGTTGCGACGTGGCATCATCCACCACCCCCGCTTAAGGCGATTGCTGTCCGGTCGATGCCGAGGTGGTCGGAGACCATTTCCTGGAATCTGTCGAAAAGAGGTGAGGCGTCGTGCGGGCCGGGGCAGGCCTCGGGATGGAACTGGATGGTGAATGCGGGCTTGCCGAGCAGATCTAGGCCCTCGACCGTGCGGTCGTTGGAGTTCACGTGACGGACCTTGAAGTCCGATCCAAGGACGTTGTCCCCAGTCTCGGAGCGCACACCGCTGGGATGCGGCGCAAGCATCCCTTGGATTGGGTCCTCCACAGCGAATCCATGGTTCTGGCTGGTGATGTGGACCCTGCCCGTCTCCAGATCGAGCACGGGCTGGTTGGCACCCCTGTGACCGTACCTGAGCTTGTAGGTTCGCAGCCCCGCAGCCAGCCCCATCAGTTGGTGCCCCAAGCAGATCCCCATCACAGGCATGTCTTCCCGTACTGCAGCAGAGAGAGTGTGGCGGGCAGTCGTCGCAACTCCGTGATGGGCCGGGTCTCCAGGACCGTTTGATGCAAAAACAGCGACGGGGGCCCAGTCACCCATGATGTCGTCAAACGGCATGGTGGCCGGGCACCACACTACCTCGAAGCGGTGGCAGAGCTCCCTGAGGATATTGTGCTTGACCCCACAGTCAATGGCCGCTAGACGGGGGAGCGGTCGGCCATCCTCGTCCTGCGCCCCGGGGTTGAGCAGGACGGCTTCCTCGCAAGTGACCTCCGCAACGAGGTCCTCGGAGTCGGGCGGGGCCATCTCCTTCAGAATGTCCCACATCTCTGAAACTCGCTCGATGGGACCGAACACGCATAGCAGGGTGCCGTGCTCCCTGACTCGCCGAGTCAGAGCCCTGGTGTCGACCCCCTCAATGCCGGGCACGTCATGGGCGACTAGCAGGTCGTGTACGCTGCCGATGGAGTCCCTGTGATCGGGAAGGCCGATGTGATGGCGGCAAACCACCCCTCGTAGGTGGACTCCCGAGGATTCAGAGATTCCAGGCATAATCCCGTAGTTGCCCAGAAGCGGGTAGGTGAAGGTCAGCACCTGACCTGCGAATGATGGGTCGGTCAGGCTCTCCTGGTACCCACACATCCCAGTGGTGAAGACCAGTTCCCCTTGGGCGATGGCCTCGGCACCGAATAGCCTGCCCTCGAACCTAGTGCCGTCAGCAAGCAGGAGCAGGCCTCGGGAACCGCTCGGCTGCTCGATGCCGCCATATCCCATCAGGACATCTGCAGCATCTCTGAAAACAGGCGGGGTGTCGACTCCACTAATACCGGCCCCCGGGGAGAAGCCCCGACCACCGGCGGTCTCCGACATCAGCAACGCTGCTCAAGTACGATTCTTAATCATTGAGAGTGACTTGCCCCCTCAGACCAGAAGGACCCAGTCGTCACTCCTCCTCGTGGTTGATTACAATCTTGCCCCTGGTGGATGGGACTACCTCGATTAGCCCACCTTCGAATCTGGATGGTGCATCTATCGGTCCGACCCAAGAATCGAGGAAGACCGCTAGCGCGGCGACCTCGGAGTGGGGCTGGTTTCCTACCGAGACGTTGTGATTGGATAGGTGGAACATCTCCGAGGGCACCTTGGTCCCACCCACCACCACGATTGCTGGCTTGTCAGTGGGAATCTCGGCAATGGCCTCGCGCCAAGGTTGACCGTACATGGTGAGGTGGATAATGGTGGCAACCCCACCCTTGGATTCATGTCGGAGCCAAGCCATCGGCTTGGTCTCGTAGCGACAATTGAACGAGCCGCCGAAGCGCTCGGTGACAGATCGCCAAGTCTCCAAGGCAGAGGGGTCTTCCTCGCCGGCGAGCACGACCTCATCGGCTCCGAAGGCCCTCGCGGTCAGGCCCAGATGGGAGGTTATTCGCTTGTCTCGCTCGCGTCGGTGGCCCAGTCTTAGGACGGACAGTCCAGGCAGTCGGGTGCGAGCCATGGCTCACGCGTACGGGGGCTCCTCATCAGCCTGACCCTCGTAAGCGGCTTCCTTGGAGGCGGGGAACACGTCAACGCCCATGTTCAGCATGCTGGCCCTGACCCATTGCAGGAGCATGGCATCGAACATGAAACGCGATGCGAAGTGGATCATGATGGCCAGCAACAGCAGCCTCCCGGATGCGAACAAGGCAGTGTTGAAGCCGATATCGTTGTAGTGGAGTATCACTGGCTCGATGATGTAGAAGAGGGCCAGGACGACCAATAGCCCCCCTGCCTGCGAGAGGGTCGCGTTCCCCTTCTCCCTGCCTATCACCATTACGAGAGTGGCTGCGAGAGTCAGTGTGGGGACGATCAGGCTCAGTGAGCCGAAGTCGAAGGCGCCTATCAAAGAGGCTGGAATCTCGGAGTCGTTCATCTTCGCAGCGCCCTTATTGACGGCTATCCACCAGAACAGGGCGCTGGACATGAACAGCGCGCCGGAAATCCAGCCGCGCTCGGTGATCATGTCCCTGACGTGGTGAGTGTCTCTGGGCTCCAGCCTTTGGACGATCGATTCGAGAATGAACAACGTCTCGGGGTCATTGGTGGGTTCGACATCGACCTGAACCTGGCCTGAGAGGACCTCTTCCGAGGCATCATCTCCCAGAACCATCACTCGATTGCCTCTCCGTCACATCATAAAGCAATCGTCGTTTGGAGGGGGCGAGATGGCCGACTGGCGACCTATGATAAATCGCCGAGAGAGTGGAATCCCCCGAATCATGGGGGTTGTGAACGTCACCCCTGACTCATTCCACCCAGGTTCTAGGTCCCCAGGGGAGATGGAGGCAGTCTCCCGAGCCGTTCGCATGGTCGAGCAGGGCGCGGACTGGATTGACGTGGGGGGCGAATCGACCCGTCCTGGCGCCGCTCCCGTCCCAATCGGAACCGAGGCGGGACGTGTGGTTCCAGTGATTGAGGGCATCAGAGACGCCCTGCCAGATGTTTGCATCTCAATAGACACGCGGAGAGCAGAGGTTGCTCAGTGGGCCCTGGGTGCTGGTGCAGACATGGTCAACGACGTCTCATCGCTCGGCGATTCGGGCATGCTGGAGGTGGTTGTCGACCACGGCTGCCCCGTTTGCGTCATGCATATGAAGGGACTGCCGGAGAACATGCAGGAAGGCCCGAGGTACGAGGACGTGGTGGCGGAGATTAAGGAGTCCTTGGAAAGCGTGACTGATCGCCTCCTAGACGCCGGCCGGGCACCAGGGGAGATTATCGTTGACCCCGGCATCGGATTCGGCAAGCGTCTCGAGCACAACCTCGCACTGCTATCTGCTGGGAGGGACATAGTCCCCAAGGAGGACATGGCCCTGATGTGGGGGGTGAGCAGGAAGAGCATGTTCGGGGACCTGCTTGGCAGGGATTCGAGCGAAGACCGGTTGTCGGGGACTCTGGGGGTGGCGGCGATGGCCCCCTCCAAGGGAGTGGACATCATCAGGGTGCACGATGTGGCCGAACATTCCGACCTGTACTCAGCTATGTCCGCATTGGGGTGAACACGTGGGCCAAGGGATGCGCAGCGTGATCGACGTAGACGAGCGGCTGAGGCTTGTCGGCACTGCGCATGTCAGTACCCAATCAGTCGATCTCGTTCGCAGGCAGATCGAGGAATGGGGTCCCGACCTAGTGGCTGTCGAGCTATGCCCTTCTAGGATGGCAGCCCTCACCGAGCCTGACTCGCTGGAGTCAGAGGACCTGTTGAAGATAATCAACGAGGGCAGATCTGCGATGATCCTTCTGCAATCCGCTCTAGCAGCCCAGCAGCGCAGGTTGGGCATCACTGCTGGCGAGCAGCCCGGGGCCGAGCTGCTCGCAGCAATCGAGGCGGCCGAGGGTGCTGAGATTCCGATCGAGCTGATCGACCGCGACGTGGTAGTCACACTAAGGAGGGCGTGGGCGAGGATGGGGCTGATCGAGAAGTGGAGGGTCCTCAACGCACTTCTGTGGGAGGAGGATGACGAGGAGGACGTCTCGATAGAGGAGATGCTCGGGGATTCGGACCTCCTTAGCAAGCTGCTTGAGGATGCGCGGGCGGTCGCGCCCAATGCGGGTGAGGTCCTGATCGACGAGCGCGACGCCTTCCTGGCTGGCAGGATACAGCAGATCAGGGGCAAGGGCAAGATTCTGGCAGTGGTTGGGGCAGGTCACCTCAGCGGCGTCACACATCACCTCGGGGAGCCTGCGATGGAGACTACCTCCAGACTGGCCGAACTAAGTCTCGAGCCCAAGAAGCCGACTTGGCCCAAGGCGGTGGTTATGGCCATCCCAATACTCCTGTTGGGGGCGGTTATCTGGATGGGTTACAACGGTCAGATGGATGACCTCCGGCAGACGGCTGAGACTTGGCTGGTCCTGAACGCCCTACTAGCCGGATTGGGCGTTCTCCTTGCCCGGGGCCACCCGCTATCCGTACTCGTAGGTGCGGTTGCCTCTCCGATAACTTCCCTCAACCCAACCCTAGCCGCGGGTTGGTTCGCTGGCTACACCCAACTCAAGGTGGCTGCTCCTACCGGCAAGGACGCGCAGGACTTCCTAGCGCTTGACGAAATCTCCCTTTTCTGGAAGAACCGGGTCGGCAGGGTTCTGATGGTCACGGCCCTGGGGAACATCGGGTCGACGCTGGGCGCTTGGCTTGCGGGTGGGGCCATTATTGGCATGCTGCTGAGCTAGCCCGTCGGCCCCGGGGCTGGGCAACCCTCGGCTCGATTCAACCTGGACAAGGTGGAGAAGGGTCAATTCATCGTCGAAAATCGCCAGAAGGAGCCTCTCCGGTTGCCTATGGACGTGGCAGACACACGCCAACCAAAGAGGTCGGGGTGAGGGATTTCGGCAGCATTCTGACACAATGGTAGTGTGGTCAACTCTATGTTTCCCTCCACGTTCCGCATAGCATGGTCGCAGTCGTCACTATGAGCGATGAGGATCGTGACGACCTCATCGCCTGTTGCAAAGGTCTCGCCGACACGATTGAGTGGCTTGATTCTCTCAACGCACGACCCGGACTCGCAGAACTGGGGGCACGATTGGACTCCCTCCCATTGAATCTTGAAGCCCTCAAGCAACACATCGTCTACACAGAGGACAATGGGTACCAGCGCAACATCATCAAGAAGACCGAGCACTACGAGGTGGTCGCCATCACATGGCGAGCTGGGCAAGACACCCCCATTCACGACCACGTCGGTTCTGATTGCGCATTCTTGATTGTAGAAGGCACCTCAACAGAAACCATCTACGAATTGGGTGATGATCATTTGGCTGTGGCGACGGACGTACGCCACTATTCTCCGGGTGACGTATGTGCGGCTGAAGAGCCGGACGTCCACCGCATATCCAACGATACGGATGGCGACCTCATCAATCTCCACGTCTACACGCCGCCACTCTCTGGCTTCGGCATCTATGAAGCGGCTTGAATCGCCCTTTCCCAGGCCCGCCTGCGTCTGAGACCTTATCCACTGCCCTAAGGACATGGCGATTTACTCGGATGGTCAAGACTGGCGGGCGGGAGGATGCCCTATTGGTAGGGGACATTATCACCTCGTGCCCTCAGTGTCGGAACACAGGAGCGGGGGGATGACCAACTACGGCTTCGTCATAGACAACCGCACTTGCATCGGCTGCCACGCCTGTACGGTGGCCTGCAAGTCCGAGCACAACGTCCCCATAGGCGTAAACAGAACCCACGTCAAGTACATCGAGAAGGGCACATTCCCGGACTCCACCCGTGAGTTCAGTGTCCATCGCTGCAATCACTGCGAGGATGCGCCGTGCGTGAGCATCTGCCCCACGACCGCGCTTTTCTACCGTGCCAACGGCATCGTCGACTTCGATGACGATCGCTGCATTGGCTGCAAGTCATGCATGCAGGCATGCCCCTACGATGCCCTCTACATCGACCCCGACAATGGGACTGCAGCCAAGTGCAACTATTGCGCACATAGGATAGAGAACTCCTACGAGCCTGCCTGCGTAATCGTCTGCCCGACCGAGTCCATTATCTCGGGCGACCTAGATGACCGCTCCTCCAGAATTTCCCAGATCGTAGCTAACCAGAACACCACGGTTAGGAAGCCGGACTCCGGCGCGGTGCCCAACGTGTACTATATCGAGGGGAGCGAGGATATGCTGGACCCGGGGGCAACAGACGTTACCGGATACGGGATGTGGACCGACCAGGCATTCGGAGTCGGGCACTTCGCCAAGTACGCCGAGAGCAGAATGGACGAGGCGGACACCCAATCGATGATCGTCCAGCTCGCTCTGGAAAAGAAGGCAAAGCAGGCTGCACCCAGGGACCAGGCGATATTCAGGGACGTAATGGAGAGGCTCGCAGATGACGCTGGTTCCGCAAAGAGGTCCTACGACCAGCCTAGCAAGGGCATTCTGTGGGGATGGGAGGTCTCTGCATACATTTGGACCAAGGCCATCAGCTCAGGAGTATACATGGTTGCCGTTCTCGCAATGCTAGCAGGTCTGGTTGAGATGGACGAACGACTGTGGACCATGACGATAGGGACGGCGATTGTCTTCCTCGGACTAACCGGAATCCTCCTGGTAATCGATCTAGACAGGCCAGAGAGGTTCCTGTACGTTATCCTCAGGCCGAACTGGGATTCGTGGCTGGTCAAGGGCGCATACATCCTAGCGGGTTACGGGGCGATACTTGCAGCTAGTGGGGCGGTAATCGTCCTCGATCTAGATCTGGCCATTCTGGGCTATCTAGCCGTTCTGGGGCTGCCTCTGGCAATCCTGACTGGGACTTACACTGCCTGGCTATTGAGGCAGGCCAAGGGCAGGTCGTGGTCTAAGAACCCGAGGCTACCTGCTAGGTTCCTAATTGAGACATTTCAGGCAGGACTCGCGGTCTTCTTCCTCATTTTTGCAAGGGATTTGGTGGCTTTCACACTCTGCGCGATCATGCTAGTATTGCTGATGGTCCAAGTCAAGGGCGTAGTGATTAAGCCGCAGATGGAGCCGTTGCTGTGAGGTGTTAGTTTGGGGAAGGTTATAGTTAATGATCAAGGAAAGGCTGTGCATGAAGATTCAGGAGCAAAAGAGATGTTCCCTCGTGCAACTAATTGGTTGCAGGGCCAGGGATTTCGACGCGATGCTAATAGTCCAAAGACGTTCATCGAAGATTTAGCCCAGCAACTGGGGATAATCCCCGACCTAGACCGAAAGAGGTCAGGGGGGGCCACTGGCCCGCTCAGAATGTACCCAGACCAAGACAAGTGGCACGACCACGTGGAATTGGATGCCAACGAGTGGCCAAAGAGGGTGGAGAGGCGCTACTCACTAGTCCCAACAACATGCTTCAACTGTGAGTCGGCCTGTGGTTTACTAGCGTACGTGGACAAGGATTCAGGGAAGGTTACCAAGTTCGAGGGGAACCCCCACCACCCCGGAAGCAGGGGCAGGAACTGCGCAAAGGGACCCGCCACCATCAACCAGATTAACGACACCGAGAGGATCCTGTATCCAATGAAGAGGGTCGGAGCCAGAGGAGAGGGTGGCTGGGAGAGGATAGGTTGGGACAAGGCCCTAGACGAGATATCGACCAAGATCAGGAAATCACTGAAGTCTGGGGCCAAGGACAGGGTCGTTTACCACGTTGGCAGGCCCGGTCACGAGGGTTACACCAACAGGGTCCTGAAGGCATGGGGGGTTGATGGACATAACAGCCACACCAACATCTGCTCAGCGGGTGCGAGGACTGGATACGCACTCTGGCATCGTCACGACAGACCATCTCCAGACCACGCCAATGCCAAGGTGATATTGCTGACTTCCTCGCACCTTGAAACTGGCCACTACTTCAACCCACACGCGCAGAGGATCCTCGAGGGAATGATGGACGGCGCCAAGCTCATAGTGATCGACCCCCGTCTGTCCAACACCGCTGCTATGGCGGACCACTGGCTTCCGACCTGGCCTGGTTCAGAACCTGCTCTTTTCCTGTCTTGGGCCAGCATGATTCTGGAGCGGGGCCTATACGACAAGGAGTTCATGGAGAACTGGGTCAACTGGGAGATGTGGATGGAGGCAGACCACCCGGACGAACCGAGAGATTTCGACCGTTTCATAGAGTTGCTAAAGGAAGAGTACTCAATTTACACCCCCGAGTTCGCGTCCAAGGAGTGCAGAATTCCGGTAGAGCAGGTTATCGAGGTAGGCGAGCTGGTTGCCGAGGCTGGCAGCCGTCTAGCGACTCACGTCTGGAGGGCCGCGGCAATAGGAAACCTGGGTGGGTGGCAGGTAAGCAGGACGCTTCATCTACTCAATGTCCTGACCGGGAGCGTCGGAACCAAGGGAGGAACCTCTCCCAACTCGTGGTCGAAGTTCAAGCCCGAGCTCTTCGACGTACCTCCCGATCCGGACGGTTGGAACGAACTGCACTTCCCACCCGAGTACACCCTGTCCCACTACGAGATGAGTCACATTCTCCCTCACCTCGTCAAGGACGGGAGGGGTTCCATGGACGTCTACTTCACACGAGTTTTCAATCCTGTTTGGACGTATCCCGACGGATTCTCCTGGATTGAGATGCTGCAGAACGAGGAGTCGGTTGGCTGCCACGTGGCACTAACCCCCACATGGAACGAGACCGCATTCTTCGCCGACTACGTCCTACCCATGGGTCATGCATCCGAGAGGCATGACGTCAACTCGTACGCCACAAGCTCAGGCAAGTGGGTGGCGTTCAGACAGCCCGTACTCAGGGAGTTCGCACGCAGGGAGGGCAGGGAAGTCGATTTCACCCACGAGGTTAACCCGGGAGAGGTCTGGGAGGAGGATGAATTCTGGAACGAACTATCATGGCGAATCGATGACGGGACGATGGGGATCAGGGAGCACTTCATGAGCCCTTACAGGGATGGCGAGAGGATCACCATTGACGAGTACTACCAGTACATGTTCGAGAGGGTTCCGGGACTCCCTGAGGCAGCTCGAGCAGAGGGAATCGATCCGCTAGGATATATGAGAAAGCACGGGGCCTTCCTCATCGAGGAGGCAACATACAACAAGCACGAAGAGGAGGGCTGGCCGACTCCGAGCGGCAAGCAGGAATTCTACTCGAAGAGCATGGTCGAGTTCGATTACCCAGAGCACTCGATTCCCCACTACCGGGTTATGAGCCACGTCCACCCCGACAACCTAAAGCAAGACGACGAGTACTGTCTGCTGCCGAACTTCAGGTTGCCACAGCACATTCACTCGAGGTCCGCCAATGCCAAATGGCTAGCAGAGATCGGCCACAGGAACCCGCTGTGGGTCCATCCTACTGATGCAGCGAAGCTCGGCGTGGGGGAGGGCGACCTCCTTAAGGTCGAGACTGAGATTGGGTGGTTCATCGACAAGGTCTGGGTTACAGAAGGGATAAAACCCGGAGTTATTGGATGCTCCCACCACATTGGACGCTGGCGTAGGAAGCAGGATGCTGGAAACAGCTACATGACCAACGAAGTCGAGATAGAAGACGACGGTGAGGGGAGGATGAGGATGAGGACCGTTAGTGGGGTCAAGCCGTGGCAGTCCGATGACCCAGACACGAACAGGGTCTGGTGGAGGGACGGGGGAGTGCACCAGAACATCACCCACGCCGTCCAGCCCGACCCAATCAGCGGCGCTCACTGCTGGCTGCAGAAAGTCAGGATTTCAAGGCCCGGCGAGGGCGAGAAGTACGGGGACGTAGAGGTAGACACCAACAGGTCCTTCGACTACTACAAGAAATGGAATGAGATGGCCAAGCAGCGCGAGACCCATCCGAGGGGTGAGCGCAGACCGCTGTGGATGAAGAGGCCGCTGTCCCCGGGCAAGGAACACTGGTTCATGCCCGAGTAAAGCTCAGAGGGCCTCGGTCATCTTGCCCCAGGTGACCATCTCCCAGCCTCTCTCGTGCATGTAGTAGAACAGCATCTTGAGTGAGATGTCGGCTCCAGCGAAAACCACGCCGTGCTCGAACTCGCCTGTTATGGCGACGACGATCGCGACCCCCGTGAAGGTCGCAATGGCCCGCCAACTAACCGCCTTGATGAAGCTCCGTGATCGAGTCTGTCCCATTCCCAACGGGGGCGACGGTACAGGTCCGCCAAATAACCTGAACGGTGGTCATAAAGCGCGAATCGCGGTTTTTACGCCCCCAAAATAAACGCCACCGGCTGATCATCTCAATGAATGGGATGAAGTTCCAGGGCATTGATATCTACATCGACGTCCTCAAGGCCCCAATCCAATGAGCTCCAACCTCGCTCATGCAGATAGTACAGTACCATTTTCGTCACCACCTCAATGCCAGCGATCCCTAAACCGATTGTCCAGCTCCCGGTTAGGAATCTGGCGATTAGGATGGTGTCCGTCGTGGCGATTGTCCTCCAAGACAGGGTCTTCAATAGGCTGCGTCTCCTATTTGCGTGCCCCGTTCCTTTGATGTGCTCTGGCAACTCTGCTTTGACTAGTAATTCGCCTTCTGGAGTTTCTATCACAATGGGCTCTGTCATGTTATCACTGTGCTTCGCTGAGTGGTCTGCAGCATAATCCCTCCTATGGCGAAAATATGGGAAAACGGTAAACTGGCACGATAATGAACGCGATTCCCTACTCGCCACATGAGCATGATTGGCCGTGTGCGCTGGCTCAGGAGTCGCCCTCTTCCTCGGTCATAGATCCGAGGTAGTCGGGGAGCTCGACGCCCGACATCTTGGCGACGTCGTGGATCGGCGGCAGGCTCTGGACTAGGCTGCTCACAAAGTTGCTGGTCGCCGATGAGCCGTCGGGGCTGTTACCGCTGTCCCACACGGTGACTTTGTCGATCTTTAGGTTGCGAATCGCCTCGACCTGTGCCGACACCATGCTCTCGATCTTCTCGACCATCAGCAGGGTGGCTGCGGCCTTGGGGTCACCGGAGGCGCTGGCGACTAGATTGTTGTAGCCCTGCGCCTTGGCATCGAGGACCTTCTGAATGCCCTCCGCCTCGGCCTCGTACACTGCGAGGATAGCGTCCGCCTCACCTCGGGCGGTGCGCCGCTGGCGCTCGGCCTCGGCATCGGCAGCGATCTCGATCTGCTGCTTGGCGATATTCTCGCGTACGATCTCGCTCGCCTTCAGGCGCTCCTCCTCTTCACTGAAGAAGGCCCGCTGGATGGCAGCCTCGGCTTGGGCTGAGGCGACGTCCGCCCTCTGCTTCGCGGCGGCCTCGGCCTGCGCGAGGTCGGCGTTGACCGCGGCAATCTCCGCTTGGGCTGCGTTCTCTCCGGCCACGGCCATGGCCTCCTGCTGCTCGACGAAGACACGCTGGTCGGCCTCGGCGGCCTTGCGGCCCTTCTCTGCCTCGGCCAGGTTCTCAGCGACCTCGATCTCTCGCGTCCTGTTGGCCTTGGCAGCGCCGATGGCACCATCGCGCTCGGCGTTGGAGACGTCGATGCGCGCCTGCTCGACCGCGTGGGCCGCCGCCTTCTTACCGATGCTCTCGATGTAGTCGGACTCGTCTGTGATGTCGACGATGTTAACGTTGATCAGGTACAGGCCGACCTTGCGCAGCTCGGAGCCGACGTTGGTCAGGATGAGGGAGAGGAAGGCATCCCTGTCCTGGTTGATCTGCTCGATGGTCATGGTGGCCACAGTGAGACGGAGCTGGCCGAAGATGATCTCCTTGGCCATCTCCTCGATGTCCGGGATCTTGAATCCCAGCAGGCGCTCTGCGGCGTTTGACATGATGGCGGGCTCGGTGGACACGCCGATGGTGAAGGTGCTCGGCACGTTGATGCGGATGTTCTGCAGTGAGAGTGCGCCCTTCATGTCAATTTGAATGGTCATCGGCTTGAGCGAGAGGAAGGCGTAGTCCTGGATCAGCGGCCATACGAGGGCAGCACCGCCGTGGAGCGTCTTGGACGCCTTCGGCCTGCCTTCTGCGGTTCTCTCGGTACGACCGTAGATGACCATGACCTGATCGGGCGGGCATCTCTTGTATCGCTGGGCGAAGAACATTACCGCTGCCACTAGTATTAGTACGACTGCGAATATCATTATCGTCAGTATTGTGTCTGCATCTGCTGCCATGGGCTCAACTCTGTAGCGAATGGGAGTAGACTCACCTATCAATGCTTACCCGCCGGGGTCCTTTCCGGGCATCTGGAAACGCCTTGAAATCAGATTCTCTTGACGATGAGTACCTCGCCAATGATGTCCACGACCTCGATGAAGTCCCCCGTGGCGATCTCAGCGTTGTCATGCGACTTGGCGTTGTACGTCCTCTGGACTCCGTTGACCTCCACGGTCACCTGCCCCACCCCGTCGCTGGCAATCCTGAGGTATGTCTGCCCCTTGGAGCCTATCGCCTCCGTGAGGTCAGTAGTGCCGTCCTGCTGGAGCTCGATGAACAGCTGGAACAGCATGCCGGTTGCGTACATCGACACGCCTCCTGTGACGGCACCTGCCAGGACGGCGAGGCTCTGGCCGCCATCGGACTTGAGGGTGTACAGGCCGGCAAGACCGAAGAACATCATGAAGGCCATGATCCCCTGGAAAGTCAGGGCCTTGAACGCGGCATCGGCACCCATGTCCACGTCGATTCCGAAGAGCCCGTCGAAGACGTCGGTGGCAATCCCCCCAATCATTAGCAGGAAGAAGTACAGGACGAACAGGATCCCCCCCACGAGGGCGCTGGCAGCGAAGAGCAGCTCCAGTCCGGAGGCCTCACCGAGACCGACGAGATCGAAGAGACTGAAATCGAGTAGGGCCATGCTGTCCGGTGAGGCCATCACGATTTGACTTGTTCGGCGGCGCGGAGGAGGGGTGGGTCACTTCCTCGACATCATATGGCCGTAGTACCTCTCGAAGTTCAGTATCGGCCCGATGGATAGCCCCGCCACCATGAAGGAGACGATCAAGTTGGTCCGGTCGGACAGAAAACCGTCAAAGATGGTATAGGTCAGAAGCCCTATGCAGAACAGCAGCAGCGGTATGGCGGCCCTGCGGAAGAAGATGTGGTAGCCGCCCATCTGGTCGAAGGCCGGGTTGCCAATCACCCGGTCTAGGAACTCAGGCCCATCGTCCTCGGGCATGCTGCGCCCTCAGCCGACCAGCCATGCCATCAGCCCGATGAAGGTCATCACCGCGGGGACGGCGTACCAAGCAGCCTTGATGGGCTTCGAGGAGTCGTCTACGAGCTGCTTCTTACCGGTCACCGGATCGGTCTCCAGCACGGTCTTCTCGAGCTTGCTGTACGCATCGGTGAACTCGGCCTCGTGACGGGCGAGGAAGATCAGGAAGTAGAAGCCAAGGGCAATCGTCCCTCCCCCGGAGACCTGAATGAGCTGAGCCAGCACCTCCGAGGTCCCCGATTCCATCAGAGCCTCGCCAAGCAGGAGTTGGGCCACCCCGAGCATGAACCACGACCAAGAGTCTCTTCGCGCCATGGTAGAATGGCAATGAGGTGACTCATCAATGTATTGCCGGCGCGCGCTATTCCGTGCCGCCTTGGCTGGGTGGGCGCTTGGACCAGACGGCCCATGTGCCTTTGGCAGTGGCCACCACGGAGCCATCGTCGGCCACTATATCGCCCCCCATGTGAGCCAGGTTGCGCCCCCTGCGAACCACCCTCCCTCTAGCAGTGAGGTGCGTGCCGGAGGTGGCTGCGTTCAGATAGGATATGTCGAGCTGGGCGGTGGCGCACCACTCCTCCTTGGGGAGCGTGGAGACTAGGGCCCCCCCCATAGCGGTGTCGAGCATGGTGGCGTGCAGGCCCCCGTGAGCCACCCCGCCGAGGTTCAGGTGGTGCTCGGCCACGGTGCACTCGACGGTGCAGCCTCCGTCGCCGAAGCCGGTGATCTTGATGCCGATCGCGCCGGCGAGCTCGCTGGGGCTCGGTTCGGAGAGATCCACCATGCAGAGGCCTGGTGCCATAGCCCTTTGAGTGCAGCGGAGGGCTATGCCGCCACCGACTCGCCGGTCTGGACGGCCCACAGCCTAGCATAGAGCCCGTCGTGGTCCACCAGGCTGTCGTGGTCGCCGGTCTCAGTGATGCGGCCGTCCTCCATCACGGCGATGAGGTCCGCGTTGCGAACCGTCGAGAGGCGGTGCGCGATGATTAGGGTGGTTCGGCCCCTCGAGATCCTCTCGATTGAGCGCTGGAGGGCGGCCTCGGTCTCGTTGTCCACGTTGCTGGTGGCCTCGTCGAGCACCAGCACCGGGGCGTCCTTGAGCACCGCGCGGGCGATCGCTATGCGCTGGCGCTGTCCGCCGGAGAGCCGGTGGCCGTCCTCGCCTATGTTGGTGTCCCAGCCCTCGGGAAGCCGCTCGATGAAGCCGTTGGCCTCGGCTATGCGAGCTGCCTCGGCCATGTCCCCCTCGCTGGCCTCGGGACGCCCATAGAGGACGTTGTCGCGGACCGTGCCCGGGAACAGGGTGGTGGTCTGGCTGACCAGCGCTATCGAGCCGCGCAGAGACTCTAGGGTCAGGTCGCGCACGTCGTGGCCGTCGAGCCGCGCCGCGCCGCCCAGCGGGTCGTGGAAGCGTAGGAGCAGGCGCACGAGGGTGGTCTTGCCCGAGCCGGTCGCCCCGACCAGGCCCACGGTCTTGCCCGCAGGCACCTCGAGGTCGATGCCCCTGAGAACGTCCTCGCGCTCGGGGTAGGTGAACTCGACGGCATCGAAGCGGATGTCGCCTGACACGGAGTCGAGATGGGTGTCACCCTCGACGATCCCGACCTCGGTGTCCAGCAGGTCGAGCACGCGGGCGGTCGAGGCCATGGCGCGCTGGTACAGATCGAAGGTCTCGCCCAGCCTCGTGAGCGGCCACAGCAGGCGCTGGGTAATGAACACGATGACCGAGTAGGCGCCCAGGCCGATGCGGCCCTCGATGGCGTACCAGCCGCCCACTAGCATGTTCGCGGTGAAGGCGAACAGTATTGCCATGCGAATCAGGGGGACGAAGGAGGCGGAGAGGCGGATCGCCTCGCGGTTGGCGTCGCGGTAGGACTCGGAGGCCTGGCTGACCCTGTCGGCCTCGCGGGCCTCGGCTGTGAACGACTTGATCGTGGTGATGCCGTGCAGGTTGTTGTTGAGGATGGCGTTCATCTCGCCTACCTCCCTGCGCACCTTGGTGTATCGCACCGCTATCCTGCGCTGGTACACGAAGGAGCCGCCCACGATAACGGGCACGGGGATGACCGCGAGTATGGCTACCTCGGGGGCCACCGAGAACATGATCGCGCTGACCACGATCACCGTCGTGGCCACGTGCAGCAGGTCGGTGGCGCCCTGGTCTAGGAAGCGCTCGAGCTGGTTGACGTCGTCGTTCATGATCGCCATCAGCCCGCCCGTGCTCTGCTCGGAGAACCACTGCATCTCGAGATCCTGGATGTGAGTGTATGCCTGCATCCTGAGCTCGTGCTGAGCGGTCTGGGCGAGGTTGCGCCAGAGCACCCCGTAGAAGTACTGGAACAGCGACTCGAGCACCCATATCGCGATGGTGAAGGCGGTCAGGATGTACAGCTGGTGGTACACGTCGGGGTAGCCCAGGCCGGCCAGGAAGGAGTCCTCCTTCTCTGCGACCACATCGATGGCCATGCCGATCAGGATGGGCGGCGCGAGGTCCCAGATCTTGTTGAGCACCGAGCAGAGGGCAGCGAGGTAGACTGTGGCCCTGTGCTCGCCGAGGTGCGAGAGCAGCCTCATCAGAGGATGTCGGGCCTCTGACATGGCGCGCGCTCAGGGAAAATGCGTTTGAATATGCGCCTCGGAGTTGAGTTCATATCGAGTAGGCCTACTCTGATTCCGTGACCGAGTCGCCCGACCCCCCCGACGAGGGGCACGAGACGACGGCTGGCGAGCAGTTCAGGAACCTGAAGAAGAGGATCTCTGCGGCCACATCGGCCACCGGGCAGCGGGTGAGGAAGGCGACTAGGGCCACCTCGGCGGAGTTGGAGAGGGCCATCGCGAGGTGGACCCCCCTCCCCCTGTCGCCCGAGGAGATCGAGCGTCTGAAGGATCTGAGGGAGTCGCTTCCCTACGCCCCCAGCATCCCCACCCTCGACGAGCTCGCCCAGACGAAGGGCAAGGTCATGGTGCCAGTGGAAGAGTACAAGGAGCTTGTCGAGGCCTACCGCGCTACTGAGGAGATGCGCAAGGAACAGGGCGAAATGCTGATCGAGTCGGTGGCCATCACCCAGCGCCTTCTCGAGACCGAGAGGTCACTCGAGCGTCTGAAGATCGAGGCCTTGGAGCTCGAGCAGCGTAGGGAGCGGCGCCCGATACATGAGCAAAGGCTGTCCGAGCTGATGGGCACATCAATCTCCGAGAGCGTCACGCTGCTGGGCTTCTCGGTGCTCTGGCTGGCAGCCCTGATCGGGGCGACGATGTACGTCGAGCCCCGGGGCCTGCTGGTCGGGGACTACTCGGTGGACCTGTTCATCTGGTCGATCGGCACCTCGATCTGGTCCCTGGTCATCCTGCACCGCCTGAACACCGCCCGAACCATACTGGCGATGCCGCTGGGCATGCGGGTGCAGACCTCGATGGGCATCGGGCTGGTGACTGCCATGGCCCTGCTGCTCTCGAAGGAGGAGTTCGCCGCGATTGGCACCGTCTGGGGATGGACGGCGACCATCGCCCTAGCCGCCCTTCTGCTCTCGGGGCTCATGAGGGGGATGCTGAACTCAGCCAAGGCGGTCTTGGGCTTCCGGAGGATGAAGGTCGTGGATCTCAAGAGTGACTAGTCATCGGGAAAGTGGCCAAATTTGTGAAATCAAAGAAATGCCTAGGCTCTCTGCGAGGCCCCGAAGGGCGCGTCGGTCCCATTGGGATGGCATGGGAGGGTCAGTTGATGATCAGCCCGATTCTCCTCATTATCCACAGGTACAGCCTGCCGCCCTCCAAGCCGAGTAGTTGGTTTCCTTCCTCCATCGGTGTAAAAAGTAAAGTGCTTCCATTTCTACATTGCCCCTCCCTGCATCATCGGGGCGGCCGATTGGCGACCCCCGAGAGCCCGAGCCACACCCCTCATTCCACTGCATTATGATAATATAGTCCGCGAAGGAGGGCTGCGCAGTTGATAATTGTAAAAGCAGGCGGCTCGGCAATAACCAACAAAAGCGAGCCATACACGCCGGATGAGGGCACCATAGCTAGCGTGGCAGAGCAGCTCTCGCAGGCGACTCGGGCCAATCGGGGGATGATACTGGTCCACGGCGTCGGTTCCTTCGGCCACCCCCTCGCCAAGGAGCACGATCTCGGGCGCGGGTACGACGGAACCGAGGAGGGGCTGATGGGGTCGTTGTTCACGCACTACTGGGTCGACGAGCTCTCCCAGCGCCTCATCAAGGCGATGATCGACCACGGGGTCCCGGCACTGAGGTGCAGGCCGACCACCTCATTCGTCACGAAGAGCAGGAGGATAGCCGACTTCTACTCGGAGCCGATTGAGAAATTCCTCGAAATGGGCATCGTCCCGGTCTTCCACGGGGACGTGCCCGCAGACCGGGACCAGGGGTTCTCGGTCCTGTCCAGCGATCAGATCGCCGTCTTCCTCGCCATGCACTTCGGTGCCGGGAAGGTCATCTTCGGGATGGATGTCCCGGGGCTCCTCAGGGACGGGGAGCGGGTGCCCGAACTGGGCTTCGGCGAGATTCCCGGATTCATGGAGTTCGTCTCCGACAACCACGACGCCAGCGGGGGCCTGCAGAAGAAGATGCAGGAGATCCAGGCTCTGGAGGGGTCGGGCATCGAGGTCCAGGTGATCGGCCTGGGCGAGCCCGGGGCCCTGCTGCGGGCCATCGAGGGAGAGACCGTAGGCACCATCATCAGATAGCCGTGGGCGACGGCAGAGCGGCGCGGCTCAGACCGACTGGTCGGTCCACGCCTCGGCCCAAAGGTCGTAGAAGGCGACTGTGAAATCCGCGGTGGAGTTGGTCCGCACGTAGTAGGCGTCATGGGCCGAGAATAGCCCCCGGGGGCCCACGTCGATCCAGATGAAGCTCCACCATGTGCCGTCGGCGGCCGTGTGGTTGGCCTCATCGGCATCCAAGCGCATGCTCGCAGCGGCCTGCCCGGGAGAGGGCATGGCGTGGATCTCGATCTCGGACAGGCTGACCTCGGAGGTGAAGCCCTCGGGAACGATGCCCACCAGGAGGCGGGCGTCACCGTTGACCGTCAGCAGGTCGGGCTGCGGAGGCACGAAGGCCAGGTGCATGCGGGGCAGTCCCTGCTGGAGCTCTATCTCGACCTCGTCGCCGGGGCTCACCCCCAGGGTGAACTCGTACGAGTCGCCCGAGTACACCTCGATCCCGATGATGGCGGGCGTCAGGCCCATCAGCTCGATGATGAAGTCGTGCGTGCCGTTGCTCGCGCTGGCGACCTGCTGCGTGGAGAAGGCGTCACCGGTGATGGTCCAGCTCAGGCCGGACAACTGAGTGGTGTCGAAGGCGAACGGGGGCCAGATGCCGTCGGGGTTCTCGGTCGCCTTCTGGGCCAGGTCGAAGAAGGGGTCGACATAGTCCGGGCTGGCGTCGCGTCCCTCGTACCAAGTGCCACCGACCCTGACGTTGGTCGTCTCCTGGCCCTCGATGAGCTCACTGTCGATAATCGGGTTGCCCCCCAGGAAAACCCTGGTCGCAATCGACCTCAGGCCGGCGACGTCGTCCTTGGCGACGTCCCAGTGGATCTCACCCCTCTGCCCCTGCTGCTCGTGTATCATGGTGGTCCGGACCCTCAGTCGCTCGTTCTCGGAAGCCAGCGCTAGCACATCGAAAACCCCCTCCTGTGAAATCAGGTCGTTGAACGCATCGCTGGTCAGGGGGAAGCAGGTGTCGTCGGGGCACGGGCGGACGGTGGGCACCTCTATGCAACCCGCACCCATCGGGGCCAGGAGTATCAGGACTAGCAGAAGGGGCCGGCTCACGGCCCCTCGCGGGCGCACTTGGGTCATGAGGCTATGCCACGGGCGTCACCCGGGCCCTCGGATACGCTGCGTCGCGCCTATATGCGAAGTCCGAGAGGCATTGCTGCCAAGGGGGGCTGCGATGAGCGAGGACGTCCTGGTCGTCTACAAGAAGAACTTCGAGGAGGTTCACGACAAGGCACTGAGCGAGGTCCGCTCGGCGCTCGACTCCGTTGCCGAGGAGCGCGGCGCCAGCATCGGCTACACGGCGCGGGAGACCGTGTCCAGAGGCGACTTCGCTAACCCCGACCTGGTCATTGTCCTCGGAGGCGACGGGACGCTGACCTCGATTGCCCACTCGGTCGACGACCAGACCCCCGTTATGGGGGTCAACAGCCACCCGCGAAGCGAGGGCGACGGGGGCTCTTACGGGTTCTACATGGGAAGCGACCCGGGCCACTTCCCCGAGGACGTCCGGGCGGCCCTGGACGGGGGGGCCGTGGTGAACGTCCTGCCGCGCCTGCAGGCCGAGATTGTGACGACCAGTGGCAACCGCACCCGCTGCGACCCCGCTCTGAACGACCTGCTGGTTGCGAACACCCACCAATACCAGCCATCCAAGTACCGCCTCCAGCGAGGGGGGATAGACGTGGTCCAGCACTCTTCGGGGTGCCTGTTCTCCACCTTCCTAGGTCAGGGCGCGTGGTTCCGCCACGTCGCGGACATAGAGGGCTCGGCCTTCCCCCTAGGGGAGATTGGCGATCACTACCTATTCGTGGCTCGCGAGCTGCCTCGCTCGGACCGCTCGGGGGACGGCTCGTACTGGGAGTGGTCCGGCCAGCCCACCGTGATCACGAGCGACATGCATCGGGGCTACGTGGTCAGCGACGGCTGGGACGAGACCCACTTCACCCGCGGCGCCACGCTGACCGTTGGCCTGGATGGGCCCACCCTGCGGCTGCTCACCTTCAGGGGGTCCATCCTGGACCGCGTCTCCCGCTGGCTGCAGCCCTGATCAGTCGTCGTCCTGCTTGACGGTGATGTGTGGGTAGGGGATGCCGATGCCGCTCTCCTTGAAGCGCTTGAGCACCTCGATCAGGATCCAGTCCTTGGCGCGTCGCTCGCTGTTGTAGCTCTCCACCCAGCAGTCGAGGCGGAACACCAGCGCGGCCTCCGTGACCTCGTAGAGAAGGACCTCGGTCTTGGGGTGGTCCATCGTGTACTCGCAGTCGCCGATGACCTGTGCGATGATTGCCTTGGCCGCCCCCGGGTCCTCGCCAACGGCGATGCTGACCCGGAACCTCAGGTTCATCGAGTCGTCCTCGCCCCCCGAGCCGCCGAGGGCGTAGTTCTCCACTATCTCGCCCGAGAGCGTCGTGTTCGGAATGACCACCAGCCTCTCGTTGCCGGTGCGGATCTTGGTGGTCATCAGGCCGACGTCGTGGACCCTCCCCTTGACCCCCATGACGATTACCTTGTCGCCCTTCGCGAAGGGCTTGTCGAGCAGCATCAGGAGCCCGGAGACTAGGTTCGCAGCCGTCTCCTGCAGGGCCAGCCCTATCACGAGGGTCAGGATAGTAGCGGATGCCACGATTGCGGTGATGTCTATGCTCATCTGGTCGAGGGCGATGAGGATGGCAGCCACCCACGCCAGGAGCTTAGCAGCGCTCACGGTGATGGACTGCAGGGAGGTGAGGTCGAGTGAAGTGTTCTGGTCCATGTGCTGGAAGATTGGCGGGATGAACTCGTCCACCACAGAGGAGAGGAATTGGGCGAAGAGCACGAGCAGTATGGCGATCGAGCCGCCGGCGAAGGCGGCGCGCTCGAACGAGCCGGCCTCGAAGGACCATCGGAAGGTGAGCCAGAGCCCGGTCAGGAGCACGCCGATGTTTAGCAGGGGGGTGGCGAGGTCGAACAGCCTGTCGTCATACAGGTTGTCGCTGTCGGAGATCCGCCTCAGGACCGGCCCCCTGATGATGGCCCTGAAGACGAGGGTGGCAACGGCGCTTGCCGCGAACCCGGCCATCACCTGGGCCAGCGTGCCTGCAGCCTCGACATCGGCGATGTAGGCTTCCAGCGGCCCCATCATGTGGAACGCTTGCGCCATTGGGTTATTGCGGTTTTGCCGCCTCCGCCGCCGGGGCGGCCCCGGTTCTCAGAAACCCAGGTCCTCTAGGCTGACGTCGCTGTTCATGTTGACCATGACCGGGAAGGCCAATGCGACCTTGCTTTCCTCGAAGCGCCGCAGTATCTCGGTCACGAAGAACGACTTCGAGGGGCGCATCTTCTTCGCGTTGTCGACATAGTAGCGGATTTCCATGATCACATGCTGGTCACCGAAGTCCCTCAGCACGACCTCGGGCGGCTTCGGGTCGCTGCAGATGTCTGGGTGGTTGGCGGCGATGTCCTTTACGACCTCCTCGGCCTTCGTGACGTTGGTCCACGTCGGCGTCACCCCCAGTCGTATGCGAACGCGCAGCTCCATGTCGGAGCGGTGGCTGAAGTTCGCGACCGCGTCCTTGGTCAGTAGCTTGTTCGGGATGGTCAGCATCACCCCGTCGGTGGAACGAACGCGTGTGGTCCGCAGGCCGACCTCCTTGACGTCGCCCCAGCTGCTGTAGATGCCCCCCAGACTCTTGGGGAGGAGGATGCGCTCGCCCTCTCGGAACGGCCGGTCGACGATGATGAAGATGCCAGCGATGACGTTCTCCATAGTGTCCTGCGCCGCGAAGGCGACGGCTAGCCCCAAGATGCCGAAGGCGGCTACAATCCCGGTGACGTTGATGCCCAGCTCGCTCGCGGCCGTCAGTATCACGAGGGCCCACATCGCCACCCCGGCGATGCGGTAGATGAAGTTCTCAAGCCCCTCGTCGAACTCGGTCCTGTCGAACAGCCTCCTGAGGTAGCGCCTGGCAATTCTGATGAGCGGGATGCCGATGACCAGAATCAGCAGGGCCGAGACCGGGCCCGTCCCCACGATCTCCGAGGCGCACCCATAGGTAGGCTCGAGGCTATTGGGCGGGTCACTGAGGCAACTCACACGGGCGTTAGTGCCACGGCAGCCCAATAGGGTAGCGGTAACAGGTGGGCCACTGGATCAGAGAATCTGCTCGAGGAACAGCTTGGTCCTGTCGTGCTTGGGGTTGTCGAAGAACTCGGCGGGCGGGCTCTCCTCGACCAGCTCGCCCTCGTCGAACAGGATGCAGCGGTCCGCGACCTCCTTGGCGAATCCCATCTCGTGGGTGACCACGATCATGGTGATGTCCCGTTGGGCGAGGTCGATCATCACGTCGAGGACCTCCTTGATCATCTCGGGGTCGAGGGCCGAGGTCGGCTCGTCGAACAGCATGATCTTGGGGTCCATGGCCAGTGCGCGAGCGATGGCGACCCTCTGCTGCTGGCCACCTGAAAGCCCACTGGGGTACTTGTAGGCCTGCTCGGGGATGCCGACCTTCTCGAGCAGTGCCATCGCCTGGTCCTCGGCCTCCCTCTTGGGTATCCCCTTGACCTTCATCGGGGCTAGGGTGATGTTCTCCATGATGGTGAGGTGCGGGAAGAGGTTGAACTGCTGGAAGACGAATCCTATCTCGGCCCTGATGTACTTCATGTCGGCCACGGTCGTCTCGTCGTCCACGGTAATCCCGTCGATCACGACTGTACCGCCACTGTGCGGCTGCAGGCGATTGAGCGTCCTGATGTAAGTCGACTTGCCCGAACCCGAAGGGCCTAGGATGACGATGATCTCGCCCTTCCTCACTCTGATGTCTATTCCCTTCAATGCCCAGAAGTCCCCGAAGTTCACTTTCACTCCCTTGGTATCAATAATCGTCTCACTTTGGCCGGTTCTCGGTTTTTCGTCTCTGTTGTATTCACTCATGCTGCTTCTCCTCCACCTTCTATGCCCAGTCCAAGACCCTTCTCGATCTTCATCGAGATCCTGGATAGGTAGAATGCGAACACCCAGAAGACAAGGGCGGTGACGTACAACGGCTCTAGGAAGTTACCGAGGAAGCGCAAGTCTGTGGCAGGTAGGTCCTTGGCCAGTTTGAAGAAGTCTAGTATGTTGATGATGAATAGCAGCGTCGTGTCCTTCCAGAGTCCGATGAAGACGCTGACGATCGAGGGCAGCGTGGTTCTGAC
The DNA here is from genome assembly GCA_030745885.1 of Candidatus Thalassarchaeaceae archaeon. The sequence continues at coordinate 51,105 of JASLNR010000063.1, forward strand.
TGCATTGGGGAGCTCGACTTGCATCTTGGTCTGGAACGGCGACAGCCCGAGTGCGATGGCTGCTTCCTTCTGGCCCGAGTCGACGGCCTGGAGTCCGCCTCTGAGGACCTCGGCGATGTAGCATCCGCCGAATATCCCGAACATCAGGAGCATTCGGATGATGTCCTCTGCGTCATAGAAAGGATCCATCATATCTGGCATCAGGAATACGGCGAACCAGAGCCAGCAGATCAGGGGGCCCGAACGGACCAGTTCGATAAGGGCGATTGATGGTATGCTGAAGAATGGCTGTTTGCTCTGGCGGCCGAAGGCGAGGACTACTCCGATTCCGAACCCGAGGACGCAGCCTGCGGTTGCCACAATCAGGTTGACGAAGAGGCCGCCCCACTGGGATGCCTCGATACCGTCTCCGGCGAGTTTGTCCAGAGTGCTTGGGACCACCTCTCCGGCGATTATGGCCTCGCGCATCCCTTGGACGGGTGTGCCTCCGGCCCACACCGCTAGGTCCCTCACGAACTCTGGAGGATTCATTATCATAATCGCGAAGAAGAACGTGGCCACGGCCCCCATTGCGATGTATGACCGCAGTCTGTTGGCCTTGTACTCCTCCGAGATTGAGCAGTAGTAGAACGAAGCCCCGTAGGCCAGATAGCCAATCACCAAGGCCTTGGCCAGATTCGTCATCGGGACCACCCTGTGGTAATTGATTTCGCTAGGGACCCATGCTACGGCCATCAGGCTGAATACCACTAAGGAGAAAGGAACTAGGAATCTTGCCGGCTTCTCAGCGGCGGTACCATAGGCGCTAGCTACGACTGCGAATGTGGGGTAGAGCACCCACCACAGGCGCCAGTTCTGATTGATTCCGTAGCACGTCGATATGCAGGATTCGGAGCCAGGGGCTTGTGTCATCTGCTCGGTCATCTGCTGGCCGACCACTAGCAGGACCCTGTTGGCCCAGACGACGTCCCAATCTGCTTCGACTAGTACGAAGTGGCTGAGACCGCGCACAGCCACGACGACGATCCAGGCGGTTGTGATGCCGAGCATTGCGGTGGCACATGTCTTGCCCGGGGTCCACTTGATCAGCGCGGTAATGGTCACCCACCATGCGAAGACGATGGCGAGCGCGGAAATGGCGCCGAAAATCTGAGCATACTGCGAGCTTGCACCCTCTGACTCTGCCTTCGCCACCAACTCGAAGAAGCCATTGGGCAGGAATCCCCCCCACATGCCTCCGAGGAGACCGCAGGCCAGAGCCAGGGATATCGCCAGCAGCGAGAGTGTGGCATTGTTTGTGGGGGTTACCCAACTGCCGCCTGGCTTGCCGGCGATGGACTCCTCTAATTCGAGGAACGAACCCATGTCAATGCTTCTCGAGCTCATATCTTCACGCTCGTTACCCTTGTGTTGTACCAGTTCATAACGGCTGATATTGCGAGACTCCCTGCCTGGTAGGTGATGAGCAGTAGGATGAACAGCGGGATCAGTTTGCCGACGTTGTTCATCATCACCAGTATGACGTAGAATATGTCGCTATAGGCCACAATGACGGCTAGGCTGGAGTTCTTCCAGACGTTCATGAACTGGTTGTTAAACAGTGGGACCATGCTCCTCAGGGCCTGAGGCAGGATGACCAGCCTGAGCCTCTGGTAGGGATTCAGAGACAGGGAGATGGCGGCCTCGACCTGTCCCCGGGGCAGTGACTGGATGCTTCCTCGGACAATCTCGGCAATAGTGGATGCCGTGAACAGCGTCAGACCGAGTATCATGGCTAGGAAGAAGGGCGTAATCTCGAAGCCGGAGCCCTCGGATATGTCCCATGACCCGGGGGGGTCAATGACCCCGTCCCCGTCCCAGTCCTTGACATAATCTGGCCATGACAGGCCCTTCGAAACGGCGATTCCAGCCGCTAAAGCGAAGGCGGCAACCCAGATGGTGAACCTCTTCCTGAGGCCGGATTCGGAGTCATCTATCTGTAGCTGGTTCATGCCATCGTCATCGAGTCTGCTGGTGACCGACAGGGCGTAGACAATCACGGCCATGGAGATGGCTGCCTCGACGCCCCCTCCGTTTGTTGAGGCGAATGGAACTAGGAAATTGATGAAGACCACTGCTGCAATAATCAGAAATATATCTGAGGCAAGTGCCTCGAGCCTCCATCCAAATGCGCTGAAAGGCCTCCTCAGGTGGTCTTGCGGGGTGCTGGGGGTGACTATGAATCGGGGCTCGACCCTGTCCATGTGACGCAGGCCGGCCCTTAGCAGGGCAAGGGCGACCAAGCCCATCACCAACCTCTGGTATGACCCCACGGTCACGAACCAGATTCCCTGATTGCTGTAGAACACAGCCCCACCCAACAGGAACTTCTCTTCTATGAAAAGGGGAGCCTGGATCCCATATTGGGTTGCAATCAGGAACAGGAGGACGGCGAGGGGGAGGTTTCGGAAGATCTCGACGTAAACCGTCGCCATGGTCGAGGCCAGCTTGTTTGAGGATAGTCTGGTGACGCCGACAATCGTCCCGAGGATGACGCACAGCACTATGCTGAGCAGAGTCACTCTGGCGGAGTTGATGACCGCGGCCTTCAGGAACATCCACCTTTCGTCGAAGTTCGCAACCACATCCATCGGCCACGGATTGATCTTGAAGGTGTTCACCTTGTCCATGAAGTCGAACTTGATCTCCCAGCGGTTCTGCATCACCGGGTCGGGGTCGTGCTGCAGGTAGAGCACCCTCAGCAGCAAGAACATGATGAAGGGCAGAAGTGCCAGATATGCCAGAGCGGCCGTCCTCCTATCCTGCACAGAGGGCTTCATCCCCTCCTGTGAGATTTTCCAGCCCCAGAAGAAGACCGTGAGGAGGATAACCGCAGAGAGGAACGTTGGGATGTCCTGGGAGATGGCAGGGACCATCGAGAGGTTGAGCGTCAGGACGACGAGGAGGACGATTGAGCCTACCGAGATGATTGCGTCCACGTTGTCCTGCGGGCGGAAGGAGGCGAAGCTGCCCGGTTTCAATATCTCGCTCAGGTTATCCTGCAGCAGAAGCACTCCGGAAACAACAGCAGCTCCGAAGATGAAGAATGGGATCTGGGCTCCCGGCGACAGTTCGAGGACACTGGTTAGTAGGACGTAGGAGACCGCGAAGCACACGATGGCGAAAATCGAGCTCGAGCACTCGGAGATGGTGCTGGGATCCCGTCTCCACAGCCCCCAGAAGAGGGCCGGGATCTCGTTCTGCACCAGCAGGAAGCAGATCAGGATGACCCCGCCGACGATCAGAAACAGGCTTTCCATAGCGTAGTACGAGGGATTCATCTGGGTGTCAGCAATTGTGATGTCCCTCGCCATCGCAGAGAGGTAGTCGACCGACATCCCGAGGAACTTGTTGGAGTACCCCCAGAACAGGTAGACGGCCAGGACAGGCAGAACGTACCCCGTGAAGACGGCACGAAGCGCATTCCAGATTCCATCTCCAAAATGTACCCGAGGCAACGAATTGGTGAGGCCCCGAACGTCCATTCTCCCCTATGGGGAGGATGGGGTGTAAAAGGGTAGTGAGGCCCCCGGGGGAGATTGCCCCCCCCGGGGGCTTTCGTAACTCCGTGCACTGTCTGTCTAATTAAGCAATCAGCGCATTGCGGGCGCGTACTGGATACCGCCCTCTGAGACGAGGGCGTTCAGGGTCCCAACACGCGAGATCAGGCAGCCGGACATGGCGGCGGATCCGCTGACACCGTCGTTGGTGCAGTCGCAGAACGCGTCGTCATAGGCCTCGCCGTAGTTGCCGGCAGCGCCTAGGACGGCCTGCATCCACGTGCCCGCAAGCGGGTTGGCGGTGGTGCCCAGACCGAGGTTCTCGGTGAGCAGTCGGCACATTCCGGGGTCGGTGATTGATCCACCAGTCGTCAGTGCGCATGCGGAGGTCGCGGAGGCACCTGCGTTCGCAGCGGTCACGCCCATCTCCTCGGCAGTCACCATCCCGTACCAGACCCATGCCACGACGTCCTTGAAGTCGGAGTCCATGTCGCGGGTTGCCGCGCCTAGGGGCTCCTTGGACATCAGCTCGGATGCAATCCAGATGTCGACTCCGTTCATTGAACCGTCGCCATCCAGCTGCCACTTCTTGGCCACCATCGCGGACATGTCGCCAGTGAAGGCGTCGCACGAACCGTCGATGAACTTGGCAGTCGCCTCTGCAGCGTCAGCCACGGGGACGGAGGTGAACGAGATGTCCCTTGAGGAGAACCAGTCCACCATGTTGCCCTCGGTCGTGGTGCCTATTCCGACGCAGATGTTCGCGCCGTTGAGGCCAGCAGCCGAGTTGCCAGCAACTGCAGCCGAGTACGCGTCCTCGCGTACTAGGATGCCCTGTCCATCGAAGAAGTTCATTCCAGCGAAGTCGGCGTTCAGGTCCGCGTCACGGCTGGTCGTCCAGGTCGTGGTGCGGATTAGCACGTCGATCGTTCCGGAGGCCAACTTGTCGAAGCGGTCCGAGCCCGAGGCCGGGATGTACTCGACATCCGTGTCCGGGTTCAGCCCTAGAGCAGCGGCAACGGCCCGGCAGTATGAGATGTCCAGACCAGAGCGAACCCCAGTTCCAGCATCCAAGTATCCCATTCCGTACTGGGATTCCTTAACTCCGCACTTCATGGATCCACGATCGATGATCGTGTCCAGAGTGCTCACGGGCGTAGCTTCTGCAATTCCAGCAGCCCTACCTTCCTCTCGCGCAGCATCGACATCTTCCTGGGTGATATCGCTACCAGCACAGCCCGCTAGGGCCGCAGTCATCATTAACAGCATCATTGTTGAAGCGAGCAAGCGTCGCATGTGCCTTTTCACGAGGTATGGGGGGTATATACCTTCGCCTAGATGCGAAAAACGCACTGGTTTAGCCCAGTCCGTCGTATTCTGAGGTTGGAAGACGGGGCGGCCGAAGCCGCCCCGCCCCCCGGGTTCCGAGTTTCGTAGGAGGTGATCCATCTGCAGGTTCCCCTACAGATACCTTGTTACGACTTAACCCTCCTTGTCGAAGGCAGGCTCGAATACCACACAGAGAGGCAGCCTCACCCACCCACAACTAAGATGGTTTGACGGGCGGTGTGTGCAAGGAGCAGGGGCATATTCACCGCGCCCTGTTGAGACGCGATTACTACCTAATCCAGCTTCATGAGGGCGAGTTACAGCCCTCAATCCGAACTACGAACGGGTTTCGGGATAGCGTCGTTCCTCTCGGAGTTGCAGCCCATTGTCCCGTCCTTTGTATTGCGCGTGTAGCCCATAGCATTCGGATCATACTGACCTACCGTTGCCCTCCCCTTCATCCCACTTAGCGCGGGCAGTCTCCCTATAGTGCGCCAGATCCGGGGACCTGGTTGGCAAATAGGGACGAGGGTCTCGTTCGTTATCTGACTTAACAGAACGCCTTGCGGTACGAACTGACGACGGCCATGCAATACCTCTCGAACAATCCAGCAAGCTCGTTACGCTGGCCTTCATTTGTCCGTCGGCTATGGTGAGTTTTCCGGCGTTGAATCCAATTAAACCGCACAATCCTCAGGTTGCAGTGCTCCCCCGCCAATTCCTTTAAGTTTCAGCCTTGCGACCGTACTCCCCAGGCAGTGGACTTATCACCTTCGCTTCGACACTGAGAGTGCTCGGAGCACCCCCAACATCAAGTCCACAGCGTTTACACCTAGGACTACCCGGGTATCTAATCCGGTTCGTGCCCCTAGGTTTCGTCCCTGACCGTCGGATCCGTTCTAGTGTGGCGCCTTCGCAACAGGTGGTCCTTTCGGGATGACAGGATTTTACCCCTACCCCGAAAGTACCCCACACCTCTCCCGGTCCCAAGTCTGGCCGTGCTCGCAGAATTCAACCCGTTAAGCGGGTTGATTTACCCACGAATGCACCAGACCGGCTACGGACGTTTTAGGCCCAATAAAAGCGACTACCACTTGAGGCGCCGGTATTACCGCGGCGGCTGGCACCGTCCTTACCCACCCCTTATTCCAAGACCTTTGAAGAGTCAAGAAAAAACTGGGTATTACCCCAGCCACTTGGAGTTCCCTGGTCACGATTGCTCGCATTGCCAAGTTTTCGCGCCTGCTGCACCCCGTAGGGTCTGGATTCGTGTCTCAGAATCCATCTCCGGGC
>JASLNR010000064.1 GCA_030745885.1 Candidatus Thalassarchaeaceae archaeon
CTCTTTCTGGAAGGTGATGATCAGGCCCGGCGGACCCCCTCTCTTCGGAACCTGGAAGGGAACCCCTCTCTTCGGCCTCCCGGGGAATCCCGTCAGCAGCCATGTGGTGTTCATCTCTCTCGTCGCCCCTTGGCTTTCTCATTGCATGGAGGCGCACCCGGAGAACGGCCCCACCCTCGCTGACAGAGTAAGAGTCAAGCTTACTGAAGGCATCAAAGGCGCACCCGGAAAACTCTGTATGAGGAGAATCAGAATAGAGACCGGCGAGGACGGCTTGACAGCGAGCGTGCACACCCATCAGGGCAGCGGCAACATCCACAGCATGGTGGCCCACAACGGCCTGACATTACTCCCACCTAACACAGACGCGGAATCTGGTGACTTCATCGACGCGCTCTGGTGCCGGTAGCACGGCATTTGTATGAACTGTCTGGAGAATCCAATACATGAATTCAAGGACATCCTCGCGCACGCATGCTTCCACAAGGAAGTTGAGACATGGCTAAGCGATTGAAGAACGGCGCATCCAAGGATGGATGGATAGAGGTTCGAGGGGCCCGTACCCACAATCTCCAGAACATCGATGTCAAGATTCCAAGGGGCAAGTTCGTCGTTCTTTCAGGTGTGTCCGGCTCAGGAAAGTCGAGTCTAGCCTTCGACACGTTGTACGCCGAGGGACAACGCCGCTACATCGAGAGCCTCAGTTCCTACGCGAGGCAGTTTTTGGGCCAAATGAAGAAGCCCGATTGCGACAGCATAGAAGGCCTCTCTCCCGCCATCAGCATTGATCAGAAGCAAGGCAGTCACAACCCCAGATCAACCGTGGCTACGGTGACCGAGATCATGGATTACATGCGCCTACTATGGGCAAGGGTTGGCCTTCCTCACTGCCCCGATTGCGGCAGGGAGGTCGCTAGACGAACGGTGCAGGAGATAGTCGATGACATGCTTTGGAGGTTTGAGGGCCATGCTGTTGCAGTCTGGAGCCCAGTGGTGCGAAACCGCAAGGGTACTCACGCGGATCTGTTCAGGGCCCTTGTTGAGCAGGGATACCTCGAGGGTAGGGTGAACGGCCGTGATGCCGATTTCGAGAACCCACCGAAGCTCGAGAAGAACTTACGACATGACATAGATGTCAGGATTGACAGAATCAAGCTCGAGAGGGCGAGCCGACAGCGCCTGACAGAAGGCGTCGAGGCTGGCCTAAGGTTGGGTGCCGGCGCGGTCGCGATCGAGAGCCTCAAGGCGCCCAAGCCGAGGAAGACCGAAGATCCAGAGGAGCAGAGGTTCCAGACGGCGCAGGACGAGTCGATCGCATACTCTGAGGAGTTCGCTTGCCCGGAGCACGGAGCTTTTCTTCCTGAGATGAGCCCACGCGTGTTCTCATTCAACAACCCACTGGGTGCATGCCCCTCATGTCAGGGCCTCGGTGTCCAGAGGAACTTCTCTCCCGACCTCGTCATAGACAGGCTCGCCACTGTCGGAGAAGGATGCATCACACCGTTCCGTCGCTCGATGATGTCCGGATGGTACAGGACCCAGATGACGCAGACATGCGAGCACTTCGGAATTCCTCACGATGTCCCGTTCGGGCAGTTGGACTCGGATGCACAGGGGATTTTGCTAAACGGCTCGGGCGAGGTTGATATCAACTTCAACTTCGTATCCCGAAAAGGCTCTTCTTACCAGATGGTGCGCCCCTGGGAAGGCGTCTTCCCACGCCTCCGGAGGACCTACACAGACACCAGTTCGAACCGGACCCGTTCCCGACTCACCTCGTACATGACCGACGAGCCTTGCTCGGACTGCGGTGGGAAGAAACTGAACAGCGCCGTCAGCATGGTCACAGTAGGAGGTATCTCCCTCCCGGATATCTCCTTCTGCAGCGTCCTCGAGGCACTCGCAGTCGTCCAGAACTGGCGCATAGGGGGCCTTGACGACACCTGGGATAGGCTAGACAGGGAGGAGCCGGACACTCCAACGGTATCGAAGTGTGAGCAACTAGACGAGAGGTCACTATTCATCGCTCAGGAGGTCATCAAGGAGATTGAGTCACGTCTCAGGTTCCTAGCGCTCGTTGGCCTCGACTATCTCACTCTCGACCGGCGCGCCAGCACACTCTCGGGCGGCGAGTCACAGAGGATTCGCCTAGCCACCCAAATTGGGACACGCCTGACAGGGGTGATGTACGTCCTCGACGAACCCAGTATAGGACTTCACCCGAGGGACAACGGGAGACTGTTGGAGACCCTGAGGGAGCTGACCTCGCTTGGTAACACCCTGCTGGTGGTTGAACACGACGAGGCGACACTCCGGCAGGCCGACTGGCTAGTCGATCTCGGTCCAGGCGCAGGCAAGGAGGGCGGCTGGATAGTCGTCAACGGTGATTTCGAGGAACTCATCAATAGCAAGGAGAGTGTGACCGGGGCCTATCTGTCTGGCAGGAAGAGCATACCCCTGCCCGAGGACCGAACCACACCAGAGGATGATAGGTGGCTCGTGGTGACGGGCGCCCGGCAGAACAACCTACAGGACATAGACGTCAGAATCCCCCTCGGTTGCATCGTCGCTGTGACCGGCGTTTCGGGGTCGGGTAAGTCTTCATTGGTCACCTCCACCATAGCCCCATCCCTCCAGCGGGAGCTGCACGGCTCCGATACCACCCCGGGCAGCCATGACAGAATCGAGGGCCACGAGGACATCGACAAGACCATCGTCATAGATCAGTCACCAATCGGCCGCACACCCCGCTCAAACCCCGCCACTTACACAGGAGCGTTCTCCCCGATACGCGAACTATTCACTCAAACCAATCTCGCAAAGGAGCGCGGCTACCAGCCGGGGCAATTCTCCTTCAACGTCAGGGGAGGTAGGTGCGAAGCCTGCAAGGGCGTCGGCTCCACCAAACTGGAGATGAACTTCCTCCCGGATGTTTGGGTGGTATGTGACGTCTGCAAAGGCAAGCGCTACACACGCGAGACCCTAGAGGTCGAGTGGCGAGGCAAGAACATACACGACGTCCTCGAGATGAACGTTGCCGAGGCCTGCGACTTCTTCGCCAACCAACGTTCCATCTTCCGCATCCTGTCAACCATCAGGGACGTCGGCCTTGGGTACATCCGCCTCGGCCAACCCGCGACCACCCTTTCTGGCGGAGAGGCCCAGAGGGTCAAACTCGCCACACAGCTGCACCGCCCGGCCACCAAGCACACGGTGTACATCCTAGACGAACCCACGACCGGCCTCTCCCTTGCGGATGTGCACCAGTTGATCGAGGTTCTTCTCCGCTTACGGCGCAACGGACACACGGT
>JASLNR010000065.1 GCA_030745885.1 Candidatus Thalassarchaeaceae archaeon
GTGAATTCCACCGTCATCATCGAGGGTCTACTGAGCGACCCCTGAATGACAAGTGCCATCATCATGGGTCTGCAGGCAGAACCCAGGATTACGCATACGTCACAAAGCAACCGTGGTACTCAGGGGCATCATCTTCCCTACGGACTTGCCAGTGGAACATGTTCGGGAGCAATTCGACATATTTCACAGCGATTCAGCGACATGGGCGCTGAAATGCACATTCAGTTCAGCAGCGATTCGAGAATTCAAACATTGGAGGGATGGAGGGGCGAATCTATCGATCAGGTGCTATGGCTGTGTCGAGAGACTCTTGACGATTCCTCATGGCCAACTGTCAAGGCCTGGCGTGAAGGTGGAGGCAAGGTCCTTGGGCATTTCCAAGTATACTTTCCTGAAGAGTTCGCACACGCAGCTGGTATGTTGCCTGTGAAGATGGCGGGAGCCACGGTCGAACCCAGATTGTCCGACAGCCGTTTCGGTTCGTATCTCTGTTCAATCATGAAGACCAATCTCGAACAGGCACTCAGTGGACGTATGGTCCTCGACATGTTCGTCACCCATCCAATCTGCGATGCGGCTAGGAATCTCGGAGCGATTTGGGGGCGTAACTTCGACTATCCCTGTCAGATTCTCTATCTGCCGCAGAACCCCAATTCAGCCTATTCTAAGCAATATCTCACAGACGAGTACTCTAGGCTAAGAGGAGAAATTGAGAAGGTATCTGGTAGAGAGATCACTGATGATGCATTGCGGAACTCAATCGCCGTCTTCAATGAAAATCGAATGCTGCTAAGGCGTCTGTACGATATCAAGAGGGAGTTGCCTTGGGTGATAACTGCTGATGAAGCGTATACCTTGATTCGGCTGGCCGGATTCATGCCAAGGGAGGAACACAATGAGTTGCTATCCTATGTTCTCTCTCTGTTGCCCAGTCGGCCGTCACGTAAACAAGACAGAATCAGAGTAGTCTTCGAGGGTGGGTTCTGTGAGCAGCCCCCACTCGATCTCCTGAGGACAATTGGGCAGTCCTGCTATGTGGTTGATGATGACCTTCTCATTGGACTTCGTTGGATTACAGAAGATGTCGAATCTGGTGAGGATCCGGTGGCAGCTCTAGCCTCCGCCTACATCGATCAATCGTCCTACAGCCCCGTTCAACATGATTTGAATAAGCCGAAGGAGAGGATGCTTCTCGAGCGCTTGCGCGAGGCTGAGGCCGATGCGGTCATTGTCACCGCCGCCAAGATGTGCGAGCCTGGTCTTGAGGAGCAGGTGAATTACATCCACATGCTCGAGGCGGAAGGTATCCCTTTCTTTGTCAGTGAATTCGAGGAGAACATGACTACCTTCGATCATCTAGAAATTCAGTTGGAGACATTCGTGGAGAACATATTGTTTGATTGAAGTGAAAATATGAGTGCAGAAGTACAGAACGAAATGATGAGGAGAGGGAACAGAGAAGGTTCGGAACTGTTCCGCAAGTGGTTCCAGGGCTTGAATCAAGCATCCGATGAGGGAAAATCGGCTGCATATGTTTTCGTCATGGGCAGTCTTGCGGAGATTCTTCACGCCTTTGACATGCCAATAGTGATGCCTGAGATAACCTCGCTCCAAACTGCAGTCAGAAGAAAATCGGCCGATCTTCTGAATGAGGCGGAGGACCACGGATATTCGCCCGACATCTGCGGTTACGTCAAGGCTGACTACGCAATACAGTCGAGAGGGGGAGAACACCCCCTAGGAAGGCTACCAAAGCCTGGATTGGCTCTGCTGACCAATGCGTGTAACACCTATCTCAAGTGGGGGGAGATGTGGGGGAGGATGTTCGATACCCCCCTCTTCACACTGGATATACCAGGTACTCGTGCCAAAGGAACCCAGTCTTGGCCCGGCGACCCACAGTTTGAGACCGAGAAGCGCTATGTCAGGGCTCAAATCGATGAATTAATCCAAACCTGCGAAGAAATCACCGGAAAGGAGTTCGACATTGAGAGACTCAAACAGAACTTGGAGTACTCGAACAGGATGTCTGCGGCTTGGAAGGGGATTCTTGAGTGCAACAAGAAAGGACCTGCAGTATTCAATGCCCTGTCTGACGGAACTGTATACCTTGGTGTGAACAACGTCTGGCGTGGGACCGAGGAAGGCGCGGAGTATTTTGAGAGGCTACTCGAAGAGAAGCGTTGGATGAATGAGAACCGCATCGGAGCGGCAAAGGAGGGGAGGCATCGTCTTGCCTTCATTGGAGTGCCATGCTACCCCATCTTCAAAGAATTCAGCGAACTATTCACGGACTGGGGTGGGGTATTCGTTATCTCGACCTATCTTTGGTTCGCCTCGGGTGGCAACAACTTAGGTGTTCAGTACGATCTTGAAGACCCTCTAGATTCTCTAGCAGAGGTCACTCTGATCCATGTACGTGATGCAATGGACTCTATGTTCCATCCTGAACAGGTTCTGCTGGAAAATCTAGATGATTTTGGGATAGAAGGTGTGGTTTACCATCCAATCAAGAGTTGTAGGACAATTTCTACAGGACTTGCAGATAATCGACGAGAACTAATGGGGAAGACCGATTTGCCCAGTCTTTTCATCGAGTCGGACATGATGGACAAGAGAGTCATCTCGGTGGCTCAGATGAAGAACAGGGTCGATGCCTTCTTCGAGGGCATAGAGATGAGGAAGGCGACTCGTTTGCAGGAGGCTGCCCAATGATTCACGTTGCCGGTGTGGATGTTGGCTCCACTCAGACCAAGGCCGTGATTATCGACGAGGAGGGGGCAATCCTAGGTCGCTCTCTCATAGATACCGGTGCTGATGTAGTAAAGGCGGCCGAGAACTCCTTCGCCCTCGCCCTCGGGGACGCGGGGCTGGCTCCTGATGACGTGTCGTACGTCATCGGTACCGGATACGGCCGCTACAAGGTGACTTTCGGAGATGATCAGGTGACTGAGATTTCCTGCCACGGCAGGGGAGCAGTGCACATGTTTCCCGGAACGAGGACTGTAATCGACATGGGGGGCCAGGACACCAAGGCAATTGCAGTCAGCGAAACAGGGGAGATTGTCGACTTCTGCATGAACGACAAGTGCGCGGCCGGGACCGGGCGTTTTCTCGGAGCCGCCTCTGCCGCGCTCGACATTCCCCTCGACGACCTCGGGCCAACGGCCCTAAGAGCCACTAAACCCGTCAGAATCAGCACCACATGCACTGTGTTCGCAGAGACAGAGATCCTCTCTTGGCTTGGCAAGGGCAAGAAGATTGAAGACATCTTGATGGGAGTCCACCAGTCAATCAGCTCCCGCTCAATCGGGCTCCTGCGCAGGGTCGGCATTGACGAGGAGGTATCCTTCACCGGTGGAGTAGCTAGGAACCTCGGGATGGTTCACGTCTTGAATGAGAATCTCGAACTGGAGATGAACGTCAGTGAGGAATCGCACTTCATGGGTGCTCTCGGCGCCGCCCTGTACGCCATGGACAGAGCACGCTCTGCGCAGGAGGCGATGGCATGACCCACGTAGCGGGAATCGACATCGGATCGACCTACACCAAGGTGGTCTTGCTCGACGAGGGCGGGAACATAGCCGGGCGGGCCATGTGCCCCACCGGGTTCAAACTGGATGTAGCAGCCCAGATAACCTTCGAACAGGTCCTCTCCGAAGCGGGCCTTTCCCAATCCGACGTGGGCTATACCATCTCCACTGGGTACGGACGCCACCAAGTCGAGTTCAGAGACGTCACAGTCACCTCTCTGACATCTGCAGCCCGTGGGGCTCACTGGTTCTTCCCCGGTACTAGGACGGTGCTCGACATCGGTGGTCAGACCATGAAGGCGAGCAAGCTCGACGAGAGAGTCAAGGTGAAGTCGTTCAGACTGAACGACAAGTGCGCAGCAGGAACTGGCGCCTTCCTAGAGAAGACAGCACGATACATGAACTACTCCACAGAAGAGATCGGCCCACTGGCCGCCTTCTCCACCGTGCCTGTTGAGATATCAGGGGTCTGTGCTGTCTTCGCTGAGTCCGAGGTGATCAACCAGCTCACCATCGGCTCTGCCCCATCGGACATCATGAACGGGGCCATGCAGTCTCTCGTAGGGCGCTCCCTGCAACTGATGAGGAGAGTGAAGATGGAGCCCGAATATACCCTAATCGGGGGGATAATGAGATTCCCCACGATGACCGACGTCCTCACCGAGAAGATTGGAGGAGGGGTGAACGTTCCCGAGGGTGACCTCGTCCAGTACGCAGGTGCGATTGGAGCGGCGACTCTGGCATCGCAAAGGTTGGAGAAGAAGAGGGGGGGATGATGAGACTCCCCCTCGCGCCGACCGAGTCCCGTGAAGCGGATTTGACCTCAGAGGGCTGGACCAAGCAGTTCTCGGCATCTGATCCAAGACTCTCCGAAATGGTAAGCGTCTTCGAGTCCTTGGGCAAGGAGGTCAGATTGGAGACAGAGTGCAGGGACGAGTTACGAGGTTCTGATTGCGAGGCATGCTTGGAGGCGCATCCAAACGGAGTCTGGGCGATTTGGACTAGGGACCCCACGGAAGATCCAGATTCGGGCGAATCCGAATATGTTCGCGCATTAGATTCTGTGCCAACAGGCACCAGAATGGCCCGAGGCCTTAGCGTGAGCAGTGTGGCCAACTTGAAAAGAGAAGGCTCCGTGTTAGTGGTGGAGATAGAGAATCCCCCTGTAAATATCATTGACTCCAAGGTGATTTCGGTCCTCATACAGGCCCTCGACGAGGCAGAGGCAGACACGAGTTGCTGCGCAATGGTCATCTCCGGCTCCGGAACCAAGGGGTTCAGCGCTGGGGCTTCCATAGAGGAGCACCTGCCCGATCAGGCCACCGGGATGATTGGGGGGATGACTGATCTCCTTGAGAGACTGGGAAATACTCCGCTCGTCACTCTCGCCGCAGTACATGGAATCTGCCTTGGAGGAGGTGCCGAGGTGGCACTGGCCTGCGACTTTGTCGTGACCAGTGAGGATAGCAGAATCGGAATACCCGAGATAACCGTGGGATGCTATCCCCCGTTCGCAATGCTGCAGTTGCCTTCGTTAGTCGGTATGCGCAGAGCGAAGCAGATGATTCTCACCGGTACCCCGATTTCGGGTCAGGAAGCAGCAGATACCGGTCTTGTCAGCAAGTGCGTCCGCAACGAGGACCTCATGCGGGAATCGATGGAAATGCTCGCTCCGATACTATCCAACCCACCGCAGGTGGTCGAGATGGCGCTACGCAACCTCCGCTCCCTCGACACTCTGCTGCACACGGTCGGACACAGGCGTATGGGAGAGCGATTCCTAACTGATTTGATTCTCCATCCGGACTACACCGAGGGGCTGACCGCTTTCCTCGAGAAGCGAGACCCAGAATGGCAGTCTGACAGGTCGAATGAAGAGGAGGTGTGATAGTTGCGGGCCGTTCAGGACGTCTTTCAAATCAAGGGCTGGGAATTGGCCGAGGTCGGCGCTCCCCCGCGCATGAGATCCTGGACCCTCGACCCGAGTGACCTCTCTCCCGGTGAGGTTCTCGTGGAGGTCGCTGGGTGCGGCGTCTGTCACACGGACCTCGGCTTCCACTACGATGGGGTTCGCACTAAGCACCCTCTCCCCCTGATTCTGGGACACGAGATCTCAGGCAGGGTAGTAGCAGTCAGTCAATCAGCGGCACCGTGGCTCGACAAGTCAGTGGTCATTCCTGCCGTGCTCCCGTGCGGGGAGTGTGAGGACTGCAATAGCAATCGAAGCAACGTCTGCCGAAGCCAGATGATGCCTGGGAATGACATCGATGGTGGCTTCGCCAGCCACATCAGGGTACCTTCCCGGTGGTTGGTACCCATACCGGAGTCATACGGAGGAGAAATTGCATTGCTCTCCGTCGTTGCCGACGCTGTCAGCACACCATGGCAGGCAATTCTCAGGGCAGAGGTCAGTGAGGGGGACGTAGCAGTCATAGTAGGCTGCGGAGGGGTCGGAGGCTACTGCGCACAGCTGGCCCGCTCTCAGGGCGCGCACGTCACTTGCCTCGATGTCAGCCCTGCTAGCCTACTTTCGATGACGGAGCTGGGGTTCGAACAGGTCCGCGATGTCTCGGGGGAATCAAGCAGAGAGATTCGTTTCTGGTTGCGTCAGTTGGCCTCGTCGGAAGGCTGGGGAGGCAGTGGTTGGAAGATTTTCGAGTGCAGTGGCAATCCCTCCGGACAAACGCTCGCTTTCGATCTTATAGGGCCCAGCGGCACACTAGCCGTGGTCGGCTTCACGATGGACAAGGTAAGCATCCGCTTGTCCAATTTGATGGCTCACGATGCCAAGGCGTTCGGAAACTGGGGCTGTCAACCAGAATTGTACCCGCAACTGCTCGATAGGGTACTCTCAGGCGCTGTCGATCTGAGTGCGACCACCGAGATGAGGAAGCTTTCTGAGATTGAGGACGTCTTCGACTCAATCCATCAGGGAGCAGGCGGCAAGAGGGTCATTTTAGTCCCTGATGAGTCATGGAAGGATGAGTGGCAATGAGGAGGAGCACGAAGAGGCTGATGGACGAACACGAACTTATCCTCCAAACGATTGATTCCATGGGAACCATGGCCGATTCCGCATCCGCTAGAGGAGAAGTGGATGAGCCGTTCTGGCGTGATGCCATCGATTTCATCCGAAACTTCGCCGATGGCTTGCATCATCAGAAGGAAGAGGGACAGCTCTTCGAGATGTACTCTAGGAGGGGGCTCAGCCGAGAATACGGTCCCGTTGCCGTAATGCTGAACGAGCATGTGATGGGAAGGGACTGCGTCTCCCGCATGGAGGCGGCGGTGGCAAATCAATCTCCAGATCAGCTAGCCAGGGCAGCGAGGGACTACTGCGAACTGCTGATCCAGCACATCGCCAAGGAGAACCAGATCCTCTTCCCATTGGGTGAGACTGTACTCTCTGACTCCGACGAGATCGAGCTGAACATCAGATTCGATGAGGCAGAACTCGAATTGGGAGGCACATCGAACACTCTCCGCTATCGCGAACTCGCTGCATCGCTCGCCGAGCATGCTGCCTTTGTCGCCCGCGGAGACCCCAAGCAGGTGAACACATGACAGCAAGCGCCCCCGCATTTTCAGACGCCCCCAAAGACGCCAACAGGCACGCCTTCTCCGAGCACGCCGACTTCGAACACATTCATGTCGAGATGCGCCCCCTGTCAAGACCCGCTGGGAGCGTTGTCGAAAGTCTGTTCGACGCTTGGATTTGGCTCGATAACCCAACTCAGTACAACTCCTACACCACAGACAGCCTGCGAGAGCTGTGCCTAGCCCTCGATTGGGCCTCCACTCGCGCTGATGTCAACTGCATCGTCCTGACGGCTGTCGGTGACAGGGCGTTCTGCACGGGTGGAAATACATTGGAGTACGAAGAGGATTACTCGTGGAGACCCCAGGAGTACCGGACCTACATGGGGGTGTTCAACCGCATGGTGTCCCTGATTCTCGAAAACGAGAAGCCGGTCATCAATCGAGTCAATGGGATGAGGATTGCCGGTGGACAGGAGATGGGTCTGGCGTGCGACTTCACCATATCTTCCGACCTCGCCCGGTACGGGCAGGCTGGACCAAAGCACGGCTCTGCCCCAGACGGTGGGTCCACCGACTTCCTCGACCTCTACGTCGGTTTCGCCCGTGCGATGGAGTCCTGCGTCCTGTGTGAGCACTGGTCAGCCCACAAGGCACACCACATCGGTCTTGTGAACCAGATAGTGCCCGTCCTGAGGAATTCCGAGGGAGAGTGGATCCCGAATCCGCTGGTCCGCCTCGATTGGGTGGACCCCGTTTCCGGGCAGATTGTCTACGGGGAATTCCTCGAGGGCGAGGACAAGAGAGTAGGCAGAGAGGTCATGCGGGGTTGCGAAGTCAATCTCTCCAATCTCGACGAGGCGGTCGAGAGGCTGTCTTGGAAACTTGTCAACACCTTTCCCGGTTGCACTCGAAAGACACTCACCAGCGTGAGGAAGAAGAAACTGCACTGGTGGGATGCCAACCGCGAGACCAACCGCGAATGGTTGGCTCTGAACATGGCTGTGGAAGCCGCGGCCGGCTTCCGGGCGTTCAACCTCGGAGGCCGGGAACTCGAGGACGGATCTAGAACTTCGCGACAGGTAGACTTCATCGAAGTCAGGAGAGCCATAGCCCGTGGTGAGCGGTGGACCGACGAGCTGGTCGAGTCTTGGATGCCAAAGGCCCCAGAAGAGGATTCATGAGGTGATGCATTGAACGAGAGCACGGACTTGAGGGGCAGCGTCGCCTTGGTAACCGGGGGAAGCAGTGGGATAGGGCTGGCGATTTGTGAGCGCCTGGCTGCGGCCGGGGCCGACATCGCGCTGACTCACCATCCCAGCGAGGGAGAGCCAAGACTCGCCTGTGATGCGGTAGAGTCGAAGGGAGTTCGCTGCCTTGCCTTCGCTGCAGACGTCAGGGATGCGGACGCGGCCACCGAGATTTTCGCGAGTGTGGAATCAGAACTAGGTGGAGTGGATATCCTCGTCTGCAACGCGGGAACTACCAGAGACGCTGTCCTCTGGAAGACGAGCATTTCGGACTGGGACGAGGTTATTTCCGTCAATCTGACCGGCGCTTTCAACTACCTCAGGCAGATGGCTTCGCTCTCGCGGAGGAATCCCAAGCCACGCAGCACCGTCCTCATTTCCTCAATCAACGGCATCAGAGGTAAGTTCGCTCAGTCTGCCTACTCGGCCTCTAAAGCAGGACTGATCGGCCTCGGGCGCTCCGCTGCTAAGGATCTCGGAAGATGGGGGACCAGAGTGAACCTAGTAGCACCCGGAATGACCCTGACCGAGATGACCGCTGACCTCCCTGAGCAGGTAATCGAGACGGCCGCAGCAGAGGCCCTCGACGACCGCCTGACCGAGCCCACGGACATAGCCGAAGCAGTACTCTTCCTGTCCGCTGGGACATCCCGGCATATCACCGGCGTTGTCCTGCCTGTAGATGGGGGGCAACTGCTGTGAGGATTTGCCATGACTGAGAGACACCCGTTCGAGCCCTTTAGGATAAAATCCGTCGAGAACCTGAGGATTACCACTCGGGAGGAACGTGAGAAAGCGTTGAATGAGGCTCGATTCAACATCTTCAAGATTCCAGCAGAATTCGTGATGGTGGATCTTCTGACGGACTCAGGAACCGGAGCGATGAGCAGTGAGCAGTGGGCATCGCTGATGCGAGGCGACGAGAGTTATGCCGGCTCGCGTTCCTTCGGCAGGCTCGCTATCGTGGTAGACGAGGTCTTCGGATTCCGCCACTTCATCCCGACCCACCAAGGCAGGGCATCTGAGGCCATTCTGATGAGCATGCTAGTGGAGCCGGGCGACATCATCCCTAACAACACCCACTTCGACACCACTTCGGCCCACGTCCTTTCTCGGGAGGGGATTCCGGAGAACTTGCTTCTGGAATCCAGCAAGGACCCCTATTCCGACCATCCGTTCAAGGGTAACATCGACATCGACGCATTGCGTCAACTACTCGAGAGGGCAGCTGACACGGTGCCTTTCTGCATGATTACAGTAACCAACAACGCAGGAGGCGGTCAACCAGTTTCACTAGCCAACCTCGAGAAGCTTCGCAAACTGTGTAATGAGTTCTCGAAGCCACTATTCATCGATGCTTGTAGATTTGCCGAGAACGCCTACCTAATCCAACAGAGGGAGGAGGATTGCTCACAACTGAGTGTGCGTGAAATCGCACGTAAGATGTTCTCACTTGCCGATGGTGCCACATTTAGTGCCAAGAAGGATGCAATAGTGAATATCGGCGGTCTGTTGATGATGAATGACAAACAACTCTTCGAGGATGCGAAGAACGAGTTGATTATGCATGAAGGATTCCCTACCTACGGTGGCCTTGCGGGAAGGGATCTAGATGCAATGGCCACAGGTCTGATGGAAGGGACAGAAGAGACGTACCTGTCTTATCGTACCTCTCAGGTCGCTTGGCTGTATTCCTCTTTGAAGGAGCTTGGGATTCCTGTATTCGGCCCACCTGGCGGTCATGCTGTTTATGTTGATGCAGGACAATTCCTTAACCACATCCCTCAACCCGATTTACCCGCACAATCGCTCGCTGTGGAGTTATACCTCGAAGGAGGTGTGAGAGCTCTAGAATTGGGCACTGTGACATTGGGATTCAGAATCCCCAACTCCGATGAGTGGATACATCCTCCTTCTGAGTTACTCAGGATGGCGATACCGAGGAGAATGTACACCCAGAGTCACCTACAACATGTTGTTGACACATTCAAGGTGGTCTCTGAGAGGAAAGAGAATCTCAGAGGCATGAGGATAGTCAAACAACCCCTCTTTCTTCGTCACTTCACCTGCGAATATGATTGGGTAGAGAACGGCGAGTGCCTAGAAAGTCCCAAGCAGGTTACCAAGGAGGTCTAAGGGGTTTCAGTGGGTCCTTTCAGAGGCTAGCGCGTGTTGCGCCCCGCAGTCCCACAGCTCTTGATGTTGATGAAATCGATTGTGATACCGATCCTTATGACCAATCAAGTACCCCAATCGACACTGATGGAGATGAAAAAGCATCACCTATCAATTACTATTCTCGATTGGATTAGGAGATAATTGTCATAAAAGTCTCTGATTAGGATTTCCCGAGGCAATACCCAGTCCGGGTATAAGTGAGCAAGTTTAGGCAATAGGAGTCCAGTATAAAGAGGAGGAATTGACGAAAAATGAATCAGTTCACAGTTTTGATATTATTCCTTTAAGCAAAGGCAATACATGGTAAACCACTACGTAATCGTTTATTCAGAAATGTTTCCGATTGCAACATCGTCAGCGTGTTCAATATCAAATGAACCCTTTGGTTCCTCAAGTAGGAAGATTGCGAGTATGGTGCAGATGGTTGCTGTACTTCCAATGAACATGAAAAATAGACTTGGAGTTACAAAGCTGTATACTGTTAGAAATGTGACTGCTCCAAAGCGGTGGCTGGGGTAACTGATCCCACCAGTAGGACAAGAACAACCGTCGTCGTCAGCTTCAACACCTTTCTCGTTACCATTTTCGCTCCATCCTGCAGTTATTCAGAGGAGTCGAATGACCACAGTTGTCTCTTTGGCGAACATGTTCGCACCCAATACGAAGGTCTTGCCCCTGTTGACGCAATTGCAAGGAGGGCGCACGCCCCCACAGAATATTGAGTATCAAAGAATCAACGCAGAATATACTATTGGAATCGGAATCTACTATGGCATTAATAATGGGAAAAAACCCCTCTTCAGTAGTATTGGTTCTGGTATGCTCCACGCTATTCCTAGTGCCTTCAGTAAGCAGCCTCCCGAATGGAGTTGACACAGGGACCACCGGCGGCAATGGTTGCTTTTGTCACGGAGCCCAAACGGAAGACGTGACTCCGAGTTTAGCAGTATTCGGTGACGTCGGAGCAATCGTTGAAGGTGACTCATACGCCCTCGAAGTAAGCCTCACAGGTGGCCCTGCCGAGGCTGGAGAAAACTATGGGGGTTTCCTCGTCAGCGTTGACTCCGGGTCTTTCGCAGCCCCAGATGCTGATGTCGCAGTCGACGGCGACGAGGCGACTCATACCACCGCAGGGAATGATCAGCGCTCCTGGCAAATCGAATGGACCGCAGGTTCCGCTGATGTCGCAGAATTCACACTCCGAACCAACTCGGTCAATGGTGATGGTGGAAGCACAGGCGACCAATGGAATATGGCAACTTTCTACCTGAATGCGGATGGAAGCATAACTCAGACTCTGATCGGTCCCGCGGCGAGAATCGATGATGCCACTATGCAGACGGGTGAGAATGTAATCATCCTGTCCTGCATCCTTCTGATGGGGGTGCTCAGCTTCCTCTCGGTTTCGAAGAAGTCGCGAGGAAGGCGAGGAGAATTCTGACGAGGTGAAGTGATGAGTGGAAAGAATGGAAATGGCAGATTTACGTGGTTCAAGAAAGCGAAGGAGTCCCGCACCTGGGAGAAGTTCTACCGTGACCGTTGGGCCCACGACTACTCGGTTCGAACCAGTCATAGCGTGAACTGCTCGGGCTCGTGCAGCTGGGAGGTCTTCGTCAAGGATGGGATCATATGCTGGGAGTTGCAGAAGGTCGATTGGCCACAGATTAATGACGAGACCCCGAACTACGAGCCCAGGGGATGTCAACGAGGAATCTCGGCTTCTTGGTACCCCTATTCGCCCGTGCGCCCGAAGTTCCCCTACGTCCGCAAGAAACTGTGGAACGCCTATCAGAGATCGAAGAGGGATGGGATGGGGCCAGTCGAGGCTTGGGCATCGATTGTAGAGAGTCCGGAGCTTTCCAAGTCCTACAAGAAGGCCCGTGGTAAGGCGGGCTGGAAGCGAGTCAACTGGGACGAGGCAGCAGAGATCGTCGCAGCAGGACAGATTTACACAATCAAGAAGTACGGGCCCGACCATCTCGCCGCTTTCTCCCCCATTCCCGCGATGAGCATGATCTCCTTCACCTCCGGTCAGCGCTGGAACCAGCTGATGGGCGGCACCATGCTATCCTTCTACGAATGGTATCACGACCTGCCGCACATCATGCCGTGGATCTGGGGTGACCAGACAGATGTGGCAGAAAGCGCTGATTGGTACCAAGGGACCTACTGGATTGTAATGGGCTCAAACCTGCCTATGACTAGGACGCCCGACGCGCACTTCGCCTCCGAGCACAAGTACAACGGTGGCAAGATTACCAACCTCTCGCCTGATTACGCGGATATCACGAAGTTCGCCGACCTGTGGGTGCAGATCAAGGAGGGGACGGACAACGCCTTCCTCAATGCATGCATCCACGTGATTCTCAATGAGTACCACCACGAGCGCAAGACGGGCTACTTTCAGGACTACGTGAAGCAGTACACCAACCTGCCCTTCCTCGTGATGCTCGACGAGCAGGAGGGAGGGCATCACCGAAACGGTCGCTTCCTGCGGGCCTCGGACATCGCATCATTCGACGGGGAGGAGTATTCCGAGTGGAAGCCCCTGCAGATGGAGGCGGGCACGAACGCACTGAGGATTCCAACCGGGACGGTCGGGCATCGGTGGGAGAAGGAGAACACCGGACGATGGAACCTAACGCACCAGGATTCGCTCTCTGGAGAGGAATTCGACCCTCTTCTCAGTTTCATTGATTCGGAGAAGAGGAGGGAGACAATGGTCTCCTTCCCCGACTTCACACACACCTACGATGCCCTCGGAAAGACCGAGGGCACGGGAAACGAGGCTGTCAATCGTATCCGGGGTGTTCCTGCATTTGAGGTCGAGACGAAGGACGGCCCCGTGCTCGTGACTACGGGCATGGATCTTCTGATGGCCCAGTTCGGCGTCGGCCGGGGAATGTCAGGAGACTATCCAGAGGGCTACGACGATGCTGACAAGCCGTTCACACCAGCATGGCAGGAGCAGGAGACAGGCGTCAGCCGGGACCTCGCTATCCGAGTAGCGAGGGAATGGGCTGACAACGCGGAGGCGACCGAGGGCAAATCCCTGTTTATCACCGGCTCGGGAATCCTGCACTGGTACCATGGAGGGCAGTCAACCTACCGCGCAGAGGCGGTGATGGGGATAATCTGCGGTTGCCAGGGTAATAATGGCGGGGGCTTCGCTCACTATGTTGGAACCGAGAAAATCCGCAATTACGCAGCTATTGGGATGCTTGCTGGGGCGACTGATTGGAGCCGTCCACCTCGGCATGCGAACAGCACTTCGTGGCAGTACTTCCACACTGACCAGTGGCGCTACGACGGCATGCCGCTGACGTCTCTCTGGGCTCCCGATGCTGAGGATCTGCCCAGACACGGAGAGCACTCCGCTGACATCAATCACCTAGCGGTGAGGGCTGGCTGGCTCCCGTTCTACCCGCAGTTCGACAAGATGAACCCAATAGCAGTGTACGAGCAAGCCGTAGAGGCAGGCTGCGAGAGCGAGGAGGAGATTGCTGCATGGGTAGCGAAGCAGTTTGAAACCGGAGAGTTTGATTTCGCACTCAGCGATGTCGATGCTCCTGAGAACCACCCAAAGGTCCTCACAATTTGGCGAGGCAATCTCTTCGGTACGAGCACTCGTGGTCAGGAGTACGGACAGAAGTACCTACTGGGAACGCACGATAACGTGCTCGGTGGCGAGAGATCTCAGGAGATGGTGAACGAGGTAAAATGGCATGAGGAAGTCGATGTCGGCAAACTCGATCTCGTCGTCTCGTTCAATCTGAGGATGGACTCGTCTGCAAACTACGCCGACGTCGTCCTGCCTACTGCGCACTGGTATGAGAAGCACGACCTGACCTGTAGCGATCTGCACTCGTTCCTGCACCCATTCAACCCGGCTCACGACCCGCCGTGGGAGTGCAAGTCGGACTGGGACGGTTTTAGGTTCCTAGCGAAGAAATTCTCGGAGATGGCTGCGGACTACTTCAGCGAGCCGATAAAGGAGGTCGTGATGACTGCTTTACAAACCGATTCGCCCGATGAGATGGCCCAACCCCTTGGGGAGATCAAGGACTGGCGAAGCGGTGAATGCGAAGTGATTCCCGGCAAGACATTCCCCAACGTGAACGTCGTAGAGAGAGATTTCACCAAAATCCACGACATGATGACCACCCTCGGCCCCCTGGGAAACCAGCCTGAAGGATATGGGGCGAAGGGCATCAACTTCGATCTCAGCGAGGTCTACGAGGAACTCAAGACGAACCGCCAGGTGGGGGAGAAACTCGGACGGCCGGACATGACCAGCGCCAAGCAGGTCGCCGAGGTCATCCTCAGGATTTCTCCTGAATCTGATGGAGAGGTGTCATTCCAGATCTTCAGCGAGCTGGAGAAGCGAGTGGGTCTCCCACTGGCCGACATGGTCGAGCACGAACGTGAGATCGCCCACTCCTTCGTCGACCTCTCGAGCCAGCCGGGACGCTCGATTACCTCGCCCCACTGGTCAGCGATCGAGTCCGCAGGGCGCACCTACGGCCCTTGGACGATGAATGTCGAGAAGCTGAAGCCGTGGCACACACTGACAGGTAGGCAGGCGATATACTTCGATCATCAGGCCTACTGCGACCTCGGTGAGGCCCTTCCGACATACAAGCCGCCCGTGGATACAGTCGCCATCGGCGATCTGCCTTTGGAGGAGGTCAAAGAGGGTAAGGCAAAGATACTGAGATTCATCACCCCTCACGGCAAGTGGCAGATTCACTCCATGTTCCGAGACACCTGGCAGATGACCAATCTGTTCAGGGGAGGCCCTCTGTGCTGGTTGAACGACGAGGATGCGGCAGAGATAGGGGTGGGGGACAACGACTGGGTCGAGGTATTCACCAATAACGGCATTCAGGTCGCCCGAGCGGTGACCAGTCACACCGTCAAGCGTGACATGTGCATTGTCTACCATCAGAACGAGCGCCACGTCAACGTCCCATTCTCTCCGCTGGCGAAGAAGTACGGCGCCACGGATCTCCGTGGAGGGGGCAACAACGCCCCCACGCGAGTGATGATGAACCCGAACTCGATGATAGGGGGGTATGGCCAATTCACCTACTTCGTGAACTACCAGGGCCCAAGTCCCTCCGAACGCGACATGGGGGTTCTCGTGCGCAAGATGCCGCTAGTAGACGGCAAGCCGATCTACGAGGAAAAGGACCTCTATCTACTGAGGGGGGAGTGATTATGCAGATTGGACAGCAGATGGCGATGGTCTTCAACATGGACAAGTGCCTAGGATGCAATACCTGCACCGTGGCCTGCAAGAACATCTGGACGAATCGCGAAGGTGCCAAGTACATGTTCTGGAACAATGTCGAGACGAAGCCTGGCATCGGCTATCCCAAAGAATGGGAGAACCAAGAGGAATACAGGGGCGGATGGGTGCTGACAGGGAAGAAGAGCAAACCCCTCAGGCTCAGAATCGCGCCCAAGTGGCTCGAACTCGTCAACCTCTTCTACAACCCTCACCAGCCTGAGATGAAGGATTACGTCGGTGATACGGGCACCTACACCTTCACTTACGAGGATCTGCATTCTCCTGAGGGTCTGACTCAGCAGCCCGTCGCCAGACCTAAGTCGGAGGTCACAGCAGAGGAGAACGTCAAGCCCAACTGGGGTGTCAATTGGGAGGACAATGCCGCCGGGGCCAATGTCACCGGTCACTGGGACGTCAATTTCGATGATATCAGCAAGGAGGAGAAAGAAGCCCTCCTGCAGTATCAGGACTCCTTCATGATCTACCTTCCGAGAATCTGCAACCACTGTGCGAATCCCGCCTGCGTCGGGGCCTGCCCATCGGGTGCAGCGCACAAGCGTGAGGAGGACGGAGTGGTCCTCATTGACCAGGATCGCTGCAGGGGCTGGAGATACTGCGTCTCCGCCTGTCCTTACAAGAAGCCCTACTACAACTGGAGGAGTGGAAAGATGGAGAAGTGCCTATTGTGCTATCCACGCCTCGAGGCAGGACAACCCCCTGCCTGCTTTCACGCCTGCCCGGGCCGGATCCGATACATGGGCCCGATAATGGTGGATGAGGACCGAGTGATGGAGGCTGCCACGGCCGATGAGGCCGACCTCGTCTCCGCACAGAGGAGCATAGTACTCGATCCCCATGACCCGAAGGTCATCAAGCAAGCAAAGAAGCAGGGTATTTCGGATTCGTGGCTCGAGGCTGCCAAGCGCTCACCGGTCTACAGGATGTTCGTCGAATGGGAGATCGCGCTGCCGTTGCACCCAGAGTTCAGAACCGTGCCCAGCCTGTTCTACATCCCACCTGAGAGCCCCGTTGCCTCGGTTCTCGATGAGGGGGAGAGACGCTCTGCTACGGACAGCGACTCGGTCCTCCCCACTCTTGACAACTTCCGTGTCCCGGTGAAGTATCTCGCGTCGATGTTCTCGGCAGGCAACGTGGATGAGGTGAAGACTGCGCTGAACAGGCAGCTCGCATTACGCAGGTACCGGAGAAGCATCCGCGTTGATGGGGATCCCGACCTTGAGGTCCTAGAGCAGTCCGGACTCACTGAAGAGGATGCTCAGGACATGCACCGCCTCCTTTCCCTCGCCTTCCTCGATGAGAGGTTCGTCGTTCCCACGACGCGTCGCGAGAAGGACAGGGACACGAGTCCGTTCATCGAGCGGGGGTTCACTGGCTTCGGCCAGATGAACCCGCACGATTTGAAGAGGCGCGAGTACATGCACGTGGATTTACAAGGGGACCAGGTGATCTGAGTGTTGGAGAAGAGCGCTCCACCACTCGAGGAGGGGTTGTTGGCTGACGCCTACCTACTCTCATCCGTCCTCTTCGCGAACCCAGAGGCGATGGAGAGGGAATCCACTGACGCCCGAATAGACAATCTTTGCAATGAGCTCGAACTGCAAGGGCGTCCGGACATAGCACATCACTTCGGGCTGTTCCGCGAAGAGTTGTGGGATATCTCGGAGGATGAGTACCTCTTCACTTTGGAGATGACCCCCTCCTCCCCGCCTTATCTCGGATCCTATGGATTTGATGCACCCAAGTCGTGCTCGGACATCGGAGCCAACGAACGTAACATGTACATGATTGAGGTCGCTGCTGTGTACAAGCACTACGGAATGGAGATGGAACACGGAGAAATGCCGGATTACTTCCCCGCAATCTGTGAGTTCCTCGCTATTTCACTAGTAGAAGAAGACCTCCGGGCGAGGAAACTGCGCAAGGGGTTCATCGAGTCGCTCGTCCTCCCCTTCCTGCCAGATTTCATAAGGGGGCTGGGGAAGAAGCCGTGGGCGCATATCGTCACCGCAGTGGCCGAACTTATCGCCACCGAGATTGAGGGGGGTGTTGAGGGGTGAATTGGAATGACATGTTCTTCTTGGCGTTGCCCTACGTCACAATCCTGCTATTCTTCCTCGCACCCGTCTGGCGCGCGTTCTCCGGCCAGTGGGCATGGTCAGCCCGAGGGGATTTCAAATGGACGCCCAGACCCAGCGGCTTCTTCGGCCGCCGATCTATGGGGATGGCGGCATTGGCATTGCACTGGGGGGTCATCACCCTCATTTTCGGCCATTTGTTCCTCGGCCTGGTCGGCGCGCTCTGGGGCCCCATCATTCTGACCGATTACTTTCGATGGGTAGGGCTGGCTGGAGGGCTGATGTTCCTCTACGGTCTGATTGTGGCTCTGTTGAGGCGAATCCTCATCGACGAGGTCAGGGTGATGAGCAAACTCGAGGATTACGTCATCCTCTGCCTCCTCATCACTGCAGCAGGCTCCGCTCTCTGGATGGCAATCATCGCCAACGATTTCGAGGGCAATTGGGGCTGGTCCTCGACAGTCTTCCCGTGGTTGGAATCCATCCTCACCTTCTCACCCGATGCATCGAGCATGCAGGAAGCCCCGCTCCTGACGAAGCTGCACCTAATCGTCAGCATGCTGTTCTTCTGTTACATCCCATTCACGAAAATGGTCCATTTGTGGAGTTACCCTTTCGAGTATGTAACTCGGCCGTTCATCTCGATACGAGAGCGGGGAAGTTGGGTGCCCCGGCCTCTCGGGCACCAATTTCGCCGTCGACGCTGAGTCACATATGATGTAACACCAAGAAACCAAGGAGAGAGAGATGGAATCGGGGCAAGACGCCTCCTACGATGGGGCCGATGCGACGAGATCCAGAGCGTACAGGGTCCTGACATTGAGTACGGCCGCCTTCACAGTCAATTTTGCCTGCTGGATGATGTATGGGGTGCTCATCACCTTCCTCGTTGTCAATCAGCTCTACGACTGGGACAAAACACAGACTGGCTGGCTCATCGGCACCCCCGTCCTCACCGGAGCGTTGCTCCGCCTCCCTGCCGGGGTGCTTACTGACATGTACGGTGGACGCAAGGTGTTCACCGCGGTGATGCTAGTCTCCTCCATCCCCATGTTCCTCGTCAGTCAGGCGGATTCATTCTATGCCTTCCTCTTCGCCGGGCTTGGCTTCGGCCTCTCGGGTGCTAGTTTCGCTGTAGGCATCGCCTACACGTCCGTCTGGTTCGACAAGGAGCAGCAGGGAATCGCTCTAGGGATCTTTGGAGCAGGCAATGCCGGTGCGGCACTAACCGCCGTATTCGCGCCGATAATGCTCCTCAGGCTGACCAATGATGGCACTGACCTCGAGGGGTGGCGCACCCTGCCGCAGATCTACGCAGCCTTGCTAGTGGCGATGGCCGTGCTGTTTTGGCTGCTCACCTTCGAGCGCAAGGTGCACGAGAGCGAGAGCCTGACTCTGCGAGAGCGACTAGAGCCAATACGGGATGTGCGAGTTTGGCGCTTCGGCTTCTACTACTTCCTGGTCTTCGGTGGCTTCGTGGCACTGGCACAATGGCTTGTTCCTTACTACGTGAACGTCTACACTGTCAGCATCGCTACTGCCGGCATGCTCACCGCCGTGTTCAGCTTCCCATCTGGGGTCATTCGCGTACTGGGGGGTTGGATGTCTGACTACTGGGGCGCACGCAGGGTGATGTACTGGGTACTATTCACTTGCTTGGTCTCATCCCTGCTGCTACTACCCCCCAAGATGGAAGTGATTTCCCCGGGCGAGGGAGTGATGGCCATCCGCGACGGCATCGTAACAAATGTCGACGAAGCGAACTTCACCATCACCGTTGACGGCGACACGGTCTACAGGTACGATGGACTCATCGTGTCGGACGACGATGGGGCGGAAAACAATGAATGGAACCTGCTGCCGGTAATCGAGAGATGGCAGGAACCGTCAGTCGAGGAGGGCCAGCAGGTCGTACGCAAGCAGCTGCTGGCCAAAGGAGTTTCACACATCACTTTCGAGGCGAACATTGGGATGTTCACTCTCCTGGTTTTCATTCTCGGTATCGCAATGGGGATTGGCAAGGCGGCGGTGTACAAGCACATCCCGGTATACTACCCGAAGGACGTCGGCGTGGTCGGGGGCCTAGTCGGCGTGATAGGGGGGATGGGCGGTTTCGTCTGTCCTGTCATCTTCGGATACCTGCTAGAGTGGACCGGGCTGTGGACTTCCACCTGGGGTTTCTTTGCCCTAATCTCCACTGCCTGCCTGTTCTGGATGCACCATACCATTCAGCGCATGACCCATGCCCGCGCCCCCCTTATTGCTCAGATGATTGAGGATCCGGACCTATTCGTAAAACTCGACACAAACGGTGACGGGGAAATTTCGGATGAGGAATGGGATGAGTACAGGGTATACCGTGACGAAATCAAGGCAGAACAGGGGGTAGCCGACTCTGGCGGTGGAGAAGAATGTGCGAATCCCAATTTGTCAGATTAGTGGAACTGAGTGAGAAGTGGTAAATTGACAGAAGAGAATGATGGCGAAGATATTGATGCGAGACCCCCCTCGATGGGATCTAGGGATCCGGGAGCGGGGGTGCAGTTCGATTTCTGGGACCCGGAGGATGAGGGGTTCTGGGAGGAGTCGGGCAAGAGGCTGGCGAACCGAAACCTGTGGATATCGATTCCCAACCTGTTTCTCGGCTTCGCCATATGGATGGTCTGGGGCGTGATAGTCACCAAGATACAGGGGATTCATGACCTTCATCCGGATCTCTATTCATTCAGCGAATGGGGAGGGGGGCTGACTGGAGACGAGTACAAGGCCCTGCTGTACACCCTAGCCGCCTTGCCCGGATTGGCTGGCGCGACCTTCCGCATCCCAAACTCCTTCATGATATCCATCTCTGGCGGCCGCAACGTCATCGCCGCCACCACGCTGCTACTGCTGCTGCCGATGGTCGGAGCGGGAATCGCCCTTCAGGACCCGGATGTAGCCTTTCTTACCTTGCTGACCTACGCATTGATGTCTGGCGTTGGTGGGGGGGCCTTCGCCTCCTCGATGTCCAACATCTCCTTCTTCTTCCCACGCAAGATGCAGGGCCTGACACTGGGCCTCAATGCCGGACTCGGAAATCTTGGGGTCAGCGCGATGCAGTTCTCAGTCCCGATCGTGATGGGTTTCGCTCTGTTCGGGGGCATGTCAGGCTCTGCGATTGGTGGCTACTATGTGGCTGACGCAGCGCTGCTTTGGGTGCCGTTCTGCGCCTTCTTCATGATTGCAGCGTGGTTGTGGATGAATAACATGCCAGAGCATGACGTCGCCAACACGACGGACTCGCTGAAGAAGTACATCTGGCTAGAGGGGATCGGCTACATCGCCGCTGGAATAGGCGTCTCGGTGCTGGTTGCGTCACGGAACAGTGAGGCTTTCGACTCGCCATTGATGGGCATCGTCCGCATCTTCGTGATGGTGGCATTGGCAGTGGCGCTCACGCTCTGCCTGATGCGCTATGCCACCCCCGCTCCGGTCAAGGAGAGTCTTCTGGATCAGTGGAGGATCTTCGGCGAGAAGCACAACTGGCTGATGACCTGGCTCTACCTCATGACCTTTGGTTCATTCATCGGCTTCTCCGCGGCCTTTCCCAAACTCATCCTCGATGTCTTCGGGTACCTGCCGGATGGAAGTATCAACCCATGGTACGACGATCATGCTCTGACCTATGCATTCCTCGGACCACTGGTGGGTGCGCTCATTCGTCCTGTGGGGGGATGGATGGGTGACAAGTGGGGAGGTGCGAGGGTGACTCACTGGGACACCATCGTGATGATCTTCGCCACAATCGGGGTCGGGCTCATCATCGTCGAGGCGAAGGCATCACAGACCCCGGAGGACTTCTTCCTCCCATTCATGGCCCTGTTCATCATCCTGTTCACCACCACTGGAATTGGCAACGGCTCGACCTTCCGAATGATTGCCGTCATCTTCCCCCGTGAGCAGGCTGGCCCAGTGCTCGGATGGACCTCGGCGATTGCGGCATATGGGGCCTTCATCATCCCGTCAGTGTTCGCAGTCTCAATCGCTGCCAAAGTGCCCGAGTACGCAATGTATGGATTTGCCACTTACTATGTCTCCTGTCTCGGAGTCAACTGGTGGTACTACGCTCGCAAGGATGCTGAGATGCCCTGCTGACGTACCACTTCAAGAGGACGAGTCGGATGGGAATCAATATGTCCGTTGAGGGGGATCACGGCCTGCACGATTTTTTCACGCAGGACCATCGTCGTCTGGACAGCCTGTTCAACCAATTCAAGGAAGGCGACCCCCCCTCCGACATCGACGTACTCCACGAGTTTGCAAGGGGGCTAATCCAGCACATCATATGGGAGGAGGAGTTTCTCTTTCCAGTCTTTGAGGAGGTTACCGGGATGGTTACGGA
This sequence comes from Candidatus Thalassarchaeaceae archaeon, assembly GCA_030745885.1. The sequence goes on from JASLNR010000065.1 coordinate 22,269, forward strand.
GGGCCCCATAGCCCTCATGCGCCAAGACCATCATACCATCCAGGAACTGCTCTACGAGCTGTTGATGCAGACTAGGTCGGGAAAGGTGGACCCCACCCTCCCCCTCCGTCTGGAGGGTCTGCTGCTCCAGCACAATCTAGCCGAGGAGAACGTGCTGTACGAAGCCGTAGAGAGCATGATTGCACCGGAGAGCCGGGTTGAGCTGCTTCAGATCCTGTCCGAAGAGCCCGAGTTGGATCTCGAGAGATGGATTGAGGGAGTCACCGAGATAGCGCACGACTAGCGGTCGAGCCTGACGGGGATGCCCCCTGCCCGACTCATAGACCGGCTTCACACGACTCCAAAATCCCTCAGGCCGCTAGTTGATCTTGTGGCCGGTGGTCTTGTCAACGCCCTCGGGAATGGGGCCCTCTTGACTGTCGCCGGTTGACAAGGTTCCAGTCGGCTCGAACATCAGAATGGATGCCCCGGGAAAGGTCGATTTGAGTTCATTCTGAGGCCCGAACATGTTCGGGAAGAGGGTCATTGACCTATTGGGACCTGCCATGTTCGGGAGGCTCGATGAGAGGTAAAAGAAAAGCGATGGCGTGGAAGCGCGTTGCGATAGCGTTCCTGATTGTTTCCTCACTCTCGATCCCGTTGGCGAACGCGATCCCGGGCGGCATCAACGGCCCCATGGTGGAGAACGGTTGCATTTGTCATGGTGGGGGTGTGGTAAGCGGGGATGTGCAGATCGAAATAGGGGGGCTTCCCGTTGAATGGGAGCTTGGTGAGAAGTACGAGATTCTGATCTCTGTGGTAAGCCAGGTACCTGAATCCGGTAGTGCTTTCGGAGGCTTCAACCTCGTTGCAGACGGCGGAACTCTAGTCGAAACAGATGAGACCGTGCAGATTCGAAATGGTGAAGCCACCCATACTGAGATCGGCAATATGCAAAGGGAGTGGGTTGTCTCTTGGATAGCACCCGACTCTCCGTCAAGAGATGTTGAATTCCGCGTCTATGCTAACACCGTCAACGGCGATGGTGAGGCGGACACTGAGGACCAATGGTCCACTAAGAGCGTCAGCATAGAGGGTCCCGAAGGGAAGCCCATCTACCTGACTGAGCCGGGCAAGGCCCGTTCCCTGTTGGTTGGGCTAGTAATTGCGGCGATAATTGTCAACATCCTGCCCGATACTGGAGGTAAATTGGATGAGAAGGCCGAGGAATGAATATGAATAGTGTGACGGGCATGACAAGACACGGGGCAGATATGCAGCATCTACTGATTTCTCTCCGTCTACCGGACGGCCACTGGGCCGGTGACATCTCGAGAGGTAATCACAACATTACTTTCCAAATAGTGGAGCATATGGCACTGTCCAAAGGCCGTGGCTCGGTTCGGGTCTTAGCTAGAGGTCGTGGGATCCAGAAACTCAAGGAAGATCTTCTC
>JASLNR010000066.1 GCA_030745885.1 Candidatus Thalassarchaeaceae archaeon
TAAGGCGCTGCGAGGGACCTCCCTGCGTTAGTATGCCAGGAACGACCAGAGTGGAGATTCGCACGCTGAAGGTGGGTCGGTACGTGGCGCTCGAGGATAGCGCCTACAAAATCCTCAGCATGTCCAAGTCGAAGCCGGGCAAGCACGGTTCCGCCAAGGCAAGGCTCGAGCTTGAGGACATATTCACCGGCCAGAAGAGGAGTCACGTAGGTACTGTCACTGACACCATCAATGTCCCGATAATTGAGAAAGGCTCGGCAATCATCACTCACATGCAGGGCTCAGAGGTTCATGCCATGGACAACAAGACCTACGAGAACCTGATACTCCCCCAGACATCTGAGTTTAATCTCGAGCCCGGGGGGGAAATCCAGTGGATGGAGGCGATGGGCCGGTTCAGGATCACCCGCGACCACTGATGCGTGGTTTCCACAATTCTTCCTCTATCAGGCGGAGAAGTATAAGCGACTAACTGCGACCCCGAGGCAGGGAGCGTAGCATGTCTGACGTCGAGCGTTCTGCCTACAGGCAGCCTGCCACGCCATCCGGCCTTGAGTCCATAGAGAAGGGAACTCTGACATGGCTTGACGAGGACATGTACAACAACCTCAACACAGGAGTGCTGGAACAATACCTCGAGGAGAAGAACCTACAGGACTCGTTCGAGATCAGCCATTGGGACACCAGGAAGGTGCTGGTCGGCATCCTAATCGGCGCGGTGTTCAGCGGCGTCACGGCCTATATCGGCCTCAAGATAGGACTCGCTGTCTCTGCAGCTTGGTATGTCGCCTACTTGTTGGGCATGGCCCTCAAGTGGTCTCCCTCGGAGGTCAACATCGCCACCAGTGCTACCACTGGGGCCACCCACGCCTCAACCGGCTTCATCTTCACCTTCCCAGCCATATTCTTGCTAGCCTACTCCGACGACTACATCGTCGGTGACGGCCATCTGATTTCTTCAGTGGATACGTTTCAACTTGCATTCATCGGCATCATCGCTTCGATGTTCGCCGGATTCCTCGGAGTCATGTACTTCATCATCTTCAGACGCGTCTGGCTGGTCGAGGACCCGCTTCCGATGCCGGGTTTCGAAGCCACCCTGAAAATGCTCGACATAGCCTCCGACGTGAACAGCGGGGCAGCTGAAGCGGCTCGTGACTCACTCAAGACGGTCGGGTTGTGGACCGTCCTCACGATGGGCTTCATGTTCCTAATTGACTACCCCTTGAGGTGGGGGAAGAACATAGCAGGTGCTCCCGGGAGTATTGCAGACTGGATAGCAATGACTCTGTCGGGGAATGACTGGGGACTGGCTTCGATATACACTGAGAGATGGCTGCATCAGCCCAGCAGACTGGAGGACGGCTACGCGCCCTTCAGTGGCATCACTCCGTACGAGTCCGGAAACATATTCTCTTACACCTTCCTTGGGGTGGAGTTGAGCCCCACCCTACTGGCGATAGGCTGGTTCATGAAGTTCAGAGTCGCCTTCTTGGTTAATCTAGGCTCGCTCGTAGCGTGGTTCTACCTCGTGCCCCTAGTGGTCCTGCTCGACACCCCCGTGTACGACCCGGCCCTAGGTCAGTACGTCGAGATCACGCAGTACGGAGATATGTCCTCGTTACCGGTCTACCCGATAGTGCAGTGGAAGGCTTTCGGCTCGATTGTCAAGACCATCGCCATAGGAGCAATCCTAGGTGGTGGGGTCTACGGACTACTCAAGATGGCTCCTACCTTCGCCAACATCTTCGGTGACATCAGCAGCGCTTTCACCGGAGAGAAGGGAGAGGAGTACGTCGAGGACAAGGGATGGTACGAGTGGCCCCTCGATCACATACCGATATTCATGGGGATAGCGTTCTTCGCGATGATTGTCATCTTCGTCATCGGTGGCTTCCCTGTGTTGCCAGCCATACTGTTCGCCATCGTCCTGTTGGCGACCACCTTCCTGCTCGGGGCCATAGCGGTCCGTGTCATGGGCGAAACTGGGATCGAACCGGTCTCTGGGACTTCCTTCATCGTGCTGCTGATGCTGCTCTTAGTGTTCCTAAATCTACCAGTCGGCCTGAGCAAGGAGGAGTCGGTGCTGATGGCACTTGTCGGTACCACGGTGTTCGGCTCGGCCATTTCGATGTCGGGCACAGTGGTCGGCGATTACAAGAACAGCCTGTACATCGGCAATCGTCCGTACCATATCTCCAAGGGCAATATCATGGGAGTGGTTCCTGGCGCCATCCTAGGGGCAGGGGTGGCGATATTTCTTTCCAAACTTCTCGCCGACGGAAGTATCGACCTATTGGCTCCTCAAGCCAATGCCTTTGCCGCCTTCACAATCATCCTCGCCGAGGGACAGGGCGACTGGTACGCTCTCGGGCTAGGATTTCTTTTGGGTGCCTTCGCCGAGTGGGCCACTGGAATGGGCACGTCGTTCGGGCTCGGTATGTACCTGCCCACACCGGTTACATTTCCGATGCTTATCGGCGGTGCGGCCCGCGACTGGTGGGAGAAGCGCAGACTCCTTCCCAAGGTTGAGGAGATTCGCCTCTCCGAGGGGTCGTCCGCATCTGAGAAGAGTCGCGCTCTGATGTTGCTGTTCACATTCATGATCGCTGCCGGAGCGTTGACCGGAGAGGCCTTTTTCGGGGTCGAGTCCGCAATCCTCGCGGTCTC
>JASLNR010000067.1 GCA_030745885.1 Candidatus Thalassarchaeaceae archaeon
GATTCCGTCGACGCTAGTTGAGACGACGCATATGTTCATCCCTGCTAAGCACGCAATAGCATTGACATCGCTCGCCCCCCTCCCTTCTATCGGATGCACCTCCATGCCACCGCCCTCCAGGCCACGGGCCCTCCAAATCCACCCCATTTCCCCCCCGATGTAAGCCCAAGACCCATCCGCGTTCCATGACACTGACCTCAGCTCTGTTTTCCCGAAGTACAGCTCCCCCCCAGCACTGCCGACAGCGCTATCTTCCCTTGTGAATCTCAGGGCTACTCCCTCTTTTCCCACTATGAAGGCGGTCTGCCCCCCTGGGTGGAAGTCCGCGTCTAGTAGCACCTCGCTGCCCTCCCAGTCCAATTTCGAGTGTGATTGGGGATGCGACGCCTCGATCAGAAATATGGACGAATCCGCCCCATACGTGATAACGATCTCGCCGTCTGGAGAGACTGCGGCTCCCTCGAGCCCTAAGTCCACCTCTCCAAGCCTAACCACTTCTCCCAATTCGACAGCGGAGTCTGCAGAGACGCTTTGAAGCAGCAGCAAGACGATAACGCCGACCACCAGCCTATTGCTCACGCCCCCTGCCACATCGCTCGGACCCACTTCGCCCGTTTAGCCGTTCTACATGCCTCAAAGGATGTCGCGGGTTGGCAGCATTGAAGTGGCGTCTGCTCCGCGTCGAGTCTATGGAAAGATTCGATGTCCGCAGGGGGATGGTTAAGGAAGTGAACACTAACGGGGGCCTTGGCGAGTTAGCGCGTGATTTTTTCGATGATGTTGAGGTCATTGGAGAGAACTCCTTCCGTGCCTCGCACGGTATCATGACCGCCATCGACTCCAGGTATGAGAATGGGGCCCTAATTGTAGACGTGACCAATGTTCCACCGGACTTCGAAGATCCCGATGCCATGGAGGCGGCCATGGATGCACGGAAGCGTTGGACCAATTTCCTAGATCAGGCAACTGGATACAACTCCAAGCAGCGTGGAGACAAAGCCAAAGAATGGGCCAAGAAGGCAGCTAAAGCCAAGTCTGCAATTTCTTCGGCTAGGCACTTCATGGAGATGACCGAGGGACTTTCCGAGGACAAGGTCACTCAGGCAAATGCCCTCATCAATGAGATTGAGGCCTTGCTCGATTCAAACGACAACACAAAGGCTGCTGGCCGCGCTGGTAAACTGAACAAGATGTTCAACTAGGGGTGGACGATGTCGGAAGACCCTATCTCGGTGCTAGGTGAGGAGTCGCGTTCTCGATTGGAACGAATGTTCAGTTCCTGCGACGAAGTGGTTGGCGCCGAACACGTAATCTCGGTGCTCGCAGGCGGGCCTAGCCACTCTGGAGACGAACAACTCGTAGCCTACATAGGGCTCGAGCCCAGTGGAACTGCTCATCTAGGGTGGGTCATCCTTGCGGACACCATACGCAACATGCTCAATGAGGACGTCAATGTAATCATCCTGCTGGCCGACTGGCATGCTTGGGTCAATGACAAGTTCAACCGCGACATGGACAAGATCTCATTGGCCGGCGAATACATGACGGAAGTGTTCCGCGTTTTGCTCGATAGCCCTGAGGAGGGAGATGGCCCAGGCCAACTCCGCTTCCTAAGCGCCTCTGAAATCATGGATTCGGGAAAGTACTGGGAACGAGTGCTCCGGTGTTCTAAGAACATGAGCCTATCGAGGGTTCGCAGGACTTTCAGTATAATGGGGAGGGACGAGGACTCTTCCGATAACGACCTCGCAGCCTTCTATTACCCGGCCTTGCAGTCCGCTGACATCTTCGAGCTCGAAGTGGATATCGCGTGGGGGGGAATGGACCAGCGCAAGGCGCACATGTACATGCGGGAGGTCGCTGACCGAAACGGGTGGACGAAGGCGACTTGCATTCACACCCCCCTGCTATCCGGTCTTGGGGGTTCGGGGGGCCGGATGGACTCGTTTGACCACAAGATGTCGAAATCGAAACCCAGCAATGCGATTCTACTGCATGATGATGCCAATGCCCTGCGTCGCAAGATGAAGAAGGCCTTCCTCGAGGTTGGCAACCCGGATTCCCCCGTGTTTGAAATAGCCAAATTTGTGGTTCTGCCTAGAATCGGCGAGATCAGAGTCAACCCCAAGCCGGAGTACGGGCTGCCTTCAGTGTGGAATGACCTAGACTCCTTCGTGAAAGCAGTGGGTAATGGAGAAATCCACCCGTTTGATGCCAAAATGGCGATTACCGACGGCCTGATTGAAGTGCTCACGACACTCTCGGATCGTTTCGAGTCCAACAGCAACCTGCAATCCGCATTGGACGAGATCACTGGCCCCCAGTAGTGCGGTTTCAATTTCCACCTTATTTTTTTCATGCAGGGATAGCACTCATAATGTAGTCCAATTCCGAACCATCGAGGGAATGTCTATGTCAGAGGTCGGCATCGACGACATCGCACTTCATTTCCCACGTCTCTACTTCGACATGGAAGACTTCGCGAAGTTCCGTGGGGCTGATTTCGGCAAGCTCAACAGGGGGCTTGGCCTGTCAGCGATGGCCATTCCCGATGTCCATGAGGATACTGCCACTATGGGGGCCAATGCCGTATCTCGCCTAATCGATAGGAACGGCTTGGATCCATCCTCAATTGGTAGGATCTACCTAGGAACCGAGTCCGCACTTGACGGAGCCAAACCCACTGCCACTTACATCATGGACATGCTCGAACAACGATACTCCCCTACCCATGGGGACGACTGCTTCAGAAACTGCGACGTCGTCGACCTCACCTTCGCCTGCATCGGGGCAGTCGATGCCATGCACAACACTCTGGATTGGTCAGCCCGTGGCGGGGAGGAGCGCGATAGGATCGGAATCGTCGTATTCGCTGACAATGCCAAGTATGATCTCGGATCGTCCGGGGAATACACCCAAGGAGCGGGTGGGGGCGCGATTCTGATTCGCCACAATCCAAGACTCCTCACTATTCCTGACATCTGGGGGGTTTCCACCATGCCAGTTCATGATTTCTTCAAGCCCCGACGCGAGGTCGACACTCGTACGGTAATCGAGAATGTCCTGGACCTCGCTAGAGAGTCAGGGGAGAGCATCAGGGGGAATCTTGCTGAGAAGATACTGAAGTACCTTCCACGCTCCAGCAAAAAGAACGACGTGCTGTTCGAAAACGAGAAGTTGATGATTCACAAGGACACCCCTGTCTTCGACGGCCAATTCTCGAATCGGTGCTACTCCGAGTCCGTTAAGCAGGCTTTCATCGACTTCCGTGCCAAGTCCATATCGGAGGGCAGGTACAATCCGAAGACGGATGAGATTCTCACCAACCAGTGGAGCCGGATCATAGTGCATCTCCCTTACGCCTTCCAGGGCAAGAGGATGTTCCCAGATGTCTTCCGACACGACCGCAGACACCTACCCGTTTGGGAGAAGATCACCGATGAGATCGGCCAAGAGCCCATGCCAGAGGATTTTCCAGATACGCCCGAAGGCATAGAGGAGTTTGAGACGGCGAACGACGGATACCGCCGACTAATCTCCAAGACTGATGAGTTTCGCTCGTTCGTAGAGGGGAGAATCGAGAAGACCCAGCGTGCTTCCAGCCTTATTGGCAATCAATACACCGGCTCCATTTTCCTCGCGTTGATGTCGGCCATGGAGTCCGACTACATCGAAAATACCGAGATGAACGGTCGAAGAATAGGCCTGTGCGGCTACGGCTCGGGCGCCAAGGCAAAGGTCTTCGAGGGAGTCATTCAGCCTCAGTGGCGCGAGATCGCCTCCAGGTTCCACCTCTTCGAGCGCCTGTCCACCCGACACGCGATTAACAAGACAGTCTACGAGGCCTTGCACAAGGGTAAGCGCAAGCGATCCGTGGTTAAGCCGAATAGAGAGTTCGCCTTGGTCGGAATAGGTGGGGAGGGCCAACTCGAAGGCCAGCGTCGTTACGAGTGGTTCGATTGAGCTCGAGCGCCTACAATAGGATGCTCCTGACAGTTGACAGGAGTCTCTCGACCTCCTCCATCGTGTTGTAGTGCAGAACCCCGATACGCAGGGCCCCCTCTGGCTCTAAGCCCAGTGTTTCGGAAAGCTCGAGAGCATAGAAGTTGCCAGCCCAAACGAAGATTCCATGTTCTGCTAAGGCGTCAGCGATTTCCGAGGCCGTTTTGCCGGGATGTGTGAAGGAGACCGTGGGTGCTCGTTCAATTCTCCTGTCGCTATCCGTGATTCCCCAGATCCTGACCCCTTCAACGTCCATCAAGCCCTCGATAATCCGCCAACACAACTCCTCCTCATAGGCTTCTATAGCCCTGAATGCCGCACGGAGGGACTCTCTTCGGGGCAACTCCTCCCCCACAACCTCCCTGCCGACCCATGCTATGTGCTCGATCGCTGCGAGAGTTCCTGCAAGCCCCTCATAGCTCTGGGTCCCAGTCATCCATCTGAACGGAAGCTCCTCGGTAGATACCCGTAACTTTGCTACCGGGAGCTCTGCCATCCTATCTGCTCTCCCCCAAAGGACTCCCTGGTGTGGCCCGAAGAACTTGTACGGTGAACATAGAAGGTAGTCGCACCCCATATCCTTGACGTCAATGAGGCGATGCGGGGCGTAGTGCACAGCATCGACAACCACCTCAGCACCGAACTCATGCGCCCGGTTGGCAATTCTTCGCACGTCGTTAACAGTGCCAGAGAAGTTTGACGCTGCACCCACAGCCACGAGGGCTGTTTTCTCGTTTATTGCCTCCACTATGGATGACGAGTTCAGGGTGCAGTCGTCGGGGTTTACGTCGATTTTCCTCAGTGTCGCACCAGACCACTCAGCCGCAAGGACCCAAGGTCGGACGTTTCCGTCGTGGTCCAACCGTGTCACCACCACCTCATGGCCCTCATCCCAAGTCCTGCTGAGTGCGCTCGCTAGCTGAATGTTCAGACTGGTCATATTCTGACCGAAGGTGACTTCCCGTGGGTCGTCGCACCCTAGAAAGTCAGCACAAGCACGTAGAGTTTCCTCGATGAGTCGATCGGTCTCCTTTGATGTGGCGAACGACATCCCAGTGTTGGCGTTGTGGTGCAGCAAGTAGTTTCCGACCGCATCAGCTACCGATTGTGGGACTTGACTGCCTCCCGGCCCATCGAAGAAAATCGCCCTATCCCCCCTGATCCTGCGGGCTAGCCCGGGAAAAACCCCTCTGATCTTTTCGATGGGGAAGGCCAACACCAAGACACCTCATTCGGGCGTGATTGACCGACTGATCACGATTCTCTGGACCTCTTGGGTACCCTCGTAAATCTGGGTAATCTTCGCGTCTCTGAAGAATCGCTCGACCGGGAAATCCGTCGTGTAGCCATAGCCCCCAAGAACTTGAACCGCCCTCTCCGCGACCCACATCGCAGTATCTCCAGCAAACAGCTTGGCCATGCTGGCCTCTTTGGTGTGCCTTGGTGCGCCATGCTCATAGTGCTGCTGCTTCGCCCACGCTGCCTTGTAGACCATGAGTCGAGCAGCCTCTACCCGGGTCGCCATATCAGCGAGGTAGTTGCCGATTCCCTGATGGTGTGCGATAGGCTTGCCGAAGGTCTCGCGCTCGTGAGCGTACTTCAGAGCTGACTCGAATGCTCCTTGTGCTATGCCTAGGGCCTGAGCGGCGATGCCGATTCTTGAATTGTCGAGGGCATTCATTGCAATCGGGAAGCCCTTCCCGGATTCCTTCAGCACGTTGGAAACTGGGACCTTACAATTTTCCAAGAGCAGTGAGCAGGTATCACTGGAGCGAATGCCCAGTTTGTCCTCCTTCTTTCCTACTGAGAATCCATCGAAACCGCTCTCTACTATGAAAGCCGTCGTCCCACCATGCTTTTTCAAACCGTACTCGGGGTGGTTCACGTCCTTGGCGAATAGGACATAGATCTCAGCGCTCTCCCCGTTAGTGACCCACATCTTCTCGCCGTTGAGGAGGTAGTGCGTACCGTCGTCGCTCAGCTGAGCCCGGCAACTCAGAGACGCAGCATCTGTTCCTGCACCGGCTTCGGATAGTGAGTAAGCTCCGATTTCATAGCCAGCTAGACGACTGAGGTACTCCTGCTTCTGCTCTTCATTGCCATGTAGGGATATGGTCTTTGAGCATAGGCCGACATGTACGCAGAACATTACGGAGAACGAGGGATCCACCCTGGCGAGTTCTTCGACGATGATTGCCTCGGTCACGTCGTCGACGGGGCTGCCACCGTATTGATCAGCAATCGTGATACCTTGAAGCCCAAGTTCGCAAAAGGCTCGCCATTCATCCAGAGGGGCCATCTGCGCCTTGTCTCTCTGAAGGCAGGTCGGGGCCAGTACCTCTTCGGCAAAGTCGCGAACCATCTCGCGAATCATAGTCTGCTCTTCCGTCTCAGAGATATCCATGCCGTCTCCCTCCCGGGGAGGCAGGGCGTGTTGTTAATCCCTCGTAGCAACCGCGAAAACGTGGATTCAAAACGAATACTTCAAATCACATCCTATCGGCCGCCGGTCGGAATCACGATGACAGGCGGGGATTTCTTCGAATTCAGCATTGATCATGACAGGAAGTACACACTCGATCACCTGTGGATTCAAGTCCTTGATGAGAACGAAGATGACCATACGGTTAAGATCGGGGTCAGCGAGTTCATTCGAGCCGAGTACGGCGAAGTGGTCAGAGTGGTATTGACGAAGCCTGAGGATGACAGCGAGTTCCAAGTTCGCAATGATGACGATGACAGCGGAAACGACGACGACTCTCTTGTCGGACCTATCGCCAGCGGTGATGAGATAGGTGTCGACGACCTGCTCCTCACAATCCGGACCACTGAGGACCGTGTGCTCATCAATGCGCCATTTCCTTGCAAAATCGTAGAGTTGAATGGGGATGTTGAGGACAACCCGGACCTAGTCAACGAGGATGCCTACGGCGATGGATGGTGCATGATCGTCAAACCCCATGACTGGGACGAGGACATGCACCTAGATGAGGGGGAGTACATCGAGTACCTCAATGAGATTTGATCAGGGCCAAGACAAGATTGGCCATAGATCCGGATCTGACTCGGCCCATTCCATTCCGTCTAATAATGCTAGGACGTCCTCTGGACCGATTAGGTCCTCCTCTATCTGCCGCCTGTGCAGCCACCCCTTTAGTCTGCCAAGGCGTTTGCTAGGCTCCAATCCAGTCACTCGGGAAAGCATGTTTCCATCGACAAGTGGGGCGTTTCCAGCCCTTAAGGGGCCTATGGAACCAAGCGCATCGGAGAATTCCGAGGTGTCACGGTGCATTCCGGTCAAGTATGAAAGCAGGTCTTCCTGACTCGTCGCAGGAAGGGCGATTTTGAATCTCCTGATGCTACTGGGGTGCGCATCGAGTCTAACAGACCCGCAGTCATGCAGGAAGGCGATAGTCTTGGAAACATCCTTGGGAATCCTCAGGAGTCCGCTGAGCAACCCCCCAAGCTCGCCTCCTTCGCGTTCGTCAGCACTGCAAATTAGTGCTAGGTTGACACGCCACCTGTTCGTCATGCCAACACCCGTCTCGATAGAAATTCCTGGGAGGATGGCGCCAATTACGCCGTGGTAATTCATCAGATTGACGATTTCCCCAACGTTTTCGCCGGAGAGAATCAACGCCAATTCTGAGCCAACCCGCTCCTTGGAAACATTCTCTAGCATGTTGAGATTTCCGCTGATTGCGTCACTAAGGCTCGAATCGAGGTCCCTTACGCCCCTGTTCCCCCGATCTAGGAATCTGAAGGCCCTCATGATTCGTAGGCCGTCCTCACCAATCCGGTCATAAGCATCCCCAACCGAGCGTAACACGCCAGAATCAAGATCCGCCAACCCCTCGAATGGGTCTACCAGTTCGCCTGAGTCCCCAATCGCCATGGCGTTGATTGTGAAGTCCCTTCGTGACAGATCGGCTTCTATGTCGTCGCCGAACTCAACATTATCCGGCCTCCTCCCGTCGCCGTAGCTACCTTCGCTTCGCAGGGTGGTAACCTCCCAAATTCTCTCACTCGCGTTGGACTCATCGAGTCTGACACTCACGGTGCCGTACTGCTCGCCTATCATAAGGGAGCGCGGGAATATCTCCTTGACCTCTTCCGGCCTAAGGGTGGTCGCGATATCTATGTCCCCCGCCTGATTCCCGGAAAGCGAGTCCCTGACCCACCCTCCAACAACCCAAGCCTCACCGCGATTTCTCAATCTTCTGAGCACTGTTCGGTCATCTTCTCCGAGACGATCAAGTAATCCTCCCACAGATTTCGCACTCCAACAGTAACACGCCTTCGGGCGCAGATATATTGAGTCACGGCTCGTGCGGCCCCCGTGAAGGTCGAATTGGTTCCCTTGGAAGTTCTCCGGCCTCATGAAGGGACGATTGCCAAGAAAGTCGACGAGCTGGAGAGGATGACACACCGCTGGAAAGCCTATGTCCTCCCTCTAGTCATCGACAAGAACACGGGGGTGATTCTAGATGGTCATCACAGGCATCAGGTGGCTCTGAGGCTCAACCTCCTGTGCCTTCCGTGCGTATCAGTAGACTATGCCGGTGATGACACAATAGAACTAGATGTTTGGCCCAGTTGCGGCAGGGACTCCATCACCAAGAAGGAGGTGATTGATGCCGGGATGCTTGGGAATCTGTTTCCACCGAAGACCAGCCGTCACAGGCTCTCTGACCATCTCCCACCGATTTCGATGCCACTCTCTAGGCTTCTATCGCCAGCAGCCGATCTAATGGAGTGAACCGGCTTCGGATAACAGGCTTCTAGAAATGGTGGATAGTGACTCCTCGCCCGATTCCGAGAGGCTTTTGACAATCTCAATCGTGGTCTTATCGACCCGTCTGCCAATCAAGTCCTCGATTATCCTGGCCCTCAGCAAACTGCTCTTGGATGGGTCAGATAGAATTGCATTTCGTATAGGGACGACCTCATCGGACCGCTCCCCTCTGAGCAGCCTAGCAACCAGTCCATCGTCAGCGGAGGTCACAAGCCTGTCAGCGAATCCCCCAATATTCCACCAGGCGACACCTCTCAAACCGGCTACAAGGCTACTAACTAATCCTGACGACCCGTCCTCGACCAGATCTAGCACTAATGCCGCAATGTTTGGAGAGTCTAGGGACTTGCCAGCGAGGACGCCTATGGCGGCCGCTCTCATCACCCCTTCTCCACCCTCGGCAATCGCGATTAGTTGAGTTTCAATCTCGGGATTTTCACTGAGTTCTAATCGCTTTTCCACTAGCGAAATTGCGGCCGAAACCACCCTTGGACTGGGGTCGCTCAACATTGCCCCCAGGAGAATTGGATCTACCACCTCCATAAACGACAGTCTCCGTAGGGCAATCCGCCTGACTTCCACTTCCTCGTCCTTTAGCGCCAGTGTAATCACTGTGGCAACCTTACTATTTTCAACTCCCAGTCTGGCCTTCCAAGCAGCGAGCCTAACTGACGCCTCCGGGTCTTCGCATAGTCCAAGCAGCACCCCTGCCCATCCTTCGCCGCGAAATGCGAGATTAGCCGCGAGAACCCTCTGCTCGGGATAGGGGGATTCGGCCAGCATCTCTACCACTTTCCCCTGACCTTGACCTATCCACCTCCCCACTGCCTCCATGCCCTTCTTCCTGAACCAGGGGTCCTCATCACTAAGCAGGGGGATGAATCCACTGAGCGACTCTGGGTCGTCCAGTTCGAAGAGCCTCTTGACGGCAAGCCTCCTCTGTCGCACGTCCTTGTGTTGAAGACGGGAGAAAGCCGGATGCTTCACGTTGCTCCGACGTGACTAGACTGTTAGAACGCTACGATTCTGAATTAGGGTACGAGATCCTCGTGACCGCCTATGTAACGTGCCTCGTCATCCTCGTCAGGCGAGCTAGGGTTGGCTATGTCAAGCGAGAGATACTCGTTGAAGAGGGGCCATAGGGGCCCAAGCCATTCAATCTCGGACATCAGCAGGTCCACAACGGGGTGCTCCAAGATGTCCTCTTCGGTGGAGTCCTCGTCAATTTGAGGTAGGTCCGAAGGCATTCCCCTAAGCGAACTAATCAGATCCTCCACCCTATCAACTGTATCTTCCTCGATGTCGACTATCCCGCCAATCAGGCTCAGGGCATCCTCTATGTGATTGGCCAGAGACAGGGGGTCCAAGGGCCCTCGTTCGGATTCTCCCACGTCCATGGGCCCGAAAACGACGCCACCCAGATCGGTATCGAACCAATCATTCCCCTGACGTTCTCTCTTGACTAGCCTCTGATGGACAGGCCCTCCAAAGGGGCCCAATACGAATCCACCATCATCCACCATATGATCGACCCCTTCCGGAATTGATCTGACGGCACCCGTAATCAGAACCCTATCGATGGATCTCCCCATCTCGCCCGGTTGCCCCAGGGAGTGAGGCGGCAGCACCCTAATCAGGCCTGATTGAGTATGCATCTCGAGCCTCTCCTCAGTGTGCATCCGAACTTCCTGATGCGGTTCGATGATTGTCACTGCCCCTTCGGGCCCTACTATATGGTCGAGTAGAGATGCCAGATAACCCCCCTTGGATCCAATGAGCAGAATGTGCTGTCCCTCGTGAACCTCTAGATGATGCAGCAGCGTGACGATCATATGGGGGGCCGAGATGGTCCTAGTGGCACCAAAATCAGTGAATAGGAAGGGAACGGGGCGGTCATTCCAGAACGGCTCGAGATGAAAGTCAGTGAAGTCAGCAGGATCGATTGACGTCATCGCCCCAGTAATCGTTTCGTTGAGAGGCAAGCCCGCAGAACTCAGCCTCTCGAGCAAGTCGGTCATCATTGGCATCCCCACCCTCAGACCGCAATATTGACCATAGGGGATTTGAATGCATTGCTCTTCGGACCTCTCAGGGTCCGTGGTCTAGGGGTTATGACGTCGCTCTTACAAAGCGAAGATCGCAGGTTCAATTCCTGCCGGACCCACCATCCTGAGAGAATCAAAGTTTAGATTTGGTTCATTGTTCATCGAAAATGTGACTGAAAAGGTCAATAGTAGATACCATGACTGTATTTCGTGGTCGAGGAGGCTGCAGCCCTGGCGTCTAGGTTGACGCATCGCCTTCGCAAGCTTGGGTGGACCATCTCTACTGCTGAGTCATGCACCGGCGGTTTGATCGCTTCCATCCTGACTGATATCTCTGGAGCCAGCTCTTGGTACAAGCAAGGCTGGATAGTTTATTCTAATGAGTCGAAGATTAGGGAGCTCGGTGTCGAGAGATCTTCCTTAGACGAAGGCGATTCGGGTGCTGTCTCGCACAAGGTCGCCGTTCAAATGGCACGTGGAGCGAGGTACAAATCAGGGTCCAATATCGCACTAGCGATCACTGGCATAGCCGGTCCTGGAGGCACCGGGGACGGCAAGGAAGTGGGCCGAGTGCACGTCGCAGTCATCGCGGAGGATTATTTTCTCGTCAGGAGGATGGATTTCGGCGAAAATGACAGGCTCGATAACAAGAGGTCGTTCGCATCCTTTGCTCTACGACTCGCAATAGAGGCCCTCGATAGGGCCAATGATGGTGAGAAGGGAACATCACCTACTGGGAAACTGGATTCCTCCAAGCCCAAGGCCCCCGGTGAGGAGGGAACCGAGAACCTCGACCCGAAGTCAGAGGAGTGGGAGGGCGTAATCGCTTGGGTATCCGCCAAGAGCACCGTTGCCCAGTCACTGAAGAACGTCGATCTAGCATCGCTGACTGATTGGGACGAGTAGCACCCCAACTCAACTGCCACAAACGATACCATCATGGGCGTCCCCACTTGATAGTGGGCGCATGGCCTCCGGGACCTGGCAAGAGAGGTGCCAAACACTCGCCGCTGCCGGCCTTCTGGCCCAAGCCAGCGCCCGCGGGAGGATTGAGGAACTACCGAGCCTCCTCCCGCTGATAGAGGCAGCTAATTCATCCGGGGTCCACCTCCTTAATGAGAGCACGATTGATGAACTGATGGCCATCGTACCAAGTGAGCAATCAATCGAGGAATCCCCTGTCACCATCACCTCCCAGACAACCTTGTCAGAGTCGGAGAGCGAGTCCCCGATAGGAAGGGCGCTAGCGCCGGTTCGCTCGACGCCCCCTTCTCCGCCACCCAAGCCCCAATTCTCGTCCAACTACAGCGCCGAGGACTTCCCTATGGAGGCCAGGGATATCGATGCGGAGATTCAAGTCCACTTCGACATCACAGGGCAATCGACGACCGAGGGAA
The DNA here is from genome assembly GCA_030745885.1 of Candidatus Thalassarchaeaceae archaeon. Next base: position 12,240 of record JASLNR010000067.1, read on the forward strand.
GGCTGAGCGACATCCAGTTATGCTTCAGGAGTCGCTTGTCTCAGATTCGAGACATGATGCTGACTTCGAGGACCCTCCCTCGAAGGCCCACTAGCAATGTCGAAGCTTGGAGGAACCGCCAGCGCCACAACTCCAAGGACTACGAAATCACAATAGTAGGGCTGGTTAGTGAGGTGAGATGGACACGCACTGGAAAACTCAGATTTGTGGTCGAGGACGAGTCTGCGCAGATTTCGTGCCTGCTCAACCCCCCTTCGGACGCCACCCCACTTCACCCCTCGTTGGACGGACTCATGGATGACGAGATCATCGGGGCGAGTGGATATTTCCTGTCAGGCGATAGGGACTCCCCATTCTGGGTCAGGGACATCCACAAACCCCCCTTGGGAAACCACTCCAAGGAACAGGCAGGTAAGGAATCAGCCATCTCGGCCGCGTTCCTCTCCGACATCCATCTAGGTAGCAAGACCTTCCTCTCCTCGCAGTGGGAGAAGCTCATTCGATGGTTCAATACCGACCCACTGGCTCGTACGGTCAAGTACTTTGTCTTGAGTGGCGATGGCGTCGATGGCGTGGGAATATACCCTGGTCAAGAGAGGCATCTTTCAATCAAGGATCTGTTCAAGCAGTATGGGGAGCTAGCGAGAATCCTAGAGGACGTTCCCGATTGGGTCGATGTAATCATGCTCCCAGGAAACCACGACGCGGTCAGGCCCGCAGAACCGCAACCAGCACTCGATCCAGAGGTCCAACAGGACTACTCAAACACTGTTTTCGTAGGCAATCCCTGTGACTTCAGCCTTCATGGTGTGAGAATCCTTTCATACCACGGCAAGAGCATCGACGACTTCGTCGCTACTCTAAGGTCAGTAACCTACTCGAAGCCGGAGATGGCGATGCGCGCCATGCTAGAAAGACGGCACCTAGCCCCATCATGGGGTGGGAAGACGCCCCTCTCACCCGAGCCCGAGGACAGGTTAGTCATTCCGGTGATTCCCGATATTTTCGTAACCGGGCACGTGCATGGGCACTTCGTTGGAAGCCATAAGGGCACAACCATAGTTCACAGTTCCACGTGGCAGGACCAAACCGACTTCCAGAGGATGCTGGGATTCCAACCCAAGCCCTGCATCTTGACTGTGGTTAACCTGCACACATACGCCACAGCCTCAATCCCGTTCGCTTGAACCGGGAAACCCCTCCCCAGGGTACAAATGAGGCCAGATTTCCTTTAGGTTCTTTTTGGCCACAATGGGGACGCCCGCACTCTCGAAAGCGCCGATCGCTCGTTGCCTAGCAGGGTTGAAACCGATGAATCTGGACCCTTCAATCTGCATGGACAGATCGGTGCTCGAGTCCCCGACACAAACGACGCCCGCTGGGGCGAATCCGTTGATTTCGACTAACTTCTCCACCATGAGGCCCTTATTGTGAGAGAAGACTCTGGTCGGGAGGCCCTTCACCAGCCACCCCTCATCATCCCATTCAAAGCCGTTCGCAGCCCAATCGTCGACCTTGAGCATGCCCGCTATCGCGCCGACGAAAAGATCCACTCCCGAGGATATTATCGCTACTAAGACCCCTCTAGACTGCAACTCCTCGATCACATCACGGGCGCCATCCATCAGGCTGAAACCACTGTAGCAGCGAACAATATCGTCCCTGTGAATCTTCGGTTGCACCGCCCTCCATCTGCGAATGTCGTCCTCGACGAAATCCGCCTCTGATATTTTGCCGTCCAGAAAAAGATCTAGGGTACTATTGTCAGAAAGCGCCTTGTCATTTTCAGTACCGAAACGTTGGTGAATGATTTGCCAAGAAGATCCATTATCGGCGAGAACGCCATCGCAGTCGAAGACCACAGCCTCGAGCATTCAAATCCCTACCTCGATTAGTTAAGACGGCTAATAATTGGGCAGGTGCATTGAAGTTAACCGATTGACTCCGAAACATGTGATTGACGACTCTGAACTCGGATGCGCCATCAAGGTCAAGATGCTGATGTTCGGCCCCCTGGCAGAGAAGGTCGGTGCGAGGGAAATCGAAGTAGCCCTCGAAGAGGGAACCACTGCGCTGCAATTGGCCGAGAGATTCCAACTAGTGGACATGATAGAATCCGGCCTCAGAGTCGCAATTGACGGCAATATCACCTCTAATCTTGATTCGATGCTCAACGATGCCGCTGAGATTGCATTCCTCCCACCTGTTTCCGGTGGGTGACAGTTCATTCTGCCGAAGCATTTGAACGAGGACCCTTCCACCTGTAGTCGATAGCATGGCCCTTGGACCAACTGAGATGGTATTCCTCGTTGGAATAGCGATTTTCCTATTCGGGGCGAAGAGGATTCCCGAGCTCGCTCGAAATGTAGGACGTGCCAAGGGCGAGTTTCAGAAGGGCTTGGATCAGGCCACAGGCCTAGATTCCATGGACGACATGGATCGCGGTGGCATGACCGAGGAAGTCGCTTCCGAGCAGGAGTAGTTACATCTTACGCTTGATTCTAAGCGGTGATCCGCAGACGTAACAGGTCCCGATGTCCCCCTTTGTCAAAGGGGTTTGCGACGGTATTTCTTGTTCGACCCCGCATCCCGAGCATCTGACTTCCCACGACCAGATTGCACTGATTCCCCTAGTTGAGACCGAGGCCCAGGGAATCCCCCCCTTCCCACATAGGTTTTGCAGCCGGTAGTCGTCGGTGAACAGGATGGCCTCATGCTCCATCGCCAAAGCAAGGAGCTTTAGGTCGGTGGACGAGAGTCCGGCTATGTCACCGGTTTGCATGGCTAGCTTTCCTGCTGCCTCGATTGAGGCATCTTCCGGAGATGCCCAGTTGACCTCCACGGCATCGAGGAGGGCCAAGCGATCGGGCGCAACTCTGGACAACTCCTCCCTCTGAGACTCAAGTACCATCCCCCCCTCAATCCTCTCTAGGGGCCATGCAATCAACGCCGCCGTATCGAGCACCTCCACCGAAGCCATGGTTCCCGGTGGCCGTTGTGCACATAGAGGTCGGGTTCGTTCGGGACAGGTGTCCAGCATAAGCAACGATTATGTCGAGCACAAGTGACGAGAAGGTGTGTTCGAGGACCTAACTCAGTCGGTAATCGATTGGGCCGACGGCTTTGGCCTGCTGGGCCTCGCAATAGTCTCAGCGACAGAGGCCGCTCTGCAGCCAGTCCCCCCCGACCTCCTCGTAATGCCAATGTCACTTGCCGCGGATAACCTTCTCGATCTGCTACTTATTTTCACTGTCGTCACCCTGTCAAGCGTCATCGGCTCCTTGGGTGGATACGCGATTGGATTGTACGGGGGCAGGCCTCTGCTGGTTAGGTTCGCCAAGCCCGCGACATCCCGTAGACTGGGGGAACTGATCTCTAGGTACGGCTGGGCGGGAATTTTCGTCGCAGCGCTCTCCCCCATCCCCTACAAGGTCCTAGCATGGACCGCAGGAGCGGGCAGGATGGATCTCAGGATCTTCATCGCTGCGGGCTTGTTCGGGCGTAGCATAAGGTTCGGCTTGGAGGTCATGGTCCTTGGCATTTGGGGCGAGGAGTTCCTAGCACAGCTTGAAAACCCGTGGTTCTGGCTCGCCCTAGGAATGGCCTCCTTGGTAGCGTTCTTCCCACTGAGTTCTTGGTGGTACGGATTGGGCCAAGAGCCAGATGCAGCCGAGCAGGAGTAGGCTCGACGAACCGATTATGTAAACGACGCGACTCGGGGCCTTGTCGCTTGCGTGGTGTAGTCCGGTCCATCATCTCGCCCTTTCGAGGCGAGGACCCGGGTTCAAATCCCGGCGCGAGCACCAGAATGGCGTTCCATGCGCGAGCGACTATCCCACTTCTCTGACTTCTGTGGGGATGCGCCTGCCTTCGGCTAGATCGATTACTACCATGGTCCATTTGCTCGTGGGCGATGGCATAGCCAGTAAGTGGGTCGCTGCATCGAGGATCTTCTCGGTAAGGGTGTTGGGCGCCTCAGCCCTGCCCCTGTCGACGAGGCTCCTAGTGGGGTCATCCCACTCCTCGGAGAACACTGCTATTGGGATTATGTTGGCATCAGTCCAGCGCTCGGCCATGTAGTCCACTCCACTAGCGCCGCCGACGATGACTAGGTCTGGGTAGCCGTATTTGCTGACCCAGTCTTCCACAATCTCTTCGAATATCTCAAAGTCGTAGAAGCTGCTCGAACCAACGATTGCAAGATTTACTACTTCACCGTCTAGGTTCAAATCGAGACTGCCCAGTCTGTCGACGGTTTCCTGTCCCGAGTAACGTGCCATCGAGTTCATCAGAGAGGTGTCTGGAAATAGGCATTCCGCAATATCGCTCGTTTTCTAACCACACGCCGCCTTGATAGGGGGGCGTTCCTTCGAACAATGTGGGGATGACTTGGCACTGGATATCGAGGCAATCAGAGCGGACTTTCCAATCCTCAGCCGCCGTCTTCCAAATGGCAAGCAACTCGTCTACTTCGACAACGCGGCCACCTCGCAGAAGCCGAAGTGCGTAATCGATGCGATGTCCAGGTATTACGAAGAGTACAACTCCAACGCCCACCGTGCCAACCATACCCTCGCAGATGAGGCAACGTCGGCGCTCGAGGGTGCAAGGGACATGATCTCCTCATACTTCGGCACGTCCGCCGACCAACTGATCTACACCAGCGGTGCCACCGAGGCAATCAACCTAGTTGCCTATGGGTGGGCACGTGAGAAACTCGGTGAGGGGGAC
>JASLNR010000068.1 GCA_030745885.1 Candidatus Thalassarchaeaceae archaeon
GCGGGCGCGGGAATCGGCCATAAGGTGAATGCCTATATCGGGAGGGGGGCCGGCTCGGGCGCAGGGGCGTGTAGATCAGCCTGGAAGATCGCCTCGTTCGCAACGAGGAGGCCACGGGTTCAAATCCCGTCACGTCCACCACCCCATCTCTCCAAACGTGTTCGCTAATATTCAAAAAATTACGAATATGTTTGGGTTGAAGGGACTATATACCGTAATCCTCGATTTATTTGCATGAGTGATGATGCTATGTACAAAATGCCACCGACCGACACAGGGGCTTTCTCATTGATGCTTTGGGTTCAGTTTGCCATCTTCGCTCTGTTCTCCTTAGGTGCTGCTGTTGACAGCGACTGGGCGTGGGTGATTGCAGATGGAATGGCTGGACTCCTCCTCCTCTTTCGCGTCAAAAACGGCCGAGTAGCCGCTGTTTTTCTGGCTCCAGTCATCGCAGCAGCGCTGGGTTCGACGGAAGGGTTCGAAGAAGTCCCGTTCATGTGGGTCTTCTACGGCACTCTCGTCTACCTCCCTGCATTGGCCTATGATGAGTTTGAAGTCGAGCTTGACTCGGACAAGAAGCGCATTGGTGTCCTCGGACTCTTCACTGCCATGGTCGTGATTATGGGCATGGTTTTCGGACCAGCCTGGGTCCTCGCAGAGGGCTCCGGAGGCGAGATGGAGGATCCTGAGTATCCCGGTGAGGTGTATGAAATCACAACAGAGGGTTACAACATCATCGTCGCAGGGCAGGTCATCATCATCATCGCGCTTGGAATGGTGTGGGGAATGCGAAATTACCTCGCAGGGCCGGTCGGTATCTTGGGTATTTTCACGAGCTGGTACGGAATGGATGAGATAGGATTTGGAGGAGGGGGAGGGCCGGATGGATTAGATTTCGTCTTAATGGCTGTGATGGCCGTCTTCCTCACACTCCCGTTGTACGGAGCATTGGGCCGAGAATCTGTGCCAAATATTGATGCAACTGAGAGTGAGTAGAGATTGAGTCTCATGGCCCTTGAGGTCCCAGCAGCATCTTCGCCTGCAGTCCACAATGTGATGATCGCCAACCGCTCGACCAATACCGGCCCCGAGCAGGTGGTGAGGCGCATGCTCAGGGAGGCCGGGCATCCCGGGTATCGCTTGCATTGGAGGATCGATGATGAGAATGGGCGCTACGTCTGTCGGCCGGACATCACCTACCCCGGGCGTAGGATTGCGATTTTCGTGCACGGCTGCTTCTGGCACCGTTGTCCACGCTGCGCCCTTGAGTTGCCAAAATCAAACTTGGAATACTGGAAAGAGAAGTTCGAGCGCAACGTCGAGCGCGATCGGAGGAAGGAGGCGGCGCTTCTGGTCATGGGGTGGAAGATCCATACCATTTGGGAGTGTGGCTTGGATCGAGGCGCAAGCAAGCTAATCGGTGTTTTGTAGCATTGATAACGACCCAAAGCAACCGATTGGCTCGGAGGCGCTACTCCACCAGATAGTCAACTGCGTTGTGGAAGATAGCCATGCCCTCGCCCTCGCCGTGCTCAGACCCTTCGCGCGTCCACGTGGCCCCCAGCCATGTCGAGTGGTTGGCCTCCGGGTGGGGCATGAGGCCGAAGACCAATCCTGTTGGGTCACACACGCCAGCGACGTTGCGCCAGCTCTGGTTGGGGGACGTGGGGTATGGCAGGGGCTCATCGGATATCGATGGGTATGGTGTGCTGGGGTCGACGTAGCGCACGGCCAGCTGCCCCGATGCAGCCCACTTGTCGAGCAGCGCGCGGTCGTCGGTGACGAACTTGCCCTCCCCGTGGCGCACCGGCACCCGGAGGCGCTTCAACCCCCTCGTCCAGATGCATGGACTGTCGGGGTCGAACTCCAGAGTCACCCAACGGTTCTCGTAGTGGCCGCTGTCGTTGAGGGCGAGCGATGCTGTCTGGGTAAGGCTGACCTCGTCGTCGCCGGGGAGCAGGCCCATCTTCACCAGAACCTGGAAGCCGTTGCAGATCCCGATCACAGGCTTGCCGGCCTTTACGAAGCCGCGCACCTGCTCGCGCAGGCCGAATCGAAGGCGGTTGCCCAAGAGGCGCCCGCTGCCGAGGTGGTCGCCGAAGGAGAAGCCGCCGGGGATGGCCATGATTTGGTAGTCGGACAGGTTGGCTGCGCCGCTGATCAGCCTGTTCACATGAATCCTGACGGCGGACGCACCGGCCATCTCGAAGACTGCCATCGTCTCGGTCTCGCAATTGATCCCGAAGCCCGAGAGGACCGCGGCCCGTGGTCTGCCTGCCATCAGCCGACGCCCCCGTCCAGTGTGCCCTTCCAAGCATTCCGCAGGGAACTCAATGAGGCCACGAGGGCATCCTCGCTATTACGGGATACCGTGATTGCGTCACCTTGTACCACCGCACCCAGAAGTTGGCAGGGGTTCCCGCTCATCGACTCCTCGAATGCCTCGCAATCGTCCGGTCTGATACTCACGATTATTCTCCCTAGGCTCTCGCCGAACAGTGCGCCCCATGTGTCCAGATGCTCACAGGCCGACCACAGGCCGTCAATGGAGACCGAGGCCCCGGAGTCCGCTCCAAAGCAGCACTCCGAGAGAGCAACGGCAAGGCCGCCTTCGCTGCAGTCGTGGGCGCTTGCGACTAGGCCGTCGCCCATCGCAGAGCAGAGCGCCCGGTACAAAGCCAGATTGCGCTCAGCATCGATATTGGGGACTGCCCCGCCAATGCCGCCCCGCCCCTCCTCACGCATCATGTAGGAGAGCTCGCTCGCGCCTAGTTCCTGGTGCGTTTGACCGAGCAGGTAGATGGCATCTCCAGGACTCTTGAAATCCGAGGATACCGCCTTGCGGACGTCTGGGTGGTTGCCAATCAGGCTGAACAGGATGGTGGGAGGTACGCTGATCTTCTTCCCATCCAGAATGGCATCGTTCTTCATCGAGTCCTTCCCGCTGATGCACGGAAGGCGATAGGCCCTGCAGACGTCGTCGATGGCTCGATTGGCCCTGACTAGCTGCGCGAGCTTGTAACGTCCGTCGGGAGTCTTGGACGACTCTACTGGATCGGGCCAGCAGAAATTGTCGAGGCCGGCTATCATGTCGAGGTCGACGCCCACGCAGACCGCATTGCGTAGAGCCTCGTCCACGGCAGCTGCTGCCATGGCATATGCATCTATGTCCGAGTATCGCGGAGCGATCCCGTTCGAGATGACGGCCCCCTGAGTGCCGCCTTGTAAGGGGGCGATTACGGCGGCATCGCCCGGAGAGTCGTGATTGATGCCGCAGAACGGCTTGATCACAGTCTGAGCGATGACCTCGTGGTCGTAGGAGCGGACCCACCACTCCTTGGAGGCGATATTCGGCCTAGCCATCAGGCGGCACAGGATTTCGCCCATCCCAATCGCATCGACGTCCGGTGTCTCTACGGGCACGTGGAGCGGGGGGGTCCACTCGGATTCGAGGCGCAATTGCGGGCACCCCCCGTAGAGGAAGGCGATTGGCAGAAGCGCGACGGGTGTCTCGCCGTGGCGAACAACGAAGGCTCCCGAATCGGTGAAGGTGCCGACGACAGACGCCTCCACTTCATGAAGGGCAGCCATGGCCTCGAACGCCTTGCAGTCATCGGGCCTAACCCCAACGGTCATGCGCTCTTGGGACTCTGAAACGAGGATCTCCCACGAGGAGAGGCCAGCCTGTTTGAGGGGGACGGCGTCCAGATCGAGTTCGGCCCCACCGGTCAGCTCAGCCATCTCCCCCACACTGCTGGACAGGCCGCCCGCTCCATTGTCCGTAATCACCTGAATCAGGCCGGAATCGCGGGCCTCGAGGATCATGTCCAGCATCTTCTTCTGCGTGATCGGATCGCCGATCTGAACCGCCGAACTAGGGCTGTCCTCGGTCAGCTCGAGGCTGGAGAAGGTGGCTCCATGGATTCCGTCGCTACCCACTCGCCCGCCGACCATGTACACGACGTCGCCGGGTTCGGGAGTCTTGACGTGGCTCTCTCGCCCGTCGGCCAGGCGGCGTGGCATCAGACCCACTGTTCCGCAGAAGACCAGTGGCTTGCCGATGTAGCGCTCGTCGAAAACCATGGCTCCGTTGACCGTTGGGATGCCTGATTCGTTCCCACCCGAGCGCACGCCCGCGTGCACCCCACGGAATACCCGAGAGGGGTGGAACAGCCCCCCCGGGAGAGGTTCGTCATAGTCTGGTGGCCCGAAGCAGAAGACATCGGTGTTGGCGATGGGGCGGGCTCCTAGGCCCGTTCCTAGTATGTCTCGGTTGACCCCGACTATCCCCGTTATGGCGCCGCCATAGGGGTCGAGCGCGCTTGGGGTATTGTGCGTCTCAGCCTTGATGCACAGGCTCCAGTCCTCGTTCCATGAGATGACTCCTGAGTTATCGTGGAAGATGCTTAGCAGCCAGTCGACCTGTTTCTGGATGTCGAGCGTTGGCTGCATGATGTGCGTCTTGAACAGCGAGTCAATCACGCAGTCCTCGCCGGTTTCGGTGTCCACGTGATGGATGCTGGCTGAGAATATCTTGTGCGAGCAATGCTCAGACCATGTTTGCGCCAGGCACTCCAGCTCCACGTCTGTGGGTGCTTTGGGGGGGAGGCCCAACTCCTCTCTAGCCAATCTGGTATTCGGGTTCCTGTAGTGCTCTTGAATCGCCCTCATCTCCCCGGGATTCAGTGCGAGCAGACCCGTCTCGCTGATTTCCATCAATTTCTCTTCACTGACCTCCAAGTCAACGACCGCGGGCTCTGAATAGGGTGCTGGTGGGTGTAGTGGGAAGCCGAGGGTCGGCCACTTCCCCATGGAGCACTCCGCTGGACCCGAGACCGAAGCACGCTCGATCATTGGGTTGTGTAGGGTGAATGCCAATTCCTCCGGTTCGACATCCTTGGGCACCCCCCAAAAGGCGTATGTCCTGCTGGTCGCTACCTTCGCCTCAGAGTGGTGCGGAAACAAAGTCAGAAGGCCATCTAGCCCTGCTTGGCCTGGGTTATCCGTCACGCCTGGCTTGTAGCCGACTTGAATGGAAATCTCAGGTGCCTCCGGGAAATCGTCGAGCAGGCGTGTTAGCCTTGAACCGCGCTCGATGATGGGGTCGGCGAACAAGTCATGAACCAAACTATCGGCTTCTTCCTCGGCTAGGTCAGCTTGCACTTGGTATCCCAAAATGACCCGGGCCGCTGCAACCTCAATCCCGTGATCGGTTGCTAGCATTGCACGCACGCTCTCGCCGCGTGCGTCAGGCAGGCCCTCGAGGTCTCTAGTGGCTACTTCGAAGAGATGGGGCTCCGTTTCGACGGACATTGGAGTGCCCCTCATGCAGGGGTGCAGTTCTCCGTCCATGAACAATCCGGCTCCATCCAAATTCTTGAAGAGGGTCCGAAGACCGGGTTGAACGATGCAACCGGACGAGGTGTGGGGCGCGCGCTGGCGCGCATGCGCTCATCCACTGGCTCATCAGTACATGGAGTCGGCCGTCCGAAAGCAATCTCTCGTTGTTCTGGCCGCGGATCTTCCAAGAGTAGACGATCTGGTTGAGCTGATTGCCCAGGCGGGCCCCCACGTGACCGCTCTCAAGACCCATGTCGACATGGTGGATGATTTCAGCATGGGTGAGTGGGGCAGGGTTATCGAATCCGCTCGAGCGCACGACCTCATGCTTTTCGAGGATCGGAAGTTCGCTGATATAGGAAAGGTCGCTCAGACCCAAATGGGGGGATTGTATGATATCCGTTCTTGGGCCGATGTGGTCACCGCTCACAGCGTCAGTGGGCCTGATGTCTTAGATGGGGTCGCAGCGGCTTGGGACGGTGTGCAACGCATCGGTGGAATTCTCCTGCTTGCACAGATGTCCAGCAGGGACAACCTGCTATCGGAGGAGTATGGAAGCCGCACGATCGAGTTCGGAGCGGCCTCACCCCATGTAATTGGCTACATTGGGAATGGTAGCTCTCCCGCAGAGATCGGGGGTCTGCGAGCCAAGGCAGGCGATGGGAGGATGATTTGGTCGCCGGGTGTGAGCCTGACCGCAGCCGAGGGCGTTCTTGGGCAGCGATACGGGCATCCTAGCGATGCTGTCCGCGCTGGCTCGGATGCGGTTATCGTCGGCTCTGGGATACACGGGGCCGAGAATCCCAAGGAGGCCTCCCAGAGTTATGCGGAGGCTTCGTGGAAGGCCTTGTTGGAGAGATAAGGGATGGTGGCCCAGAGCCTCGTCGCTTGGGTCTGCTCCGTTGTGATTCTCGTCGTGCTCCTTGGGATAGTGGTTTTTGAAGTTCTCAAACGATGGAGGGTGGGGCTGCGGTTGGCGTCGCTGGATGAGGGCCTGCTGCAGGATGACGGAGTGTCGATAGACACCATCACCGACGCTCCGCAAGGCAGTCAAGTCATTGTCGGCCAGATTCCCGCTGTCCTGATCACCGATGACGAGCGGCGCTAGGTCGAAAGGCCCTGCTAAATGGCTCCGAGGAGATACGCGGCTCCTACCCCTAAAGCAGATAGGGCGAGGAAGATTGCTAGGGAAAGGGTCCTTCGACCGAATCGGGGGATTGGTTCGCCATTGGGGGGATTGGGAAGAGGGGGCATACCCTCGCCGCCCAGCCCCAATGGAGGAAGGCCGGGGTGTGTTGGTGATTCAGGCTGTAGTTTTTCCTCGAGTTCTGGATATAGCTCGTCTAGGTCGGCCAAGCCGGGAGCGTCGGGGATGGGTCCGTTGATGGCATCCCATTTCTGATCGAAATCCGCTTGGGTCAGAGGCGAAATCAGCACCGCCACTGCGCCGGTGGAAAATGCTGCATCCTCTGCCTTGGCAAGGCGTGTCCGACTAGTTACGAATACGATTCGGGCTGTGGGATCGCTCTCCCTCATCTCCAAGGCTGCGACATGCCCGTCCAAAGTGGGTATGTCCAGCCCGATAAAGACTAGGGCTGGCTTAATTTTGACGTACCTATCAACAGCCTTGTCGCCATCCCCACAAATCTCCGATATCCACCCTTTCTGTCGTAGTATGGATTGAATCCTCCCTGCGGAAATCCGGTTCGCCAATACGATGAGTGCTGTCGGCTCTCCGCTCGATGTCATCCCGTCAACGCACATGGGCTATGGCTCATGAACGGCGTGGTCGGTGACATCACGCTAGGATGGTGTCTAGGAGCCATTCGGGGTCGAACGGCTCGAGGTCGTCGTAGCCCTGCCCCAAGCCGGCGAGGACAATCGGCCTACCTGTGGCATGGGATATCGAGAGCGCTGCGCCCCCCCTAGCATCGGTGTCGAGTTTGCACAGGGCCGCACCATCGAAGGTGAGCATTCGTTGGAACTCCGCTGCTTGGGTCACTGCGTCGTTACCCGCCAACGCGTCGGCGACGAAAATAACGAGGTGGGGGCTAGTGACCCTGTGGACCTTGCGCAGCTCCTCCATGAGGTTGGACTTGTTCTGCATTCTGCCAGCAGTATCGATGATTACGATGTCTTCCCCACGGGCGGTCGCGCTCTCTATGGCGTCCCTCGCTATCGCCGCGGAGTCCCCGCCCCTCTGGCTGCTGATGCACCTGACTCCGAGGCGTTCGGCATGGATCGATAGTTGGTCTATGGCGCCGGCGCGGAATGTGTCGGCAGCGGCGAGGACGACTTCGTGGCCCTGATCCTTCAGCCGCTTGGCTATTTTCGCGGTTGTGGTCGTCTTGCCGGTACCGTTGACGCCGACAATCATGATTGATACTGGGGTCTCCTCGGCGACGAAGGCCTGTACAGTTCTGTCAAAGTCCCAGTAACCGGACTCAAGGAGGTCCCTCAGCGCGCCCCTCAGCGCCCTTTCCACCACCCCTGCTAGCTCGGTCTTCCTAGTGATGCGGGCTCCAATGAGGTGGGTGCGTAGGACGGAGATGAGTTCGGTGACGGCGGCGTGGCCCATGTCCGCCGAGAGCAAGTCCGTCTCCAAATCCTTGAGGATTCCCTCCAAGGCCGGCCCTCCCTTTAGAATGCGGCCGCCCCTTGTTGTGCTGTCGTCACCGAGATCAATTGCGAAGGATGCGGGTTTAACTTCCACTAGATTCCTCCCTGTGGTGGTCTCCATCGGCCGCGCCCTATGGGCCTCTTCGTTGGCCTTCTTCCGCACCTTGGCTGATCTTTGCCTGGTGGCCCTCTTCCTATCCTTGGCTGAGAGCGGGGAGGAGAATGGGTCGTTCAATTCCTCTTCAATGTCGTCCCACCCGCTATCCTTCATCGGGGGTAGCGGGGCTTCTGTTGGCTCTGATATTGCTTCGTGCTTCAGCAGCCGGTCGCGTTCGGCGAGGGCCTCGAGGGCTTCGGCGGTGCCCTCCTTGACAGTGATCCCGTGGGTTTCTTCGGTTTCTTCCACCCGCTTCTTGAAACGGTCGAACAAACCCATGTCGAGGCCTCAGTCATCAAGTGTGAGTTCGGTGCCCCGTTTTCTTCGCCTTCGCGCCTTTGGGGGTGTAGGTTGTTTCTCGGGGGCTGCGATTTTTTCTGATCCTTCCTCTTCATTGTTCTGGAGGTGCTCGACGGTGTGGTTGAATTGGTCTGCTAAGGTGATAATGTGGTTCTCCAAATCGTCGTACTCCTTCTTCACCATCTCCATGAGGGTCATGAGTTCCTCGTTCCTACCTCTGAGGATGGCGATTGCCTCCTCTCTCGTCTTCTCCGCTTGGACCCTACTGCCCAAATCGATGACCGCGCCGGCCTCGGCGGGTATGTCAGCAATTATCTGGACCCCGGCTCCCAATGGTACCATCACCCCCTCGGCGCCATCCTCCGAGATGCCATCGAGGGCTTCGATCGCATGTGTCTGCTCGACTCTCAGGCTCTCGAGGTTTCGAATCTGCTGCTCGATGGCCTGCAAGCGCTCCCGGTTGGCTTCGACCAACCTAGCTAGGCGTTGCAACTCGGCGCCGTCGCCCATTGTCATGGGTGCTTCGACAATGCCGAGTGTCAAGAAGCCGTCGCAGATTGATTTGCCTGACCAGGCCCTGTTGGCTATTGGCCGTCCCATATGCCTTCTTGAATCATGAACTCCATGACCTTGGCAGAGACATTCGCGCGGTTGCCGCCTCGCACCCCGGTAGCAGAGACCTCGAAGACCTCGGGGGGGATGTCTTCGGCCTCGCGTATCTCGTATCCGACCTTGCGCCCATAAGAGACGGCTTCGATGTCGGGCATCACCCATGCTTCGACGTTCTCCCCCTCGTATCGGTGCTCTATCATACGCCTGCGCACGTCTGTAGAGTAGGGGTCTGATTCTGACACCGGGGTATCCCTGATTCCTACGACGACCCTCTTGCCTTCGTCGAGCTCCCTTTGAATCATCCACTCATGACCGACGTGCAGCGGCTGCCAGCGGCCTGGCAGGAGCACTGCCTTGGGCTTCTCGAAGAGGTGTGCGAGTTCGTCCACCAGATCGTCGACGCCGTGGCCTGGACCGCCACTAGAATTGAGGGTGAGGTGTGCGCAGTTCGGCTCGTCGAAGGGATCGGAGATGCCTGTGAAGCTGGCGATTTCTCCTGTGCGCGCCTTCGCATAGAGGCCCTTTACGTCACGCTCCTCGCATATCTCCAAAGAGGTAGAGACATGGACCATCACCGCGTCTTCGGGCAGAATCTCCAGAATCTTCTCTCGAACATCCTCGTAAGGAGTGATGAAGGAGCACAGCACATCGGTGTGCTTGGAAATCATCGCAGCCATCCTGGCGATGCCGAGCAGATGCCTCTCGCGGCCCTCACGGGAGAAGTCGTGGTTGGAGAAGAAGTCGCGGATGGTGTCTCCGTCTAGGAGCTCTGCCCCAAAACGCTTGGCCGCAGCCTCCGCAATAGTAGTCTTGCCTGCCCCAGAGAGGCCGATTAGCCACACTACCCGATTTGCCAAATTGCCAGCCCCGAACGAGGTCGCCGACCAGCGTCTCTCATTTAATCCTGATTCCTTGCCCATGCCGAATTCCATTGGGAACTGCATGCTACGAGAAAATAGGGATTGAGAATCTCATCGACGATGTCGTAGTCAAGGGTGTTGCCTGCCGGGTCGACCACGATGCCTCCTGCGGCCTCGACGACCGCGTGGGCTGCAGCTATGTCCCAGCAGCTAGTCGGCCCGAATCGGGGATATAGGTCCGCACTGCCCTCGGCGACGACGCAGGCTTTGAGGGAAGAGCCCATTCGGACGAGATCGTGGGGTCCGAGAGCCGAAGCGAAGGCCTCGTCCTTCTCGCCCCTGTGACTACCGCTGGCCACCAAGCGAACCGGAGTGCCAATCTGCTGGTTTACCTCGATTCGCCTACTTCGGTGTCCGTCCCTTCGTTCGGGTGCGTGGGTGGTCCCGCCAACCCATGTAGTGTCGGAGACGGGGGCGTAGACGACTCCCCAAACCGGTCTCCATCTCGGCCCGCTTCGGCTCATTAGCGCTATGTTGACGGTGAACATCCCGTTCCGCTTGATGAATTCCTTGGTGCCGTCAAGCGGGTCCACGAGCCATGCGTAATCGGACGTCCTTGGATCCCCGTCACGACCCTCCTCGGACACAAGGGGGATGGGGGGGCTCAGTTTTCGTAATCCCTCCTGAATGGTGGTGTGGGCTGCGAGGTCGGCTTTGGTCAGGGGGGAGGAGTCGGCTTTGGAGGTTATTTCCAAGTCAGCCGAGTCTTCGTATATCCTGAGAATCTCCATGCCGGCTTCATGGGCGATTTGTATGACACTCTCAGAGTCGGGTTGCATGCCAATCAGTCGGTCAGAAGTCCTCAAGGTCGGCAGCAGCCTCCTCGAGCCTTTGCCTGGTTTCCTCGGTAAGATAGAAGAGGAATGGATCCTCGTCATGGAGGATTTCCTTCCAAGAAGACATCGAACGAGCCCAGATTTCCTCATTAGCGTTCCATTCGAGCATTCTGTCGATGAACCTGCAGTGTCGTTGTACCTCCTCGTCATCACCGGCAACCCTACGGAGAATTTCGTTGGTCTGGGCAATGACGATGCCCCATGTTGGGTTCAGCTTGTACGTCGCGAATGGGTTTCGTTCCTGCACGACTGTGATATGGTCCCTCCACAGCCCGAAGGAGACGTCATAGATCAAACCGACTAGGAGTACTATGGTGACTACAGTGGCAGCGATTCCTGCCAGTAGGAAGTAGGTTATTGGGAGGGAGAGGATGGTGTCGGTCGAGTCGAACCTCCAGGAAACATAGGGCCAAATCAACAAAGTGAGGGTGGAGGTCCAAAAGCCTAGGCTGATGAGGGATTGGCTCTGTTGGATACGCCAGTATTGGCGCATGAACCATTTCTTCATGGTGGGCATCTCCTGAGAGCCGGGCTTTCAGAATTGCCCACTCGAGCCATGAAATCGACCTATTGGTCCTTGAAATGAGAAACAACCGTGGGCGAGGCCGATTCCGATGGGTCGATTGCCTCCAGAGATTGGATGTTGACGAAGCGCCGGGGGACTCGATGGCGGCTCCCGAAGTTGGAGAGGACCCTGTGCAAAGCGTCGTCTTCGTCCAGCGCGACGAGTTCGACTGTGAACGGCTGGTCATTCTTGCCGGCGCGGAAGGTGCCTTGGGCTCTGTAGGCCTTCATGGGGCCGGCGACCTAGGGTCTCGGTATAAACGCGACTAGTTCGGAGAAGGGGGTTTGGTGATAGAATGAAAGGAGAGTTTCCATCGTTCCCTCAAGGTTCAAGTGGGAACCACGCGGAATAGGGGGTGACTGCCGATGACCGTGAACAGCCCCCGCCAAGACGATGGGTCGGATTTGGAGGGGCGTCTTGCGGATATCCCCCGAAGCCGGTTGATTGAGGAAGTGATCTCAAGGTGGAGCGATATCATTCGCCTGGAAGGTGACGTGGCTGCACTGCGGAGGCGTTTGAGGGAAGCGGAGCTATTGGCTCAGAGCGCTAGTGATCCCGATCTTCCCCTTCACGGAGAGTTGGAGGAGAGGGCAAGGGTCGCCGACACCAGGATTGCGCTTCTCGAGCGCCGTCTGGAGAACGAGCGGGTACGGCGCGAGGCGAATGAGATCGAAGCGGGGAGGGTCGAAGAGCTCCGAGAGGAGAACATGAGGTTGCTAGGGAACGAGGAGGAGTTGCTTCTGCTTATTCTCGACATGGAAGCACAGATAGACCGGCTCTCGGCAACTTAGATTATCGGCTTACTCTTCAGAATCATCCGTTTTTCGTCTGAATCGTGAGGCGATTGCGACAACGGCATCCAGAACAGTCGATTTCTCGGGCCCTTGAAAGGTGTCCTGAATCTCAGGGAGGAAGGATTCGAGTTCCCTGTTGTCAAACCAAAGGGAGCCACACTTCAGGCAGCCATCGACCTCGATGGGGGCGCTGCTGGTCGGTACCGGTCCCTTCACCATCTCCCCCCCGCATGTAGGGCAGGAGTAGCCGGCATCCTCACCGTTGAAGACGGGGGTCTTCATTCTCCTCAGGGCTTGTGCATCCATGTTTGTGTCTAGCCAGCGATCACTGGTTAGCATCCCACAGCAATAGGCGCAATAGTGCATGTGTCCACCGATTGCGTCCCCGTGCATCTCCATCCCGGAGTTGCAGCAAGGGCAGCTGGGTTCAGAGGCCATGTTCCGGAGTAGGTGAGTGTGGTTTCAAAGGTGCCCATTCATGATTGGGCGCTCATTCCCCGAATCAGGGCTGCGAGAGTTCGTTGGAGTTCGTCTGCATTATCGAACTCCTCCGCTATATTTCCAGTGATTATCCAATCCGCCCCGGCCTCAGCGGCTGCCCTTGCCGTCTTCTCGTCTCTAATCCCCCCGCCCACCACCAAGGTAAGATCGCAGGAGGCCCGGGCGGTGCGAATGAGGTTCGGGTCCACGGGTGTGGCTGCTCCGCTTCCCGCCTCAAGGTAGAAGAGGTTGAATCCGAAGCATTCGGCCGCCATGGCTAGGGCGGCCACTCGTTCGGTTTCGTTGTTGAGAATGAGGTCGGCCTTGCCAACCTCTCCTGCCTTCCCGCCCGGCGCGCAAATGACGTAGCCCATTGGGATTGGTTCGATGCTCGCCTTCTTCACAAACGGCGCCCCTAGTGTCTGCTCTCCTATGAGGAATCGGGGGTCGGTGCTGTTCATCAGCATCATGAAGGTGATCGCGTCGGCGGCGGGTGAAAGCGCCGAGGAGCCTTGGGGGAAGAGGACGACGGGAGCCCTCCAATTCTCATTGCCCCCCCCCGAGTCCTGACTAGTGGCCCATGAGACCAGTTCCAATCCTTCTTTGATGGCTAGCACGGTAGCATTGACGTTGGCCCCATCCGTATCGGAAGAGCCCCCGACGAGTATCATCTTGCTTCCTGCGGTGACGGCCGCGATCGCTCTCTTGGCAGCGACTTCGGGGCTTTGGCCGGCCGGATCGATGAGGATGGCGTGCCTGGTCGGCTGGGTCCTGTCACAGATGAGGTCCGCCACAGGCCGCTCAGCGTCCGTCATGAGTCCACCAATAATTGTCGGGGGTCACGGCTGTATAATTGTATCAATGAGCCTCTTGGCGGTTTTGATGCCGGCTTTGATCTCGGCCTCCAACGAAGAGGCGGGATCTTCCCCCACCCATCGCATTCTGTGCACCCACTTCCCTTGGTCGGGATTCTGGTCTCGCCACCAGACTTCGATAGTGCCGTCTGGTCTTTCCCCCTGAATTCCATAGGGGGGGGTATGGAGGCGGGCGCAAACCCCACCCTCCCACTCCTCTCCGGAGTGATCTGGTGGCCTCATGTCCAGAACTGTGTCGAAGAGGGTTTTCCCAGAGCCCATAACACCGGCTCCAACATACGTGACTTCGTACTCCTGGCTGACATCCACCACCCTTGTACGAAGGTGGAATGTGCATCCTCGTGTGGCTAGGGAAGTTGCCATGGCCTTCTCGAGCCACGATCTCCTTACCGCCCTTGATGATGGCTTGGGCTCTTGGGTTCCAAGTTCGGAAATCCAGTGTGCTGGTACTATCGGCCAGAGGGAAAGGATACCTGGTTCCTCGCCGGTCAAGCCGATCTCGGCTGCCTCTTCGATGATATGGACCTCCGCATGGGGTTGCGAGTCGAGGGTGGCATGAGCCGAAGAAAGGGCCCTTAGGTTACCTCCCAATATGCCAATTCTCATTCGGCAACCACCGGCTTGAGAGAGAGGGCATGGACGGGACAAGCGGGTATGCAGAGTTTGCAGTGTGTGCATTTGGGCTCGTCCACTATTGCGAGCAGGTTATCGAGGTGGAGAGCGTCGACCGGGCAAAGAGCTACGCATGCCGCACACCCAAAACACCTGTCATCTTGGACTTCGAAGATGCGTGTGGGGTCCCTGGCCATGGGACTGGGATGGTCGGTTCACCCTCAATCATTCCCCCCTACCCCATGATTACCACTGGAAAAAAGAAACCTTGGAAAGATTTTGTAATATTCATTTGATTTCGAGTCAATTTACGATAATCATTGAAGGTATGCGGCTGCCGGGAAATAATGGTTGGTAAGACGCTTCTAACAAACCAAGCATCAAACCCAATCTTCCAGTAGAAAAGACCGGGGGGGGCGTCTTGATGACACCCAACCCCATCCCCCACCCATGGTGCTTTACACCGCGGGGCGAACCTCTTCTCATCCAACAGACCCCCCTCCTTCTGGAATCAGGCTCAATTTTTTAGGAGGAGCCGATGAGGTCGGCAACGTAGCTTGCATCATCGAGGACAATAGCGGAACGAGACTGCTCGTGGACTACGGACTTGCACCAACCAGACCACCGAAGTATCCCTCGGAGGCCCCTAGGGTCGAGGAGGCGATAATGACCCACGCACACATAGATCACATTGGCATGGCACCTTGGCTGGTGGCCGCCTATGACGCCACTCTGCACAGCACGAAAATGACAGCCGCGGTCTCCGAGATCATGTGGAAAGACACTTACAAGGTCTCTGACATAGAGGGGTACCCCCTTGCTTGGGACAAGCGCGATATGGATCTAGCGCTAGACGCATGGGCAACTCACCATTTCGGCGCGTGGTTCCCGGTAGGCCAATGGAGATGCAGGCTCCACCGTGCGGGCCATATCCCCGGCGCTGCGATGGTTGAGATAGAGACACCAGAAGCCCGGATCCTCTGGTCAGGCGACATGGACACCCGAGACAGCCCGAATGCAGCGGGGGCGGTTCCCGTGGAATGCGACATCCTCTGCCTCGAGGGCACGTACGGGGGGAGGAGCCACCGACCAAGGAGGGAAGAGGAGGCGCGCTTCGTTGCCAAGGTGATGGAGGTCGTTGCCAGAGGCGGCATAGCCCTCGTCCCCGCATTCGCTTCCGGCAGGGGCCAGGACATCCTCAGGATACTCCACAGGGAAGCCCCCCATCTCGAAGTCCACTACGATGGGATGGGAACCAGGGTCACCAAGGAGTGGATGGGAAGCCCGGAGCTGATTCGTGATGCAGATGGGATGAAGAGGGCGTTCAGATGGTCCAAGAGGGTCTCGGGCAAGACTGACAGGAAGAAGGCACTGGGAGCCAACGTGATAGTCACGACCAGCGGCATGCTCGACGGCGGACCGGCCCTCTGGTACCTTAATCGCCTCAGGCATAACTCAGCCAACGCCATCCTTCTGACAGGCTACCAAGCCGAGGGCTCGGGGGGCCGGAGATTGGTCGAGGAGGGCAGGATCCCGATATTCGGCAGCCTCACCCCAGTCTCCCTCGAAATCGACAAGTTCGACCTGTCCAACCACGGGGACCACGCGGCACTCACATCCTTCGCCCGCGCGTGCTCCCCGTCCGATCTCGTGGTCTTTCACGCAACTGAGGTGGGCAGGAAGGCCCTCCACGACGAGCTTGCAGGGGAAATGAGGGTCCATCTACCTACCAACAACACACCCATTATCATTGGTGCCTGAGCCGGTAAACGCGCCCACACTGCACATTCTTGATATGCTGGCCGCTCACTCGTTGCCACTAGTGAGCGGTGGCTCGCGTATTTGAGGAAAGAAAGGTGAAAAAATGGAAGTGCAAGCAGCAGATGATTACTTTGGATATACGGAGAGGGGAAGCTCCTTCGATGCCGAGGTCAGGGCAGGTCTCACGACCTTCCTGACGATGGCGTACATCCTGCTCGTCAACCCCGCGATGCTAACGCTAGCGATTGGGGATGGCACCGATGCAGGAAATGCGCAGGCGTTCTCGGACATTCTCTTCGCCACGGCTATCGCCGCCTTCGTGGGCTGCGTAGTCATGGGATTGTGGGCGAACCTACCATTCGCCTTGGCCCCCGGAATGGGGCTTAACGCCTACTTCACGTTCACTGTCGTGAACTTTGGGATGGGCATAGCGTGGGAACTCGCACTCTTCGCGGTCTTCGTTGAAGGGTTGCTTTTCTTGCTAATGTCGTTGCCACAGGTACCTGTCATAGGGGGCTGGAGATCAGAGATGATCAACTCCATACCCACCGACCTCAAGGTCGCCACGGGATCTGGTATCGGGATGTTCCTGGCCATCATCGGCCTCAGGGAGATGGGTTGGATCCGAGACGACGGAGCGACCCTTGTCAACCTAGCCGACACCGAGAGGTGGGGAAGCACGACTTATGGGATTCCAGCAGACGAGGCCGCTGGAACGGATTTCATTGAACTTGGCAGCTACGCACTTTACCAAGAAGGTGCAATAATCTCAATGGTAGCGCTTCTTGCTATTGCTGTCATGATGGCTCGCGGTATCAAGGGAGCTATGGTTTACGGCATCCTCGCCGCCGCGGTATACGGCTGGCTTGTGGACGCCTCCGACCCATACAACTTCTACTTCGAAGGCGCGCCCGGGTGGGGCGCCGCGACAGCGACCGCACCGGCAATGGGCGACATCATAAGCATGCCAAGCATGCCCGAGGAGACCCTCTTCGCAGCGTTCGGGCCGAATGGGATGGGAGCTGCAGGCGACCATTTGTCTGAGTTCATGCTAGTCATGATCGCCTTCCTATTCGTCGACATCTTCGACACCTCTGGAACGCTCTACTCGGTCGGCCGCCAAGCCGGGTACGTCGACGAGAACGACGAACTCCACAACTCGGACGAGGCATTTGCCTCTGACGCCGCGGCTACGATCGTTGGAGCCATTTGTGGCACCAGTACGACCACCACCTACATCGAGTCCGCTGCAGGCGTCGAGGAAGGGGGGAAGACCGGCCTAGTGGCCGTAACCGTGGGCGTCCTGATGCTGTCGGGGCTCTTCTTCACGGACCTCTTCGCGGCTATCCCGCAATTTGCGATGGCTTCTGCCCTAGTTATTATCGGCGCGTTGATGATGCGTCAGGCTGCGGACATTAACTGGGACGATAACGAGATGGCGCTCCCAGCCTTCATCACCATGGTCATGATGCCCTTCACTTATTCCATCGCCGATGGGATTGCATGGGGCATTATCAGCTACTGCGTGATCAAGATTGGCATGCAGAAGTGGGATGAACTCAACCCAGTGATGTGGACGCTATTCGTCCTGATGACCTTCTTCTACATAGGTCCGGGCGACGACTCCACCTTCGGCTGGTTGTTCGACACCCTAGGACTATGAGTCAGAAATATGTAACGGGATACCGGGCCTGACGGCATACCCTGAAGGCCCGGCCCCCCTACATGGGAGCGGAGACCATGCCCGACGAGTTACTCGACCGACTACGAGCCACCATTAGGACGGTGCCCGACTTCCCCATCGAGGGAATCATGTTCCGGGACATCACTCCTGTCCTAGGAGAACCCGGACTGACCTCGTCCATTACCGACCGGTTCGCCGAGGATCTCGAACGCCTTGGTTGGGCCCCCGATCTTGTGTTGGGCCCCGAGGCCCGGGGGTTCATCTTCGGGCCGTTGCTGGCAGACCGCTTGGGGTGCGGCTTCGTCCCCATCCGCAAGCCCGGCAAGCTCCCCCACTCCACTAGGCGTGTGGAGTACTCGTTGGAGTACGGCTCAAACGTCTTGGAGATGCACGAGGACGCGATTCAGACCGGACAGAAAGTCGTGATTATCGACGATTTACTGGCCACCGGGGGAACCATTTCTGCATGCGCTAGACTCTGCGAGGAGGCGGGAGCCAGACTACTGGGCGCCCTTTTCCTCATCGAGTTGGCGGGTCTGGGCGCAAGGCAGGCAATCTCCCCCATCCAAGCCCACGCGTTGCTCGAATACCCCGCCTGAAGCCACCGACCAAACTCCCGATTTCTTCAAAGCGGACGGGCCTCTCCTGCAGTCGATATCTGTGGCAGACAAGCCCCCCCCCCCCCCCCCCCCCCAACGCGCGGGCCCCCCCCCCCCCGCCCCGGGCCCCCCCCCCCCCCCCCCCCCCCCCCCCCCCCCCCCCCGGGCCCCCCCCCCCCCCCCCCCCCCCCCCCCCCCCCCCCCCCCCCCCCCCCCCCCCCCCCCCCCCCCCCCCCCCCCCCCCCCCCCCCCCCCCCCCCCCCCCCCCCCCCCCCCCCCCCCCCC
>JASLNR010000069.1 GCA_030745885.1 Candidatus Thalassarchaeaceae archaeon
GCACTCGGGCTAGGATTTCTTTTGGGTGCCTTCGCCGAGTGGGCCACTGGAATGGGCACGTCGTTCGGGCTCGGTATGTACCTGCCCACACCGGTTACATTCCCGATGCTTATCGGCGGTGCGGCCCGCGACTGGTGGGAGAAGCGCAGACTCCTTCCCAAGGTTGAGGAGATTCGCCTCTCCGAAGGGTCGTCCGCATCTGAGAAGAGTCGCGCTCTGATGTTGCTGTTCACATTCATGATCGCTGCCGGAGCGTTGACCGGAGAGGCCTTTTTCGGGGTCGAGTCCGCAATCCTCGCGGTCTCCGACGAGCTAGAGACAGAGCAGGAGTACTTACCGGACTCGTGGACTGAGGACACATATCTAGATGAGATTCTAGGCGTCGATGACGATGACTTCGGGCACGTTCTGGGCTACGCGACCTCACGTATCGCCTCGGACATCGCAGGCGGCAATGAACCGTCATGCGAGATACTGCCCGATTCCGTGGTGTGTACGGAGACCATGAGCATCAAATCCTGGTGGCCACAGGCCAGATTCGCCGGATTCTTGCTCGTAAATCTGGCATTGGCGGCCATAATCTTCGTTTTGTTCAGGGCTGCGGGCATTATAGGGGTCAATTCGGATTCGGACGACGATTCCGAGGTCATGGACGCTGAGATGGCGGACTGAAGATGCCCGAATCCTCAGGCACAGCCACCCCGATGTTCGCATGGGCGCTGCTCGGAGTGGCGCTGTTGGCCGTTTCCAGTGCCGGAGTGGTACTCCAGTCGATGAGCGAGGTTCCGCCCTTGCTCAGGGCTTCATGGCGAATGCAGGGTACGGCTTTGATCCTACTACCTGGTTTCGTGTATCAGTTCACGAAGATGGATCGAGGGAGCATCAGTACTAGGGACTGGCAGGTGATTCTAGCTTCGAGTACCTTCCTCTCTATACACTTCGGTGCTTGGGTATGGTCGCTGGATCACACCAGCCTCGTTCACAGTCTGCTGTTCGTTTCGATACACCCTCTGGTCCTCGTGTTGCTAATGCCGGTCATTGGAACAGCAGTCCGACGAGGTCACGTAACCGGCGTGCTGGTGGGCATCATCGGGGCCCTACTGTCATTGGGAGACGTGGAGGCGGGTGGCGAGGTAACGGTCCTCGGCGACGCAGCGGCTTTCCTTGGAGCTGTCACGGTGGTCGGCTATCTGCTCGCAGGTAGACACCTGCGTTCAGTCAGACAGATGCCGATATTCGTCTACGCCTTTCCAGTAACTCTCGCTGCAGGTATCTGGTTGGCTTTGGCAGCCGTATCACTTGAGGGTGCGAGCCTCTCTAGCACCCTGCCCGAGGCCTCTTTACTTGGCTGGTCAGACGCGGCTTGGCTACCTTGGATAGCCTACTTGTCATTGGGTCCCGGGCTGTGCGGCCACACCGGGATAAACGCCGTATTGCGCTGGGTTACCCCAATCACAGTCTCGATAACCATGCTGTTCGAACCTGTCGTCGGAGGCATCATTGGATGGCTGTGGACTGGTGATGCCACGCTCGGGCTGTGGACCGTTATGGGTGGCCCGCTCATGCTCGCAGGCGCAATCATAGTGACCATCGAGGAGGAACGCATCAAGTCGACCGGGGACGCGGTTTCATGAACCTCCTTTCGATGGCTCGACCATGGCACTCCCAGCGGTATTCGTGACCAACGACGATGGGGTTGAATCTGAGGGCCTAAGAGTCCTAGTCAGTGCTCTACACTTGCGCGGGTATCCAGTTGTCGTGCTGGCACCAGCAACCGAACAATCTTGCTCGGGGATGCGCTTGACGCTGCGACACGACCTGAAGTTTCAGGAGAGGAAGGACATCTCAGATTCCATCAGGGAGGCAGATGGACCTCCTTTGAGAGTATTCTCGTTGGATGGCACACCGTGTGACTGCGCCATAGTTGCCATGGACGGCGGGCTTCGCGAGTGGGCTCCGGAGATTGTTCCCTCGTTGTGCGTATCGGGAATCAATCCCGGCCCCAACCTATCGGTAGACGTACTACACTCTGGCACCGTATCAGCTGCCCGTGAATCCTCGCTCTACGGTATGCCGGCCATCGCCATCAGTCTGGCCACGTACGAGCACTCCGACTACACCCAGACTATCGAGGCCTCGATGAGGGTGATCGACTCTTGCCTGTCGGCACTGCCAGCCGAACCGGCCAACCTCGGAAGGCCGAATGGCAGTCTGGGTGTGGGCGAACGCCCAGAGGGCTTGGGTGGCGTTCTGTCCGCGTTCGCCGATGGAGATCTGATTCTGAACATCAACGGACCGGAGCGCTGGAACGGTAGTTACCAGACCGTATCGCTAGGCTCTAGGTGGTACCACAACGCCATTGACATGAGGGATATCGACAATATCGGCGTTGCCTTTGAGGTTGGGGCAGCCACCATCGAGGACGAAAACATCCCTAGGACCGACTGCAATGCCGTGAACTCGGGATCTGTTTCAATCACTCCCCTTTCGTCATGGCCCGCTAACCACCCTCTGGGACTCAGCGGAGAAATGCTTTCCTTGGCCACCGAGCAATCAGCTTCCGGGCTGCCCATGTGGCTCGACTAGCCGTCGAGTAGGTGGTGCAAGATTACAATGCACGCGTGTCCCTGCAACCACTCCGATCCCAATGATACTTTCTGACATCCTTCCAGTGTAGCGTTTTCATCGTCGGTGAACGGCAAGTGGTCCGACAGAACGAATCCTATCGGTGAATCATTAAGCCGCCCCAGCCTACTTCCTCGGGCATCTAATACGCAGGACTTCACACCCTCGCTTTCCCACTCTCTCAGAGTGTCCTCGATACTTCCTCCGGAGTGGGCGATTCCCGCCGAGGCTCGCTGCCACGCCCCGATAGGAGGGACCGGACTCTTCATGATCGATTTGATGTGACCAGAAATCGAGCGTTCGTCGGGATGCACTCCTCTCAGGGACTCACCATCGAATCTGACTCTCCTTGTTATCCCCCCTCCCATGAGGTGCAGAGTGATGGATGAGTCAGTACGTATCCCATGCGACACGAATAGCGCGGCGTTCACAGCCCTAGCCAGCACGTCCACCCGCCCAGACCCACCTGCTAGGTCATTCAGTCGAAGTTCTCCAGACGGTCGGGCATTATGGCCAATGATTGCGAAGTGACGCTGCAGGCCATCACCCCATGTCGAGGTCCATGTCGTCGACATCCATCATCGACTTCATTTTCCTCCTAAAGCTGCGATCTCCCTTCATACCGCGCATCATCTTGCGACTACGGTTCCACTGAGCCAGCAGCTCCTTGACGTCCTTCTCGTCGACACCCGAACCTCTCGCTATCCTCCTGACCCTGCTGGATTTGAGCAGTATGGGTTCGTCCTTTTCCTCCTGAGTCATGGAGTCCATGATTACCCTGTACTTCTCCAGATTGCCCTGCATCTGCCTCTTCTGAGCCGTGCTCATGTTCCCCATCCCACCGAACATCGCATCGGGCAGGTGCGACAGCATCTTCTCCACGCTCCCAATCTTGCTCATCATTTCCATCTGGCTATACATGTCGGTAAGCGTGAACCTTCCCGACATCAGACGCTGGGCGAGCCTTGCAGCCTCCTCTTGATCTAGGTCTCCGGGCGCGAGGTCGATCAGGCCCTTGATGTCGCCTAGGCCGAGCAGCCGTGAGAT
>JASLNR010000070.1 GCA_030745885.1 Candidatus Thalassarchaeaceae archaeon
GTTGGCGGCATCGTCATCCTCGCAATCATGGCCGGCCAGATTGCAGGGGGCATGCTGGGAGAGAAGTTCGGGGTCAGAAGGGTGGCAATGATCGGCTTCACATGCCTTGCCGTGTGCAATGGCATGCTGGCGGTCATGGAGCCATTCTGGACCAACACAGCGGTGATGACGGCCTATCTGATCATCCGAGGCCTAGTCAACGGAGTGGCTTGGATATGCGTGATTGCGGTCTGCATGAAGATGACATGGAGCAAGGTCGGGGGGACCCAATTCACCGCCTACATGTCCATGTTCAACCTCTCGGGGGTAATGGCATACACCTTCACTGGCAGGATGCTGGAGATATTCGACAACGATTACAGCACTACGATATACGTGGGGGCAGCACTCACCATGTTCACAGTCTTCTTCCTAGTCTTCATCGACCCAGAAGAGTGCAACAGAGTCCTCGAGGATAAGGATGCTGTGGACGGAATCATTCTGGACGATTTGGGCGAGTCGGGATGGTGGTCCGATGAAGAAGGGGGCGGTGAGCCTGTCGCAACTTCGTGAGATAATTCTGGGGACTGAGACCGACTTCCTGGTCTTCACCCAGACCATCTGCCCCTACTGCTCACTTGCCTTCAGGGTCCTCAAATCCAAAGAACTGAGCTTCACCGATGTCAACCTCGATTATCACGATGGGCTCAGGCAAGCGGTGGTCCGTCAGACGGGACATCGAACGGTTCCGGCAGTGTTCGACTTGAGGGGCGAAGAGCCGGTGTTCGTAGGAGGCTCGGACAACCTTCTCGATTACCTCTAGAGGCTCCACGACTCGGTTATGCCGCCCGCGATAATGACTCGCAGGAACGCGGTGCCGGTGAAGGTCGCTGTCAGGGTGTACTCCCCCGAGGGATAGGGAATCGTGCCCAAGGTCCCCATCTCGCTTGCTCCGGGCCCCCAAATCCGCTCCAGAGCGGATGCAGATAGATGGTCGCGCAGAGTCAGTGTGATGCTGGAAGAGCCGCTGCCGCACTCTGCGTCGATGAAGTAAACCATCTCGTCCCACTCGCCGTCGCTGGGGTGGTCGCTGACGAGGAATGTGTCACGGAACTCCACGTCTGCGCCAGGGTCCTCCCAGGTATCGCTGAACAGGTCCCCTCCCCTGACGAAGTAGACGTCCCCGGTATGCCCAGAGCCCTGATCGGCCACCATCATCCTGAGTTGCTCTGTTCCCGAGGCATCCGTCCAGATGAAGGAGGAGAAGTAGCCGAACCCGCTGTCGTACACGTAGTCCA